>CAZNXQ010000017.1:0-24666 GCA_964576895.1 uncultured Desulfovibrio sp.
AAAACCACGCTTTTCCGCCGCAATGCAGGCAGCGAAACCTGATGAAAATATCTGTTGTACAGATATTTTCATCAGCAAAATGCTCTAGAGCGGTCTGGTGCAGGGTTCCGCTGAGACTCAGCCCTCGAAGACCCAGTGCAGGATGCGCTTGTGCACCCGCAGGCGGTATTCGGCCTGGCGCACCAGTTGCGACGCCCGGCTGGAGAGCACTTCCGGCGCCACGGGGATGGCGCGCACCGGCGAGGCACTCAGCAGAAGACGCGCATCGGAACGGGCGTTTGCCATCAGTTGCGGGGTGATGCCCCAGCGTGCCTGTTCCTCCGCATCCAGGGTGCCGCGGTAGCCCGCAAACACAAAGTTGACACCAGCCACCGCCTCTTCGGGGGAATAGACGAAGCTCACGGGGCTGCCGATACGCGCCGCGCGCGCTTCCAGTTCGCTTGTGTCGAACTGGCGGGGCACGGCAACGCGCAGGGCAAAGGGGAACCAGGCCGTCGCCTCGATAAGGGAATGGAGCGTGCCGTTGGCGCAGCCCACCCAGGCCGCCGTCACCCCCTTGAGATAGCGGGAAATGCGCAACATGCAGGCAATATCCGCCAGGGCATGGACGGGATGGGCATCGGGACTGCCCGCGTTGATGACCGGGAAGCGCACTTCCTCATCGGAAATATTCCAGCTCGTCACCGGGAGGCCATAGGCGTAGAGGCAGTCAAGGTAATAGCCGAAAATGGGCATCAGGTGTTCCTGAAAACCGCCGGCTTCCTTCTGCCAGGTATCGGATGCGCAGCCTTCAAAAATGGTCGTTCCGCCCATCTGCCGCACGGCGGCGGTGACGCAGAGGCGCTCGGGCAGGGAATGCCGGGCGAACACGAGCAGCGCCACGCGCTCGGTCATGAAGTCCGATTGCAATTTGGCGTCGGGAATGCCGATGGCCTGCTGCACGAGCATCCAGCAGGTTTCCGAACCAAGCTCCTTGATGGTCAGAACATTTCGTGCCATGGCTTCCTCCAGAACGACAGACGATAGCGCGGTGGTACCCGCGTCAAGAAGAGCGGAGAGGGCTTGGGCCGTGTCCCGTCAGCGCGGTGGTACCCGTGACAACAGTAGCAGGGGCACGGGGCCGTGTCCAGACAAGGCGGACGCCGCCGCGAGGGACTTGGATTTTCCGTCTCCGTGGGCTATGCTTGTCAGCCGTGACGCTGCCCATATCCACTACTGCCAGGGAGTCCGCATGGACGCCGCGTTTTTTGACCTTGACGGAACGCTGCTGAACACGCTTGCCGACATCGGGACTGCCTGCAATCGCATGCTGGCGGCCCACGGCTTTCCCACGCATGCGCTCCCCGCCTATGCCGCCATGGTGGGCAACGGCTTTACGCGCACGGTGGAACTGGCCCTGCCCCCGGCTGTGACCGCAAAGCTTTCCCGCGAAGCCCTGGAAGCCCTGGCCGCCGAAGCGCGTGCCCACTATGCGGTCGGCCTGCGCGAGCAGACCGTTCCCTATGACGGCATGCCGCAGGCCCTGGCGGCGCTTGCGAACATGGGCATGACCCTTGCCGTGCTTTCCAACAAGCCCGACGCCTGGACAGTTGACCTGATCAGTCATTATTTTCCGGATATCCCGTTCGCGCTGGTCCGCGGCGCGCGTCCGGCAAGTCCGCTCAAGCCCGACCCGGAGGTGCCGCGCGCCATGCTGGCCGAACTTGGCCTCCAGGCCGGGCGTTGCGCCTATGTGGGCGACAGCGATGTGGACATGCGCACGGCGCTCAATGCCGGCATGCTGCCTGTGGGCGCGGCCTGGGGCTTCCGCGGCGGCGAGGAACTGCGCCATGCGGGCGCGCGCCTGCTTGCCGCGCAACCGGCGGAGCTTCCGGACCTTCTGAGGACTGCCCCCGCAGGCAGGTGAGGTTGCCATGCTTCGGCCCATTATTGAAATCAATGAAGAAAAGTGCAACGGCTGCGGCCAGTGCGTCCTCGACTGCGCCGAAGGCGCGCTCGCCATTGTGGACGGCAAGGCGCGCCTCATCGGGGAGAGCTTCTGCGACGGGCTTGGGGCCTGCCTCAACTGTCCTCAGGGCGCCCTGACCCTGACCACGCGCGAGGCCGCGCCCTTTGACGAAGCGGCGGCCCTGGCGGCAAAGAGGCATGGGGAAGCAGCCGGCGGCGCCGTGGCCTCAGGCGGCTGCCCCGGCAGCACGCCACGGGCCCTCACGCCCGTGCTGCCGCACAAGGGAGGCTTGGCTCCGCACGCCCCGGCGCCGGAGGGGACGCTTGCGGCGCAGTTGCCCGCATGGCCCGTCAAGCTGGCGCTCGTGCCGTCAACGGCGCCGTTCCTGCGCGGCGCGCGGCTGCTGCTTGCGGCGGACTGCGCGGGCCTGGCTCTGCCGGACCTCCACGCGCAGTGGCTTGCCGGGCGCATCCCGTTGCTCGCCTGCCCCAAGCTCGAAGCGCACACTTCCATTCAGGAGCGGCTTGCCGCCATCATCAGGGACGCCGCGCCTTCCGGCATCACCGTCCTGCGCATGAGCGTGCCCTGCTGCGGCGCGCTCGGCCGCCTGGCGGAGCGGGCCTTGGCCGCCGCCGGCAGCACTGTTCCGCTGGAGATACAGACGATCCAGTTGCCGTAGCTGTTCCGCGTTGACGCGCACGCATTCCGCGCCAGCGGAAGCCGGTCCATTGACAAATCCTAGTAAAAGGCTATGTTTTTAACGGATGCCGCCAGCCGTCCCGTGCGGTCCCGCGCCGTCCGCCACAGCCCCCGCACTTTCCGGGAGGAGCCGATGCCCATCAAAATTCCCGCAGATCTTCCCGCCCGCGCGGCCCTGGCGAGCGAAAACATCTTTGTCATGACTGACGAACGGGCGGACCGGCAGGACATCCGCCCGCTGGAAATCGCCATCGTCAACCTGATGCCGACCAAAATCGCCACGGAAACGCAGCTTCTGCGCCTGCTCGGCAATTCCCCCATTCAGGTGAACATCACCCTGCTGCGAACGGCGGCCCATGAGTCGCGCAATACGCCCGTGCAGCATCTTGAGCGTTTTTACAAGACCTTCGCCGAGATCCGGCACAAAAGCTTTGACGGCATGGTCATCACCGGCGCGCCGGTGGAGCATCTGCCCTTCAGCCAGGTGGACTACTGGGACGAGCTTGTTGAAATCATGACGTTCGCCCGTGACCGCGTCTATTCCACCCTGTATCTCTGCTGGGCCGCGCAGGCGGCATTGCACCACTTTTACGGCGTGCCCAAGCATGTGCTGCCGGACAAGGTTTCCGGCATCTTCTGCCATGAGGTGCTTCGACCGGAATGCCGCCTGTTCCGGGGCTTTGACGATGAATTTCTCGCGCCGCATTCCCGCCACACCGAGGTGCGCACCGAAGACGTGCTCCGGCATCCTGAGCTGCGCGTCCTTGCGGAATCCGCCGAAGCGGGCCTTGCCGTGGTGGAGAGCCGGGACCAGCGCCAGGTCTTCATGACCGGCCATCTGGAATATGATCGGGGCACTCTGGACGCGGAATACAGGCGGGATCTTGCCAGGGGCGACAATCCCGCCATCCCGCGCCACTACTATCCCGGCGACGACCCGGATGTCATGCCGCTCATGACCTGGCGCGCGCACGCCCATCTTTTTTACAGCAACTGGCTCAACTATTACGTCTATCAGGAAACCCCCTTCAGCCTCACCGCCCTTGCCCGCCATGGCGGGGAACGCGCGTCCTGACGGATGCGCGAAGCGCCGCCAAAGGAGACAGCTTCCCCATGCGCTTTTCCACCCGAACACGCTATGGCCTGCGCTTTCTGTTGCGTCTTGCGGCCCAGCCTGAAGGCTGCCTGCTCCAGCTTGGCCAGGTGGCGAAGGAGGAGCACATTTCCTCCGGCTATCTGGAACAGATCGTCCGGGCGCTCAAGCCACTCGGCATTCTGCGGGCCGTGCGCGGCACGGGCGGCGGCTATGCCCTCGCCAAACCCGCCGCGGACATCAATATGGAAGATGTTTTCCTGCACCTTGAAGGCGAGATCGCGCCCGTGCGCTGTCTCACCACCAACAAACCCTGCACCCATGAGGAGCAGTGCTCCACACGGGCCTTCTGGCAGGCCCTTGACCGACATATGCGCGATTTTCTGCGGCAGCGTACCTTGCAGGAAATGTGCGAACAGTGCAAAAATACCCCCGGCTCCGCTTGGGGCGATACGGGCGAAGAGCGCCCCATTTCAGGAGGATCGTATGTGGAATTACACTGAGGCCGTCCATGACCACTTCCTGCATCCGCACAACGCCGGGCCACTGCCGGATGCCAATGCCATTGGCGAAGTGGGCAGCCTCGCCTGCGGCGATGCGCTCAAGCTTTACCTCAAGATCAGCGATGCGGGCGTCATCGAGAATGCCAGCTTCGAGACATTCGGCTGTGCCAGCGCCATTGCCTCAAGCTCGGTGCTGACGGACATGATCAAGGGCATGACCGTGGACGAGGCCCTCAAACTCACCAACAAGGATATTGCCAACGCGCTGGGCGGCCTCCCCAAGCAGAAGATGCACTGTTCGGTCATGGGGCAGGAGGCGCTGGAAGCCGCCATCCGCCAGTGGAAGGGCGAGCCCGCGGTGCCGCATGCCCATGAGGAGGGCAAGCTCGTCTGCAAGTGCTTCGGCGTGACGGATGCCCAGATCATCCGCGCCATCCGCGAGAACAACCTCAAGACCGTTGAGGAAGTCACGGCATACACCAAGGCCGGCGGCGCGTGTGGCGAATGCCTGGACGAGATCGCCGAGATCCTCGCCACGGAACTGAAGCAGAAACCCCTGCAGGAGCTCAAGCCCCGGCCGCGCCTTACCAATGTCCAGCGCATGCAGCAGGTGCTCAAGGTCATTGACGAGGAGATCCGGCCCCAGCTCACGGCCGATGGCGGTGATATCGAACTTGTGGACGTGGACGGCAAGCGCGTGGTGGTGGCCCTGCACGGCCGCTGTTCCCAGTGCCGTTCCAGCAACGTGACCATCGGCAACCTGGTGGAGCGGCTCCTGCGTGAGCATGTGGAGCCGGACATCGTGGTGGAGGAGGCCTGAGCCATGAAGACCGTGTATCTGGACAATAACGCCACTACGGCCATCGCTCCCGAAGTGCTTGATGCCATGCTCCCCTATTTCGGCGAGCTGTACGGCAATCCTTCAAGCATGCACACCTTCGGCGGTCAGGTGGCCGAAGCCGTGGAAACGGCGCGCGAACGTCTGGCCGCCCTGCTCGGCGCGGAGCCGGACGAGATCCTCTTCACCTCCTGCGGTTCCGAAAGCGATAATGCGGCCATCTGGTCAGCGCTGCAAAGCCAGCCCGAACGGCGCCACATCATTACCACCCGTGTGGAGCATCCGGCGGTGCTGAGTGTCTGCCGCTACTGGGAGCACCAGGGCTACCGCGTGACCATGCTCGGCGTGGATGACAAGGGGCGCCTTGATCTGGAGGAATACGCCGCCGCCCTCGGCGATGACACGGCCATTGTCTCCATCATGTTCGCCAATAACGAAGTGGGCAATATCTATCCCATCCAGCGGATGGCGGAAATGGCGAAGGAGCGGGGCATCCTCTTCCACACGGATGCGGTGCAGGCCGTGGGCAAGGTGCCCATCGACCTGCATCATCTGCCCGCGGACATGCTCTCCCTTTCCGGGCACAAGCTGCACACGCCCAAGGGCATCGGCGCGCTCTATATCCGCAAGGGCGTGCGCTTTCGCCCGCTGCTGCGCGGTGGACATCAGGAGCGCGGCCGGCGCGCGGGCACGGAAAATGTGCCCTATATCGTGGGCCTGGGCGTGGCCGCGCAACTCTGCGCGGACTTCATGCAAAAGGAGCGCGTGGATGTGGCCCTGCTCCGTGACCGGCTGGAATCCGGCCTGCTGGAACGCATCCCGGACAGCCGCGTCAACGGGGACACCCAAAACCGCCTGCCCAATACCAGCAACATCTCGTTCAAGAATGTGGAAGGTGAGGCCATCCTGCTCATGCTCGACCGCCTGGGCATTGCCGCCAGCTCCGGCTCGGCCTGCACCTCCGGCAGCCTCGAACCCTCGCATGTGCTTCGCGCCATGGGCGTGCCCTTCAACTACGCCCATGGTTCCATCCGCCTTTCCCTGTCCCGCTATACCACCGGGGATGAGGTGGACTATGTGCTCGCCAACTTCCCGGATGTCATCAAGACCCTGCGGGCCATTTCGCCCTTCAAGGGGTAACACGGGAACAGACATATCACACACAGGGCCCTGGTCCCGCACATGACCAGGGCCCTGTCGTAAAAAACGCCCTGCCCCCAAAAGCCGCCACTACACCTCAACCGATATTTGCGGTCTGCCGTCGATCGTGCCGCCTGACGGGGCCCATCGTCCGGCGCTGTCTCTGGCAAAAATGCGAATATCCCCGGCATACTCATTTTTGATGCCAGTTGAAGGATGCGCACCGCGAAGCACACTGGAGGCAAACAGGGAATCTATGGATACCGTATCCGATCCATCACGCGCGTCTACCGAGCCGTTTGCAAGACCTTCAAGTGAAATTCTGTCGTTGCCGCTTCCGCCGAGAATGTGAAGATTGAGAAGGAGTTCGGAGGAGAGAATGGAATCGTCCCCGTTCCCCGCGTCGATCCGGCCGCCAGCCACGCCTCTGTTGAGCATGATGGTGTCGTCCCCGTTGCCGCCGTTGACATAGAGCGTATGGCCGGTGGGTGAAGCTTCGGCGCCGAGAAAGCGGAAGCTGTCATTGCCCGCGCCCAGAGAAATACTGAGCGTATTGCCACCACCTGGACCATCAAGCACATACACCCTGTCATCTCCATCGCCCGCATCAATATTCACAGTACCCGGCATGGTGAAGATGGTGTCATTACCGCCGTTAGCGTTCACCTGCGCGCCAGTGACATTGAAGATGACATCCCCGCTGTCGCTTCCTTCCAGAGGTGCGCCGCCGGCGCTTTCCGAGACAAGCCGGCCATGCAGGTCGTATATCCTGACGAATTCATCGGTGACGACCTCAATGCCGCCGTCCCCGGTATCGGAAAAGCGGACATTGCCCGGCAGATCCGCAAAATACACGCTTTCCCCGGATTTCAGGACGATATTCACTTCGGATACACCGCAGGGGCCGACCGTGCCGGAAATCTGCGCGCCGCCCTCCGTGAGCGCGGAGACGGACTGCCGGAAGTGCGCGAGCCTGCTCTGGAAATCGTGGACCTGGAGATCATCCGCAAGGCTTCTGATGGTTTCGCCCGCGCCTGCATCTGCCGCTGTCGCCGCGCCGGTCTCCACAACGGCAGACGGAAAAGAGGGCACCTGTCTCGCTGCAGCAAAATGGTCAAGCAGGGTGTTCAGCGGACCCTGCGTGGCGGTGATGGACATCATGGGCAATCTCCCAGGCAACACGGGGGACGAGCCGTGCCGCCGCTACAAAAGCGGGGCCGCCTCCTTCAGCGGAAGTTCCGGCATGCGCGAGCTCTGCGCCAGCACCGCCTCAAACGTCCGGGAGGCGCCCCCGCCCCACGCGATACCGCGCAGCGTGTCGTCCTCGCCGTCATCCCGCGGGGCCTTGCCGTCCGGGGAAGCGACATTTTCCCACAGGCCCGTTGCCAGCATTTCCGGGGACAGGATCATGCTTGAGATCATGGAAGTGACGGAAATGGCGTCATTGCCCAGGCCGTTGACCAAAAGACTGCGGAACATGGTTTCCACGGAAATTTCGTTGTCGCCGTCGCCGCCGTCAATGACGCTGTCCACAGCGGAGCCGACGCGAATCACATCATTGCCGCCACCGCTGCCGATTGATGCGCCGTGGAGCCCCTGCACGAAAATCCTGTCGTCTCCGGCCCCGCCATCCAGTCGTCCGGCATCACGTCCGGCGGCATACAGGAACCCTACTTCCATCTCGTCATTACCGTTGCCGCCCGAAACTACGACAGAGCCGGCGGAGAGAAAATCAATACTGATTCCATCATCTCCATCGCCGCCATTCAGGCTGATGTCGCCATCGCCCATGACTTTGCCCAGCCGGATGCTGTCATTGCCGTCGCCGCCGTCAATGCGGATATCGGCATTCAGGGTTTCGTCGACTTCAAGGCTGTCATCGCCGTCGCCGAGGGAGATATCCAGACTTTGCACGAATCTTCCGGCCACAATGACCTTGTCGTTGCCATCGCCGCCGGAAATATCTGCCCGGCTTGCATAGGTGATGACCAGATCATCCCCGGCGCCGCCCCGCACCGCCGAATCCGAAAAATTGATGATGACGTCGTTTCCGTCAGTGCCCGCAAGCGCATCACCGCCCTCTCCAGTGACGATTCTGTTGCCCTGGGCATCGAAGGCGAAGGTGGCGTCCCCGGTGATCATGAGGAGTTCCCCGTTTTCAGCGTGGCTAAAACGGACATCCCCGCTGATGCCGTCAACAGCGAGCGTGCGCCCGTCCGAAAGGGCAAGCCGGACTGTCGCGCCATGACTGGAGGTTGATACGGAAACCCGGGTGCCGTTGCTCATGGTTGCGGAAACCGGAGCCGCCTGCGCCTGCAGGGGACTAAGCGAAAAATGGCCCTGCGAGCGGTCATGCGCGGCGAAAATATCCCTGTCCTGTTTTTCAAGATATTCCACAAGCTGACGCCGGAAATGTGAGGACGCAGGCACATCGGCAGACGCCGTGGCCTCTTCCTTCGACCCTGGAGCGGCGAACCGCCCGTCAGGGCTGACCGTTTTGCCGCCGTCCGTCAGCGTGACATAATCAAACGCCACCGTCCTGCCCACCGCTGAAGCGCAGGCCAGGTTTTCAATGCCTCCGCTGTTGGGGCGCGGAAATTGGAGCGCAGAAAAAGACCTTTGGATGCCGTGGTGTTGTTCCGCCATCAAATGTATCATCCGTGCTCTCCTTGCAGGAAGACGCAGACCTATTCACGCGTTATGCATGTATACAGGCTTTCTTCCCGCGCCAGGCCATATGCGGCCTCCCCTGGAGCTCAAAGGAGGGTGATGCGCTGTGCGCTCGCAGAGGCGATCATCGCGCATCCCTCACGAAGCAGGAAAAAATTTCGCGCGTAGTGAAAAATATCCAAATCCAAGCAAAATATATTCCAGGAAAATCTTTCCGGGGGATAACGCCACGGCTTGATGACACGGTCATTGGAACCTGCGCGTCGATCGGGAATGCCCAGGCGCAACGGAGAAGGTCAGGCCGACGTATGGCTGCGGCGTGCTGCCGATGAATTTTCAGCGCGCTGCCCTGTACGCCGCCAGGGCTTCGGGAAACGGCGCGAGCGCCCGCTCCAGCACGCCCTGCCCCAGAGAAAGGGCAAGCCCGTAGTTGGTCATGGGAAGGTCCGCCGCGCGGGCGGCGGCCATGCGCTCCAGCATCTGGCGACGCGTGATGACGCAGCCGCCGCAGTGGATGACGGCTTTTGTCCCGGCGGGATAGGCAAAGAACTCCGTGCCCGCGGCCATCACCACATGCACGTCCCCGCCCGCCAGCGCGCGCAGCAGCCGCGGCAGCTTGACGCGGCCAATGTCGTCCGCCTGGGGATGGTGGGAACAGCCCTCCTGAATGACCACCGTCTCACCGGGCGCAAGTCGTTCCAGAGCGGCAGCCCCGGCGGCCAGTGTCGTGAGATCCCCCTTGAGGCGCGCCATGAGGATGGAAAAGGTGGTCAGCGGCACCTGCGGCGGAGTGGCTGCCACGCTCTCGCGCACCACCTGCGAATCGCAGACCACGAGATCCGGCGCCGCCTTCAGCCGTTGCAGGGCTCCCGCATATTCCTCCGGCGTTGTCACAAGGCAGATGCCGCGCGCATCAAGACAATCGCGAATGGTCTGCACCTGGGGCTGAATAAGACGCCCCTTGGGCGCGCCGGAATCCAGCGGCACCACCAGCGCCGCCAGGCCGCCCGCAGCCAGCAGATCCTCCAGAAGCGGGGGCTGGCGCAGGGCGGCATCCGGGAGGATGCGCGCAAGTTCCGCCACTACGGCGCCCACACCGGTCCCGGACCTGGCGGAAACGGCGATCTCCCGCCGTCCGCCCGTGGCCTGGGGCTCACAGTCCCCAAGATCCGCCTTGTTGTGGAGCACCACACAGGGAATGCCCCGTTTGTCCAGCAGGGCGGCGAGCTCCCGCTCCGGGGCTTCCCAGCGGCCCCTGTCCGTCACAAGAAGCACGGCATCCACACCGCGCAGCGTGGTCAGGGTGCGTTCCACGCGCTGCCGGCCAAGATCGCCCTCATCGTCAATACCGGCCGTATCCAGCAGGACCACAGGGCCAAGCGGGGCCAGCTCCATGGTCTTGGCGACAGGATCGGTGGTGGTGCCGGGCGTTTCCGAGACAATGGAAACCGTCTGCCCCGCCAGGGCATTGAGCAGGGCGGACTTTCCCGCATTGCGGCGCCCGACCAGGGCGATATGCGGACGCAGCCCTCTGGGCGCGCCCCGGCCTTGCGCCGCGCCCTGCCGGGCATCGCGCGGACATTCAGGCGTGGTCATCATTCCTCCCCTGCCGGGTGGCGGCGTCCTTTCCACGGCCAAGCCAGGCGCGGACGAACTCGATACAGACCGGCATGACGGAAAGCAGGATGATGGCATAGACGATAAGACTGAAATTTTCACGGACCCACGTCAGATTGCCGAGAAAAAAGCCGGCCGAGACGAGCGCCCCCACCCAGAGCAGGCAGCCGATGATATTATAAAAGAAAAACACGGCCGGATTCATCAGGGCAATGCCCGCCACAAAGGGGGCGAAGGTACGCACGACGGGGATGAAACGCGCAAGCACGATGGCCTTGCCGCCATGGCGTTCGTAGAAATGGTGCGCCTTGAGAAGGTATTCCTTCCTGATGAAGCGGCTGTCGCGCGAAAAGATGGGCGGCCCCACATGCCGGCCGATACAATAATTCACGGCGTCCCCGCTGATGCCCGCCGCCAGAAAGACGAGCATGACTTCCGGATAGCCCATCAGCCCGGCCCCGGCCACCACACCGGACGCGAAAAGCAGGGAATCGCCGGGCAGAAACGGCGTGACCACCAGCCCGGTCTCGCAAAAGACGATGACGAACAGGATGGCGTAGATCCACAGGCCATATTGTTCCACAAGCTCAAAAAGATGGACGTCAATATGGAGCACAAAATCCAGAAAATAACTCAGTGTTTCCATCCGCCAGAAACTCCTCATGCAGGGAGCGGAATGACCGGCGCGGCTCCGCGCGCACACCGGGGAGAGCATGCCGGGGAGCGGGCGCCCGGCATCGGCAACGTCCCACCTGCCCCTTGTACCTCAGCGGCGGCTGTGGCACAACAGGCGGCATGCGATCCCCTTCCTGGATGCGGTACCTCCTGGGCGCCCTGTCCGCCGTTCTGCTGCTCGTGGCCTCCGGCACGGCACATGCCGCCGAAGCATACAAGCCCGCCTTCCGCACGCTTGGCGAGGTGCTGACCGAACCTCCCCTGCGCCTGGACATCAATGTCTGGTATCCGGGCACCCGGCAGCCGCGCGAGCTCAGTTACACCCCCTGGACACTCTATGCCGCGCGCAACGGCCGCCCGGCGGAAGGGCGCTTTCCCCTGCTCCTGCTTTCGCACGCAACGCCCGGAACGCGGTTTTCCTACCATGACACCGCCGCCCGCCTCGCCGCCAGAGGTTTCGTGGTGGCGGCCCCGGCCCACGCCCATGACAGTATGCACAACATGGACGACCTTTTCACCTGGCCGCAGCTGGAAAACCGCGCGAAGGAACTCTCGGCCACCATCCGCATCCTGCTGGATGACAAGGAACTTGCCGCCTGCATTGATCCGGGGCTCATCGGTGTGCTCGGTTTCGGCACCGGCGCCACGGCGGCCCTGCTCCTTGGCGGGGCCCTCCCCGACTGCGCCCCATGGTCCGGCTACTGTGCCAGGGCGGGCGCCGGGGATGCCTATTGCAATCCCTGGGTCAGGGAAAAGATCGACGCCATATGCGCGACCTTTCCCCTCAGGCGCAGTCTGGCGGACCCGCGCATCAAGGCCGTGGCCGCCGTGGCGCCGGGGTATGGCATGCTCTTCGGCCCCACGTCGTTCCGCCATTTTTATCCGCCGCTCCTGCTGGTGGTGGCGGGCGCGGAAAAACTGGACAGGGCCGATCTCCATGCCGGGGCCATCGCACGCATACCGGCGCTGAAGGCCACGGTTCTGGAGCTTCCCCAGGCGGACACCGGGGCCCTCATGGCCCCCTGTCCGCCCGGTATCGCCTCGGAACTTCCCGAACTCTGCCTTTCGGTGCCCCCCGAAACGCGCGCCGCCCTGGCGCAGCGCCTTGATGACGCGCTGACGGAATTCTTTCTGCGTCATCTTGGCAGCAGCGCCCATGTGCCGGTCATTCCCCCGCCCCCGGATCTCACGCCTCCCGCGCCGAAATCCCCGGCACCTGCCGCGCCGGCCAAGCCACAGAAATGCCGTTCCCGCCAACACCGCGCCGCGTCCTGACGGCGGCCATGGCCTTCCGCGCGGGCGCGCGCCCTTTCCGACTGGCGTTTCTTTCCATGGCATGCTAGATTGCAGCCACCGCAGACGTTCGTCTCCCCCGCGGCACCGGCCGTGGGCTCACCTTTTGCCAATCTTTAAGGATGCACTATGCCCGGCACCTCTCCGTCCGCTTCCGCCCCGTCCTGGCTGGACCCCGTTGCCCTCGAAACGGCGCTTGCCCGTGAAAGCGCGCCCGAAACGGCCGTTGTGCGCGAGATTCTTGATAAGTCCCTGGCACTGGAGCCGCTGGGCCCCGACGAAATCGTCGCCCTGCTCCGGGTACGGAAACCGGAGGATTTGCAGCTCATTCTCGGCACCGCGGATCTGGTGAAACAAAAGGTCTACGGTGACCGCATCGTGCTCACGGCACCGCTCCACATCAGCAATACCTGTGCCAGCGAATGCCGTTACTGCGCCTCCCGCAAGGGCAACACAGCCATCCAGCGCAAGCGCCTGGACCAGTCGGAACTTCGCGAAGCCGCGCGCAAACTCATCCGGCAGGGACACAAGCGGGTGGTGCTGGTAAGCGGCCAGAGCACCAGCGCCGATGTGGAATACTGGGCCGAAGCCGTTGACACCCTGCACCGGCTCTTTGACGGCATGGGTGAGATCCGCCGGGTGAATCTGGATCTCGGCGTCCTCACCGCCGAGGAATACGCGCTGCTGCGGCGCACCGAAGCCGGCACGGTCAACATCTATCAGGAAACCTACCACGAAGAGAGCTATCACAACGCCCATCCCGGCGGCCCCAAAAGCGACTATGCCGGCCGTTTGCTCGGCCCCGAAACGGCGCTTCGGGCCGGGATGACCGATGTGGGGCTGGGCCTTGCCCTGGGGCTGGGCCCCTGGGAGTTTGATCTGCTCGCCCTGGCGGCCCATGCCGCCTATCTTGCCCGTGAATACGGCGCGGGCGGCCGCACGGTCAATCTGCACCGCGTGCGGCCCGCGCCCGGCTGTGACTTCCAGCCGCCGTATGCCATGAATGACGAGGACTTCCTGCGCTGCGTCGCCATCACGCGCCTCGCCATTCCCTATACCGGCATTTTGCTGACCACGCGCGAACCCGCCGGACTCTGGCGCGCGGCCTGCAATACGGGCTGTTCGCAACTGCTCACGGGCAGCATCGCCAACCCCTATGAAAGCTGGACGGACGCCCCCGGTGAAAAGGCGCCCTTCCCCATCGGCGAAGACTGCCATCTGGATGAGGTCGTGCGTTTCCTCCTGGAAGAGGCCCGGCACCTGCCCTCCTTCTGCACTGCCTGCCCGCGCCTGGGCCGTAGCGGCAGGGAGTTTATCTCTCTGGTTCGCGGCGGGAACATCAAGTCCCAGTGCGGGCCCAACTCCATGGCATCGTTCATGGAATTTCTCCTCAACTATGCGACGCCCTATACGCGCCAGCTTGGCGAAAAGGTCATCGCCGAAAAACTGGAGCAGCTCACCGAACATGAACGCGGCGCGGCGGAACGCCTTCTCCAGAAAGTGCGTTCGGGCCGCATGGACGAATTCATCTAGGAAAAACAGCACCTCTCACGGGGCGCGTCACGGGGCATTGCCGTCGGGACGCGCCCCGGCAAATTTTCGCCGGTGATCCTTTCATCACGGCGGCCAGCAAGGGAGGCTCGGCGTGGCGGAACGTTGGAGCGATATTTACTTTGACAAGCAGGACAAGGACATCCTTTCCCTTGTCAACCGTATTCTTGAGTCGCGTACCGGCCCTTCCGATGACGGTCTTTTTGACCCCAATCTCCACCCGCACGGCATCAAGGAACTGGCCGCCACGCCGGTGGCGCGCATGGCCTATGCGGTCATCAATCTTCTCCGGAACCTGGAGGTGGGCGACGCACAGGCGCGCGACAGGCTCCTTGCCCTTGAGGTCCTTTACGACGAGGTGCTCAACAGCGCCCATTCGCTTCTGCGGCGCAATACCGCGCGCGTCCTCATGCAGATAATGAAAGACATGGTGCGCGCCCATGGCGACCGGCTGACCCAACTCAAGCTGGCCCATGATTTCCGGCGCACCGTGCAGGGCACGCCGCGCATCGTGCGGCATATGCTCGCCCGCTATCACCTGCCGGAAATGCCTGAGGAATGGAACCAGATCGCCTTTGACGACCACGTTTACGATGCCAATACCAAGGGCCGCAAAACGCCCACCCACCTCATCATGGACGCCTGGATCAAGGGCATCCGCGACATTACCATCGGCTATGAATACTGGGTGCCACCGGACGCGGCGCGTGAGATCCTCCGCGCTTCGGAAATCACCGGCATCACCGTGCGTATCGGTATTGAGTATCTGGTGCGCTTCCACGGGCGCTATGCGCGGCTGTTCTGGATCCCGCGCGGTTTCAGCTCCAACGAGGACTTCCTGGAATTTCTCCATAATCCCAAGCTTGCGGAAATGATGAAACGCGGCAAGGAAGTCCTGGTCTGGAAAAAGAAGCGCATCCTCAACATCCTCAACGTCTGGAACGAGCAGTTCCGACCGGGCCTGGCCGCCGCCTGGGGCGTTGATGTGCCCCCCCTTGATCCCCAGGAGTTCCTCCGCTTTGTGGGCCGGGGACAGCCCTCCATGCACCATCTCTCCGAATGTCTCCACCGGCATATCCTGCCCGCGGCGCGGGAACGGGCCCAGCGGCTTGCGAAAAGCGGCTCCTCGGACCCTGCCGTCACCGAGGAACTTGCCGCCCTGGAGAACCTGAGCGCCGACATCATCGCCGATGAATGGCTCGGCCCGGAGACATTTCCGAATGTGCATGACGCCGCCCCGTCCGGCCCCGAAGACGTACCGGAACTGCTGCACCTCAGCCCGCAGGAACTTGTGCGCGAACTGCAGGAGCTCAATCCCGGCTATCGTCTCGTACTGGGTCTTACCGACCTTCGGGTGGAGGATGTGGCAGAGGTGCTCTCCGATTGCCATGGCGCCATCACCCATCTGGAGATCTTCAACATGCGCGCCTGGCTTGAAGGGCGCCTGCACGATCTTGAGGCCATCGGCGAATTGCAGCGGGCCCTCAACCTTGGCCTCGGCCCGCGCGTCAAGCAGATGATCCGGCAGATGGGGCGCCATCTGGAACGGGAGGGTGACGAAGAGCGGGCCGCCAAGTTCCGGGACATTCTTCGCAATGTCCCCAAACTCTGGGAGCATTATCGTCACAATCCGCTCAAATCCCGCCTGGGCACAAGCTCCGGCGGACGCCGCTCCTTCGGCATGGGCCTTGTGCTCAGAGAAACGCTGCCCCGCCGCGCCCTGGCCGAGCTCAAGCGTAAACCGCAGCAGGTGCGGCCCATCCCCCTCTGCTCGCCCGTGGAAGAGACCGAAACCTTCCGCGAACCGGAAAATCCGACATTCTGGCAGCGCCTGGGGGCCCATTTCCGCCGCCTCCCCGGCTGCCGCCACCTGGGCATGGAACGCAAGAGCGAATGGGAAACCGCCAGCGAATATTGCCGCATCTGCAAGCACGGCAATATTGCCAATCTGGGCGGCCTCAACCAGGCGCGCCAGAACGACCTGCTCGGCGCGGGCAATTCCCATGGCCGCACACGGCTCGGCCTGACCTACCTCAACAGTGCCATCAGCAACTGGCTCAAGGTGCTCCTGGGCTTTATCCCCGCCTTTTTCTCCTTCCTGTACACCCAGGACTGGTGGTTCCTCGCCTGGTTCGGCACCTTCATCTGGTTCGGCATCACGGGCGTCCGCAATGTCGTGCAGATGATGTTTGCCGCCAACGGCTTTTCCAGGGGCACGCTCATCCACTGGAAGGAACAGGTAAGCATCAGCCGTCTTTGCGATTCGCTGATGTATACGGGTATTTCCGTCCTTCTCCTCGAAGTCATGGTGCGCGTCTGGCTGCTTCAGGACGGTCTTGGCGTTTCCGTGGAGAACAATCCGACCCTCGTCTTCACGGTGCTCAATATCGTCAACGGTTTTTACATCTGCGCGCACAATGTCTTTCGCGGCTTCCCCAAGGAAGCGGCCATCGGCAACTTCTTCCGTAGCGGTCTGGCCATTCCGGTTTCCTCGTTCTATGATTTCGTGCTCTTCAAGCTCCTCCTGTTCCTGGGGGTTGCCCAGCCGGAGCTCTATCTTGTGCCGAGCGCGGCCGTTGTTTCCAAAATGGCGTCCGACACGGTGGCGGCCATCATTGAGGGCTATGCCGACAGCCAGGTCAATCTGCGCATGCGCCGCTGGGACTACAAGAGCAAGATCGCCAATGTCTTTGCCTGCTATACGCGCCTGGAACTGCTTTTCCCCCAGGAAGACGCGCTTGTCATGCTGGCGCGGCAGGGTGGCCTCAAGGGGCACGGCGGCTCCAGGGGGAGGGAACTGGAGCGGGCGTTCATCATCAACGCCCTCGACCTCATGTATTTCTGGTACTATCAGCCGCGCGCCCAGGAAGCGTTCCGCAAAATGCTCGTCTCCATGCCCGATGCGGACCGCCACGTCCTGGCCCGCGCCCAGCTGGTGCTCACCCGTGAACGCGAAATCAGCCAGATGCTGGTGGATGGCCTGCTTGGCCGCAATTTTTCACCGCCGCTGGCCTTCTTCCTCAGCCGCCACAAGCAGTACCTGCGCCAGATGAGCAAGCTGTGCCGTCCTCCACGTCAGCAGCGCGGCCTGCACCAGGCACATGCCCATCCAACGACGGCATAGGGCATTTATCTGCCGACTTCTTCCGCGGAGGCGCGGAGGAGCTTCGGTATTGGCGTTGCAGCAGGTCTTCTGTGGAGGGGCCGCTTCAAAAACCTGACGGCGAACGCCCCTGATGAAGAACAAAAAAAGGAACCCCCGTTTCCCCGGAGGTTCCTTTTTTTGCGCGGTACAGCGAAGACTGTGCAACTCAGCGGCCACCAAAAAATTCCAGACCGATCCTTTCGACGATATTGTCCCGGATCCATTTGGGGTCGATCCATTCAAGCGGCGTGACTTCCACGCCGCCCACCAGCATGCCGAAATGCAGATGATCCCCGAACGCGAGGCCAGTGCTGCCGGTGCGGCCGATGACCTGCCCCTTGTTCACCACTTTTCCGGGTTCGGTGAGCGTTTCGCTCAGGTGTGAATAGAGGGACATGACCCCCAGGCCATGGTCAATGACGATGAGGTTGCCGTAAATGCCCAGTTCTGCCGTGAAGATGACGCGGCCGCTGTTGGCGGCAGGCACCTCGGCATTGCGCACCGAGGCCAGATCAAAACCAAGATGGAAGGATTCGCCCACCAGCTGGCCCTGATAGTGGAAGAAGCGATGGTCCGCAAAACCGGCGCGCGCAGCCGAGCGCGGCAACCGCAGGAAGGCGCCGCGCCAGAGGATGGCGGCCGCCGTATCCCGGCTGAGCTCACGCAGGCTCTGCACATTGGCCGCGCGGACATCATTATTGATGTACAGGTAACACTCAAGGGGATTGGCGGCCTTTGGCGCAAGGTGCCGCAGCTTGTTTTCCACGGCAAGGAGAAAGTTGTCCTTGAGTTCAAGATTGTCGCTCTTGAAGGTGCGCTCAAACGCCATGACCGAAAGCCGGCTCCTGGTGGTATTGCCGGCGAGATCCGTGGCCGTGATCTCAACGGCATTCTTGTAGTCGCGGGCGGTCATGGTGTAGGGGAAAGGGAAGAAGCACAGATAGCTGCCGTCCTTCTGGAGATAGCCGGGAACAAAATATCCGGCCACCAGAACACCGCTTCGGCTCACTTCCTCGTCGATGGCATACCGGATGACCGCCGCGCCGCCACGGCGCACATTGGGCGGCAGCGTCTTTACGGAGATGCGCGGCGGCTGCGTATCCAGACGCATGGGAATGAGCTCGGTGCGGGTATTGCCCTGGCCGAAGCCCGCCAGCGAGCCGTCCGTGGCACGAATCTCCAGTTCAAACGCTCCCTCGCGCAACTGGGCATCCTTGAGAGGAACGCTCACCGTGCGCTCGGAAAGATAGTCGTCAAAATGGCGGTTGAAGATGACATTGAGGACATTGTTCTTGCGGATGCCCACCACCAGCGCACGGATGCCCGCCGGGTCCTTCATCCTGATCTCAAGGTTGGTGGCAGGCGACACACGGCCCGTGGACGGCGAAATCTGAATGACGGGCCCGTCAAGATCCTTGAAAAAGACATAACCGCCGACGGCCAGTGCCCCGATGACCAGGATCACCAGCGCCGTGGACAGGATGCTCGTGGTACGCATCGGCAACTCCTTGTGGCAGAAGAGAATGGTCGCACAATGGGGCAACTTTTTCAAGGCGACCCAGGCCGCCGGCACCGCCAAAGCGCCGGCGCCCCGGAAACCATGCGCGCCCCGCACGACGCATTGACTTGGAGTGAAAAATCTGTTCTCACTTCCGGCATATGTTCAGTGGCAGACATCCCCATTCCGGCGCTGCGGAACGGCGCATCCCGGCCACGCCCCAGGTGGACCCCCGGCGCCTTCGGCACCGTATGGTGGAAGCGATCGCCCGGCAGCTCGCGCAACGGGGCGTCGAGGCTCCGGCCGTGCTTGCGGCCATGGCCTCCGTGCCCCGGCATCTCTTTGTGGAGGAAGCGCTCCGTGCCCATGCCTATGAGGACACGCCGCTGCCCATCGGCTTTGGCCAGACCATTTCCCAGCCCTCCATCGTCGCGCTGATGACGGCCATGCTCCAGCCGCAGCCGGGCATGCGCGTGCTGGAAATCGGCACAGGCTCCGGCTACCAGGCGGCAATACTCGCGGCCATGGGCTGCGCGGTTTTTTCGCTGGAGCGCATGCCGGAACTGCACACCGCCACCCGCGCCCTGCTGCAATCGCTGCAACTGGCAACTATTCGCACCTATTGCCGCGACGGCACCAAAGGGTTACCACTGGCTGCGCCCTTTGAGCGCATCATCGTCACCGCCGGAGGTCCGGAAGTTCCGGCGCCGCTTCTCGGCCAGCTCGCCGAGGGGGGCATCCTGCTGATCCCTGTGGGATCCCGGCCGCGCACCCAGCGTCTCCTGAGGGTACGCAAGCACCTGGGCCGGACGGATACGGAAGACCTGGGGCCCGTCATCTTTGTGGATCTTGTGGGCGACCATGGCTGGCGCCCATGAATACCCGCGTTCCGTAACTTTCAGCATCCAAGGAAATGCCATGTCCTCCTGCTCTTCCTGCCCGTCGGGCGCATCCTGTTCGCATTCCACCACTCATGGCGGCGATGGCAACTGCACCGATCAGTTCGCGCTTCAGGACAAGCGCATCGCCCGGACCCTGGGCAGCATCCGCCACAAGATTTTCGTCATGAGCGGCAAGGGCGGCGTGGGCAAGAGCTCCGTCACCGTCAATACGGCGGCGGCGCTTGCCAGCCGTGGGCACAAGGTCGGCATCCTTGATGTGGACATGCACGGCCCAAGCGTCCCCAATCTCCTCGGCCTCAAGGGTTCCGTGGAAATCGACGCCCCCACCGGCCTCATGCTGCCCGCGGTGTGCACCGACAACCTCTCGGTCATATCCATGGATTCGCTGCTGGAGGACAGGGATCAGGCCATCCTCTGGCGCGGGCCCAAAAAATCCTCGGCCATCAGGCAGTTTCTGGCGGACGTCAAATGGGGCGCCCTGGACTATCTCCTCATCGACTCGCCTCCGGGAACCGGCGACGAGCACATGACCGTCCTGAAGAGCATTCCGGACGCCCAGTGTGTTGTGGTGACCACGCCGCAGGAGATTTCCCTGGCGGATGTGCGCAAGGCCATCAACTTCCTGCAATATGCCGATGCGGCCATCCTCGGCATGGTGGAAAACATGAGCGGTCTTGTGTGCCCGAACTGCGGCACGGAAATCGACCTGTTCAAAAAGGGCGGCGGCCGTGTGCTGGCCCAAAGCTGCGGCATCCGCTTCCTGGGGGCCATCCCGCTGGACCCGGCCACCGTTGTGGCCGCGGACCGCGGCGTCCCGGTGGTGAACCTCGACGGAGACTGCCCGGCCAAGGCGGCCTTCCTGGCGCTGGCGGACGCCATTGCTGAAGCCTGTGACGGAAGCCTGGAAGGGCTCTCCGCCCCGCAGGCCAGGACGTAGCATCCCCCCCGGACGGAAACGGAAACCCACACGGACCAGCGCCCTGTGCCGGCTGCGTCTCCCGCACGGGGCGCAGGCGGAACGGGGCGCGTGTTTTTCCTCTTTTCTCCGGTCAGGTTTTATGCTACCGCTGAACAGGCACTCAGATCTGTACAGGCGCGAGAGAGGAGCAATGCTCAACCTTGCCAACAAAATCACCCTGCTGCGCATCCTGATGGCGCCTCTTGTCGTCGTCCTTCTGTATTTTCAGGGGCCGACGCTCTGCATTCTTGCCGCGCTGGTCTTTATTTTTGCCGCCATCACCGACTGGATCGACGGATATATAGCGCGGCACGCCGGCATGGTCACCAGCATGGGCAAATTCCTTGATCCCCTCGCGGACAAGGTGCTCATCTGTTCGGTGCTCATCATGTTTGTTGAGCTGAACTGGGCCCCGGCCTGGGTCGTCATCGTCATTGTCTGCCGCGAACTGGTGGTGACGGGGTTGCGGGCCATGGCCATTGACGAGGGGATCGTTCTTGCCGCCGACAGATTCGGCAAGGCCAAGACTGTCCTCCAGATCGCCGCCATCATCCCCATCACGCTCCACTACCCCATTTTCGGCGTTGAACTCTGGCCTGCGGGCGAGGTGCTCCTCTATGCCTCCATGGTCGTGGCCGTGTTCTCCGGCGTCAACTACTGCCGGTATTTTTACCGGCATGCGGCGGATACCGTTTCCGCGGGGAAATCGGCATGAGCAGGCTGCAGATCCGCCTCAAGAACTGCATCCAGACGATCCTTGAGCTGGAGCCCGGCATGCGCGCATCGGGGGCGGGCAGGAGCTTTGATGAAGACTTCGCCTCGCTGAAGACCTTTCTTTCCCGCATCGACAGCATGAATCTGGCGGAGGAAGATGTGCGGCGGCTTGAGGGGGTCACCGACACCCTGCTTACGGAACTTGGGCTTTCCCGGCGCTGGAATGCCCACGACCGGCGTCTGTTGCAATAATCATGTTCTGGCGCGTCTCCATCCTGCTCATTCTGGGCATTTTCAATCTCGCCCTGTTCAGCCGCATGATCTGGGGGCCCACAGGGCTTGTTGAGTATCGCGATCTCAAACGCCAGCACGCAGCCCTGCTGGCGGAGATCAGCAACCTTGACGCGGAAAACAGGGCACTGAGCAAGGACATTCGCCTTTTGCAGTCCGACAGCCAGTATGTGGAAAAAATGATTCGCCAGCGCCTGCATTACATGCGGGACAATGAGGTGCTCTACCTCTTTGGCAGCTCGGCCCAACCCAGCCCCGGAGCTTCGGCACATGACGGAAAAGATTGAATGGTACAAAGAGGTGCTCGAACTGGAGCCGAACTCCAAGGTCTTCTTTCCTCTCGCCCGACTGCTCGCCGACGAGAACCGCGACGGGGAGGCCATAGCGGCTCTGGAGCATGGCCTGGAACGGCACAACGAATTTCTTGAAGCCCGGCTCTTTCTCATCGAGCTTTTGTACAGGACAGGCCGTCAGGAGGCCTGCGCCAGACAGGTCGAACGGCTCAGCGCCATGTTTTCCTCATATGCCGGGTTCTGGCAGGCCTGGGCGGCCTGTCTTTCCGGCGTGGAAGGCGAGGCCGACACGGCCACCGTGCTGCGCTTTCTTGCGGCGCACTTCCTCCATGGCCCCATTTCCCTGCATGAGGTGCTTGACCGGGGCCTGGAATCTCTTCAGGGGCAGGCCACCGGAAGCGGCGCCACCGTTGCCGCGCAGCGCGGCATGTCCGCCGCCTCTCCGCTGGTCCACGCCGCGCCGTCCGCGCCTGATGAAAAAATCGCGGCCTGCGCCGCGGCGGAACCTGCGCCCGCGTGGGAAGAGTCGCCTCGCGCCGCCGGGAGCGCCACGCCCGCGGCGGACGATCCCCGCACCGAAGAGGACGGGGAAGAACATTTTTCGCTCCGCACGCGCTCCATGGCCGAGGTGCTTGCCGAACAGGGAGATATCCGGGGAGCTCTGGACATCTATAACGAGCTGGCGGCAGCAGCCACCCTGCCTGAGGAATGCTCGGACCTTCAGCACCGCATCGCCACACTGACGGCCCGCATGGGCCACCAGTCCGATGCCGCTCCGGCGGTTCCCTCCCCCGAAGGAGAGAACGGCAGAAGCACCGACCGGCTCATCAGCATGCTTGAAGCCCTTGCGGAACGTGTGGAAGCCAGGGCCCAGAGCTGACGCGACCTCTCTGACGAACATGGTACGGGAGAATCGGAGAAATACGGTGTCACATTTCCGCTTGCGCTTTTTCCTCGTCATGCTGGCCGCGGCACTCCTGTGCGGCTGCAATGCCTATCAGCCCACCAAGAATGTCTGGAAAACGACAAAGGGGCTCTGGAATACCTATGTGAGCCCTCCGGCCAGTGTCGACTATGAGGAAAAAGGCAACCTGCCGCCGCAGGCACTGGCGCTTTCCACCAGCATGATCGGCATTGATGTGGAGCTGGGGAAACTTGAGCGCGTCATGCAGAATGCCGACAAGCCGCCCACCCGCGAATGGCTCAATGGTCTGTTCGCTTCGTTCCCCTGGCTCAGCGGCTTTGCCGGCGTCAAGTACGACGGCACCATTCTTGGTCAGGAACCGCCAAACTCGCTGAAAGAGCTCGACTTCATCCCTCTGCTCTATGAAGACAAGAAACAGAGCAGCCGCGCCCTGAGGGCGGATGTGCAACCGAGTCCGCTTGGGCCGGAAGTCATGCTCGCCACACCGCTTTATGACGGTGTGGATTTTCTCGGCATCGTGGTCGCCTACTTTGATATGCGCGCGCTGATGCGCTATTCCGAACATCCCCAGGATATGGTGGTGCTCTCGCCCTCCGCCCTGCTGTGGCCCGGCAAATACGATTTCGCCGCCACGCCTCTGGCGGGGCTGGACTGGGGGGAGATCGTCAAGCACAGCTCCGCCGGCACCTGCACCAATGCCACGGGTTCGTTCTTCTATCTTGTCCGCTATCTGGGCAATCTGCCGCTCGTTTTTGCCGTGCCTGAAAAGGGCACGTTCCCGGAGGGCAACGGCGACGTGCAGCAGGGCGCACAGTTCTTCCCCCAGGAGCGCGAAAAACTTCCTCCGCCGCCCGTGCCTGAGGGTGTGAAAAAGAGTGGCACTGTTCCCGCGTTCGGCGCTTCGGGAGAGGAGGCACCCCTTGCCGGTGACGCCGGCATGGAGGGCGCGAGCCCCGCCCCAAGCCCCGCTGATGCGGTTTCCGGCGCAAACGGCGCGGAGCGCCCGGCCAGGTCCGCCAATGAAATCGACCCCGGCAGCCGCGACAGCGTTCTGCTCAAGGGCAAGGCCAGGGAACGGCAGCGCGTGCAGGAACGGCAGCTTGAGGGCGAAAATGTGCCGGTGGAGCGCGTGCAGCGGCCGCGGCGTCCTGCCGCGCCGAAACGGCAACGGCCGCAGGCCCCCGCACTGGATCTTATCCCGGATGCGGACATGCCCTCCCTGCCAGGGGGCAGGCCCAGCCCCTTCGGCCCGCGCGAAGATCAGGCGGCGCCCGCACGCCCCAGCCCCTTCGGCCCGAAAGAACGCGCACCTCAGGAAGAGACTGCGCAGCCCGCAGCCCAGGAGGCGCCGCAAACGCCGGCTGCCGAAGAGCCCCGGCCGCAGCAAACGGCCCCGGCCCCGGAGGCCGCCACACCCGATGAGGGCGCGCCCGCGCGCGAACCGGCAACGCTTCCGGGAGGCAGGCCCAGTCCCTTCGGCCCGCGCAACTGAGCATAGGTGAAGAAGGATGCCCGCGCGCCGCATGGCGCGCGGGCCCATGCCGGGGCCAGCGCAGCCCGGCCAACAAAGGAGGCTCCCATGGCTGACATTACGGTTACCGAGCACCTTCTCCTGCATCAGAAACGTTCGCCCCACGCCACCGGGCAGTTCACCGGTCTGCTCTATGACCTCATCCTTTCCGGCAAATCCATTGCGCGGCGCATCAACAAGGCCGGACTGCTCGACATCCTGGGGGGAACAGGAGAAGTCAACGTCCAGGGCGAAGATGTCCAGAAAATGGATTCCATCGCCAACAGGATCATGATCTACCGCATGGAACGGTGCGGTGCGCTCTGTGCCATGAGCTCCGAGGAAGAAGCCGACCTCATCCGCGTCGCGCCGGAATTTCCGCGTGGCGACTACATCCTCATTT
>CAZNXQ010000018.1:0-24316 GCA_964576895.1 uncultured Desulfovibrio sp.
CCCCTTCTGCGTTTGCGCCCGTTGCGGGCATGGAGCCTGCCATGCGCCGCCGCCCACTGCGGGCGCGCGGCTTCCGGGCAGGAAAGCGGTCATGCGGCCACTGCCGGGCGTGCGCCCGCATGGCCGTTCATACGCCAAGGGGGAGCCTTGCGCCCCCCCTTGGCAGTTTTTGTCTCAGAGCTTTTTCTGATGAAAATATCTGCAGGACAGATATTTTCATCAGGCTTCGCTGCCTTCATTTCGGCGGAAAAGCGTGGTTTTCCGCCTTATTCCGGCGCGGGCGTCTGCTCCCGCATCCGCCAGGGCGTTTACGCAATTTCATTGCGAAAACGCTCCAATGATAAAAACGAATGCCTACTTGCGCAAGCCCAGTTTTTCAATCAGGGCGCGGTAGCGCTGAATATCCTTCTTTTTCAGATAGTTGAGGATCTTCCTGCGGTGGCCGACCAGTTTGAGCAGGCCGGTGCGCGAGTGGAAGTCCTTCTTGTGGATCTTGAAATGGCCGGTAAGTCCCTCAATGCGCGCGGTGAGCAGCGCCACCTGCACTTCCGGGGAGCCGGTGTCGCCCTCGTGCTTGGCGTGGGCGTCAATGACAGCCTTTTTCTGATCGGCATCCATGACCACAGCGATTCTCCTTTCAGGAAGGGTTGATGGAACGCCTACCCCCACAGGCCCCGTTCCACGGCCCAGGCCTCGCCCAGGGGCGTGGCGTCACGCCGCGCCAGGGCCAGGGCGGCGCCGTCCGGCGCGCAGAGCAGCGCATGCGCTGCCTTCCGCGCGTCAGGGCCCTCCGCGCCGGCGGCGCATGCGGGCACGGGCATGCCGTTGCGCACGCGCCGTTCCTGCTCCGGCGTGAGCCGGATCCTGGGCCAGGCGGGCAGGGCGTCGGCCAGGGGCCGCACCCGCGCCGCCAGCAGGGCCGGGTCCGCCAGCAGGGCGTCAAGCCCGCTGGCTTCGTCCAGCCCGAAGGGGTGGCTGTACTCCCGGATCAGTTCCGTCAGCACGGCGCCGCAACCCAAGCGCATCCCCAAGCTGTGGGCCAGGGAGCGAACATAGGTGCCGGAGCCGCACGCGACCCGGAAGCGCACAAACGGCAGGCTCACCTCAAGCGTTGCCGCCTGTGAAATTTGCACGGCCTTGACCTTGGCCGGGGGCGTTTTTCCCCGGCGCGCCAGCCGGTACAGGGGCTGGCCCTCGTGCTTGGCCGCGGAATAGGGCGGCACGGGCTGTTCCCGCAGGCCCGCCCAGGCCTCGATTTCGCGTGTCACGTCATCGGGCCGCACCGCCTGCCACGGGGCTTCCGCAAGCACTTCGCCCTGGGAGTCCCATGTGTCGGTGGTCTGGCCGAGGCGCAGGGTGCCGCGATACACCTTGCCGCCGCCTTCCATCAGGAAGGACGAGAGCTTGGTGGCCTGCCCCAGCAGGATGAGCAGAACGCCTGAGGCCAGGGGGTCCAGCGTGCCCGCATGGCCGATTTTTTTCTGCCCCAGGCGCTTGAGCGCGGCCACGCACCGGGCCGAAGTCGGGCCGGAGGGCTTGTTGAGCACCAGCACACCGTCCAGTTGCGGCAGGGGCGGTGCGGGGCGTGCGTCGCGCTGTTCCGTCATAAACACTATACTGGTTGCCCTGTGGCGGAGGCTCCACATTCGGGAGCAACTGGTTCTCATAAACCTGTCAGGCGGGAAAGTCAAAGCTTTCCGCGAGAGTTCCGGCCGCGTGCCGCGTTCGGGCGCCCGTCAGGGGCGCAGGGCCAGTTCGGCCAGCGCGTTGACGCAGGCCGCGGCGGCCGCCGAACCGCCCTTGCGGCCCAGCAGGGTGAAGTGCGGCCACGCGCTTTGCGCCAGCAGTTCCTTGGACTGGGCCGCGTTCACAAAGCCCACGGGCATGCCCACGATGAGCGCCGGCCCCGTGGCGGGCGCCCGGCCCTCCAGCGCTTCCAGCAGGCTCAGGAGCGCGGTGGGCGCGTTGCCGATGACCACGATGGCTCCGGCAAGGCGGTCCGCGATCATGCGGATGCCCGCGGCCGCCCGCGTCACGCCCCAGGCCCTTGCCTGCCCGGCCACGCCGGAGAGCGCCATGAGCGGCGTCACCTCCACGCCCAGACGGTCCATGCGCCGCGCGGGCAGACCGGCGGCGGCCATGCGCGTGTCCGTGAACAGGGGGCGCCCCGCGCGCAGGGCGGCCACACCGCGTTCAAGCGCCGTCGCGTCCAGGCGCAGGTCCGGCAGGATGGCCGTGTCTCCCAGAGCGTGGATGCAGCGGCGCGCCACTTCCCAGAGCGGCCCGGCAAAGGGGCGCGGTTCGGGAAGCTCCGCGTCGATGATGGCGAAGGAGCGGGCTTCGATGGCTTCCGGCGTGGCGGCGGGATCAAGGACGACGGGCATGGGAACTCCGGGCGCGGTCAGGGGTCACGGGTGGAGCGGCGGGGCCGTTGTTGCCGCCGTTCGCGCGAGCGCGAGCCAGGCTTTCCAGAAGGGGCGGCTGCCTTCGGGATAGAGATGGAGCCAGGAGCCGGCGACCAGGCCACGGCGGCAGCCTTCGGGGCCGCGCTCCCGTCCCGCGCCGTCGCGCACGCGCCAGAGCGGCGCGCAGCCCTGGGGCAGGGCGGCGGACGTGCGGCGCGCGTAGTGGAATTCATGGCCGCGCACCAGCAGGGCGCCCCCCGCCGGGGCCGCGCCTTCCGGCAGCCAGCCGGGTTCCGGCAGGGCCTCGCGGTAGCCGAGCGCGGCAGGCCGGTCGCCCAGGCGGCAGGCAAGGGGCAGCAGTCCGGCGAGGGCATGGCGGCGTCCGCCCGCCTCCAGCTCGCGCATGAGGTAGATATAGCCGCCGCATTCGCCATAGATGGGCACGCCGCGCGCGGCAAGGGCGCGCAGGGCGGCGCGCAGGGCGGCATTGGCGGCCAGGGCTTCGGCGTGCAGTTCGGGATAGCCGCCGGGAAAGTAGAGCCCCGCGCAGCCGTCGGGGGGCGCGCTGTCGGCCAGCGGCGAAAAGAAGACCGGCTCCGCGCCCAGTTCCGCCAGCAGGGCCGGAAGATCCGCATAGCAGAAGCTGAAGGCCGCGTCGCGGGCGATGCCGATGCGCAGGCGCGGGCCGCGCCGCCTGCGGAACGCGAAGACTCCGGGCGCGGCGCCGGCGGCTTTTCCGCCTGTTTCCTCCGGCGCAGGGCCCGGCCGTCGCGAGCGCGGGGAAACGCCGAGCGCGCGGAGCAGGCCCGCAAGGTCGCAGTGCGCGGCAAACCAGCGGCCGAGCGCGTTCAGATCCATTCCGGCGAGGGCTTCGCGGGCTTCCACGAGGCCCAGATGGCGGGAGGCCAGACGCGGCGCGTCCGCCCTGGGGAGAAAGCCCGCCAGGCGGCAGCGGTGTTTCCTGAGCACAGGGGCGAGCGCCCGGCGCAGGAGGGCTTCATGGGTGTCGCCGCCGCCCTGGGCGCACAGGACGCCGAGAAAGCGCGGGCCGCCCCCGCGCGGCGCATGCTGGAGAAAGCCCTCGGCCAGGGCCGCCGCGGACTGCCCCATGCCGCGCACGTCCAGCACCAGCAGGACGGGCAGGTCCAGCAGGGCCGCCAGCTGCGCGGCGCTGCCATCGCCGCCGGGGCCGCCGTCATAGAGTCCCATGGCGCCTTCCACCACCCAGAGGTCGGGCGCCTTCCCGGCCTGCGGGGCCAGGAGCCTGCGCGTCACGCGCCTGAGGCCGCGCGGCAGGGAGCGCGGGTGCCGCGTCCTTCCGGGCGCGCACATCCAGGCGTCGAGATTGGCCGCCGGCGCGCCGCTGGCCGCGGCGAGAAAGGCCGTGTCGATGAAGTCCGGCCCGGTCTTGGCGGCGCGCACCTCAAGGCCGAGCCCGCGCAGGGCGCGGATGAGGCCGAGCGTGGCAACGGTCTTGCCCGCGCCGCTGGCGGTGCCCGCCACCAGGAGGCCGGGCGGAACGGCGGAACTCATCGGGGCCGGAGCGCCTCGGCGATGATGGCCGCGTCTTCCTCAGGCCGTGCCCGCAGGCCGAGCTCGGCGCTGCCGCCGGAACAGGCGAATCCGTCCGGCCCCAGCTCCAGCGCGCCGCAGGAAAGCGCCTGCCCGTAGGGGAGCTGGTCGCGCATGTCCGCGTGATCCACGCGGCGCGGAAAGATGAAGGGCACGGGCTGGCCGGAGAAATCCTCCATGATGAGATAGTTCATGGCGTGCCTCGCTTGCCGGCGCGCCGCTGGCGCAGATAGTCGCGCACGGCGCGGTTGTGCTCCTGAAGGGTGGCGGAGAACTGGTGCTCGCCGCCGTCTGTCCTGGCCACGAAATAGAGAAAACCGTGCTGTTCCGGCCGGATGGCCGCGGCCAGCGCCGCTGCGCCAAAGGAGCAGATGGGGCCGGGCGGCAGGCCGGGGCGCTGGTAGGTATTGTACAGGTTGGCCGCATCGTCGAGATGGACGCGGCGCAGATTGCCGTCAAACTCCGGGCCGAGGCCATAGATGACCGTGGGGTCCGCCTGCAGGAGCATGCCCCGGCCAAGGCGGTTTTCATAGACGCCGGCCACGCGCGCCCGTTCCGCCGGGATGCCGGTCTCCTTTTCCACAATGGACGCGAGCGTGACCCATTTTTTCAGCTCAGCGGCCGGAGGCCGCGCCGCCACGCCCTGGCGGTCGCCCGCATCGGGCCAGAGCGCCGCCGTCTTGCGCCAGAAATTGTCGATCATCCTGCCGGCCACGGCGCGGGCCTGAGCCGTTTCGGCGGCCTTTGCCGCGGCGGCCGCCGCGGGCGATGCCGGGCCGCCCGCGGGCGCGTCCGGCGGTTTCAGCAGGTAGGTATCCGGCATGAGAAAACCTTCGGCCGTGGCAAAGGGGATGCCGTAATGGCGGAGAAACGCGGGGTCGGTCACGGCGTCGCGAAAGTCCTCGAAGCGGAGCAGGCCCGCGGATTCGAGCAGGCGCCCGGTCTGCCACCAGGTAAGCCCTTCGGGCACGGTGACGCGCTGGAGCACGGGCTTGCCGTTGACCAGCGCCTCCAGCACCTGTTCGGGGCGCCAGCCGCCCTCCAGGGCGAAGCGTCCGGCCTGAAGGCGGTTTTCCTGCTTTTTCCAGCGGGCGAGCAGGGCAAAGTTGCGCGCGCTGGTGACAAGGCCCCGCGCTTCCAGCTCCTCGGCGATCTTCCCCAGGCGCGCGCCCGGCGGCACGTCGAAGATCTCCTGTCTGCCCGCCTGTCCGGCGGGCGTGTCGAGAAAGAGCCGCGCCTCGCGCCAGAGCCACGCGCCGCCCGCAAGCGCGACGAGCAGGAGGAGGATGACGAGGCGCAGGAAGAGTTTCATGCGGGCCTCCGCCGCTCCTCAGGTTCGGCCAGAAAGGAGGCGAGGATGCGCGCCGCGGCCTGGCGGTCAAGCACGGCCTGGGCCTTCTGCCGCGAAAGACCGGCCTCGCGCAGATCCTGCGCGGCCTCCACGGAGGAGAGCAGCTCCGGCATATAGTAGACGGGCAGGCCGAGCCGGCGCTTGAGACGTTGCGTCACGTTGCGCACCTGGCGGGTGGTCAGGCTTTCGCTGCCGTCCTCGCGCAGGGGCAGGCCCATGACCACGGCCTGCGCCCCTTCCGCGCGGATGCGACCGGCCAGGGCGTCCAGCAGGGCCGAGCGGCCGGCAAAGTCCTTCAGGCGGAAGGTGGCGAGGGGAAAGGCGAGCCGTCCCTCCGGGTCGGAAACGGCCAGCCCCGTGCGGGCGAGGCCGTAGTCGATGCCCGCGTAGCGCACGCGCTAGAGCCCCATCTTTTCCCGCGCGGCGGCCATGGTCGTGCGGGCGAAGTCCCGCGCCTTCTCTCCCCCGGCGGCAAGGATCTCCGCCACGGCCGCGTCATCGAGCCGGCCGCGCCGTTCGTGGAGCGGTTCCAGAAAGGCGGTGAGGTTTTTGAGAAAGAGCTTTTTGCAGTCCACGCAGCCCAGGCTGGCCGAGGTGCAGCCGCGCCGGATCTCCGCCTGTTCTTCCGGGCTCGACAGGAGCACATGGTAGGGGAAGAGGTTGCACACGTCCGGGTCGCCGGGGTCGGACTTGCGCAGGCGCGCCTTGTCCGTGAACATGCCGCGCACCTTGTCGCGGATGCTGTCCACGGATTCGGAGAGAAAGATGCCGTTGCCGTAGCTCTTGGACATCTTGCGCCCGTCCAGTCCGGGGCACTTGGCGGCGGGCGTGAGCATGGCCTGGGGCTCCGGGAAGAGGTCGCCGTAGAGGTAGTTGAAACGGCGCGCGATCTCGCGGGTCAGTTCCATGTGCGGCAACTGGTCCTCGCCCACGGGCACGCCGTGGGGCCGGTACATGAGGATGTCCGCGGCCATGAGCACGGGATAGCAGAGAAAGCCCGCGTTGCCGAGATCCTTGTTGCTGATCTGCTGCTGCTGTTCCTTGTAGGTGGGGTTGCGCTCCAGCCAGGAGACGGGCGTGATCATGGAGAGCAGGAGCGAAAGCTCGGCGTGCTCCTTCACGTCCGACTGGCGGAAGATGACGCACTTGTCCGGGTCCAGCCCGGCGCCCACCCAGTCCCGGACCATTTCGCCGATATTGCGGCGGATGCCCGACGGGTCGGCATAGTCGCTGGTGAGGGCGTGCCAGTCGGCCACAAAAAAGAAGGCCTGTTCGCGCTCCTGCAGGTCGATCCAGTTCCTGAGCACGCCGAAATAATGGCCCAGATGGAGGGGGCCTGTGGGCCGCATGCCTGAGACAGTGCGCGGTTTTTCGCTCATGGGGCGTCCTTTCTGCTGTGTTGCTGTGTGTGCGGGGCCGCGGCGTCAGAAGCCGAGCAGTCCGAGAAGGCCAAGGCTGCTCCCGCTCACCAGCGGGCCGAGCAGCTTGCCGAGCAGCCCCGTCGCCAGGAGGACGAGCAGGATGACAAAGCCGTACCGGCCCATGCTCATGTAGCGCCACGCCCACTGGCCGGGGAGAAAATAGGCCAGGATCTTGCTGCCGTCCAGTGGAGGGATGGGCAGAAGATTGAGCCAGCCCAGGCCGAAATTGATGACCACCCCCGCCTGCAGCGAGGAAAGGGCGAAAATGTAGATCGTGTTGCCGCGCCACTGGGCAAAGGGCAGGAGCGTGACCGCCGCCAGAAGACCCAGGCCGAAAAGGACGGCGAGGAGAAAGTTCGTCAGCGGTCCCGCCAGGGCCACCAGCATCATGTCTCTGGCCGGGTTGCGGAACTGGCGCGGGTCCACGGGCACGGGCTTTGCCCAGCCGAAGACAAAGGCGCCGGTCAGGCTGGTGAGGCCGAAGACCGCCAGCCCCGTGGGGTCGATGTGCGGCACGGGATTGAGCGTCAGGCGGCCCATGAGCCGGGCCGTGGGGTCGCCGCAGCGCTCGGCCACCCAGCCGTGGGCCACTTCGTGGAGGATGATGCCGAGCAGGGCCGGCACAAAGGCGATGGCGAGCAGGCGCAATGCCTGGGAAATGTCGAAATCGAACATGGGTGCTGCTGTCCTGTGGCGCCGCGCGACGTTGGCGCCTGCCGGCGCGCGCTCAGCGGGCGGAACTGCCGTTGTGTTCAGGCCCCAGCGCCAGCCAGGCGGTGCGTCCGTCCAGACGCACAAAGAGCGGCAGGGGCCACGCCTCGTCCTCTGAGCCTAGGGGAAAGGCGTAAAAAAATCCAGTTTCCGTTGCCGTTGCCCAGGTGTCGGTGGAAACGCGGAGCAGCGCGCCCGCGCAGCGGTCCAGCCAGTCCGGAAAGGCGGTATCCGGCGGCGTTTGCCGCGTCAGGCGCCGCAGCAGCCATGTCTGCGCGGGGAGCGGCGCCAGCCTGCGCCGGTCGGGGGGCGCGGCCCTGAAGAGAGAGAGTTGGCCGGGGAGGGGCTGACGGCAGGCCATGACCAGCCAGGTATCGGCAAAGGTCGGGTTGGGGCCGCCCCAGGCCCTGACGCGCCAGACGCCCTCCACCCCGTTTTGGCGCAGAGCGGGGGGCAGGGCAAGGGGAAGCGGGCCGCCGTCCCGCGGCGCCTCCGGGCAACGAAGGCCGGAAACGGCGGCCACGGCCCTGGCCGGATCGGGGCGGGCGCTGGCCACGCCGCCGCCCACGCCGTACATCCAGGCCGCCCACAGGTTGGGCCAGTGCTCCGGGTTTTCGGGGAGCGCCTCGCCGCTGTGGACGGGAAACACCTGTGCCGTCTCCGCCTGCACCACGACCAGCGGCAGGGTCGGGTCCAGACGGCGCGCGCGGACGCCGGGGCGCAGGATCTCGCCAATGAGGCCGAAACGCGGCCGGGAGTCGGCGCGCGCTTCCCCGGCCGCGCGCCTGAGCCAGGCATCCCGCGTTTCCTGCGCGTCCGCCAGGAAGAGCATGTTGCCGTTGACGGCATTGGCCGCCGTGCGCAGGAAATTGTCGCTGCGGCAGAACAGGGCCATGAGCGCGAGAGCCAGCAGCGGGGCCGCCACGCGGGCGGTTCCCCGCAGCCGTTCCGGGGCCGGGAGGGAACGGCAGATCCCGGCAAGGGCATAGAGCGTGAAGCCCAGCGCGCAGGCCGCGTATTGCGCCAGACCGGCGGGCAGTTTTGGCGCGGCGCTCAGGGGCACATCGCTGAGCGCGTGGAGCAGGGTCAGGCCGAGGGACCAGACGATATATCCGGCCGGCGCCATGAGCGCCAGGAGGAGGTGTTCGGTCCGGGAAAGGCCGGTGGCCGCTGGCCGGGGACGCCGCACCAGCACCAGGAGGGCGACCAGCCCGGCCACGGTCACGGGCCAGAGGCTCTCGCCGAACGCGGCCATGGCGTCCGTCCAGTCGCTCCAGACGGCATCCAGTTGCCGCTGCTGCGCCGCCGCGTCAATGCCGCGCACGGAGCGGCGCTGCTGGTTGCCGGGCGCCAGAAAGGAGAACAGCGCGGCGCCCAGGCACCAGAGCGCCACCGGCAGCGCCGCGCGCAGGTGCCCCGGCCCCCGGAGCATCCTGCCCGGTGAGAGGCCGTGGCGCGCGTCGCGCGCGAACGCCAGAACGCAGAACATGCCTGTGCCCAGAAGAACGGCCAGGGCGGCATGCTCAAAGACGCCCACCGCAAGGACACCGAGGAGGATGGCCGTGCGCCGCGCCCCGCGCGTGGCCGGGGCGAGGGGGGCAGGGGGGCCGGTCCTGCCCGGCCAGGCGGGAGCTTCCCGGTCAAGGGCGGCCCGGAAGCGGCAGAGGCTCCAGAAAAAGAGCAGCGCGGCCACGGGCTGAAGGCCCATGGTCAGCGCGTCGGTGAGCAGGTAGAAGGCCCAGAGATTCTGATGGCAGGCGCAGAGAGTCAGGACGGCCAGGCCGCCAAGGAGCGCGGCATCCCCGGCGCGGGCCCCCGCCTGGCGCGCCAGCCCGGAGAAGGCCACGCCGTAGAGGGCCAGGATGCCGCCGCAGATGAGACCGTACGCCCAGCGCAGTTCGCCCGCCTTGCCGAGGAAAACCGCGAGAAAGTGATAGGTGTAGCGGCCGCTCCAGGTGAGCCACTCGCGGCCGACCTCATACAGACCGCCGGGCAGATCGAAGAGGAACATGGCCCGCGTCACTTCGTCAAAGTCGTCGCCACGCGGAAAGCAGAAGCCCAGGGCATAGACAAAGGGCGCCAGGGCGCAGCACAGGGCCAGCCACACGAGCGCGCGGCAGAACACGGCGGCGCGCGCATCATGCCGTTTCGCGGCCGGGGCGGCCCCGGCGGGCGGCCCGTTTTCCCGGAGCCGCATCACAGGCGCACGGTGCGGATCTCGCCCCTGCTCTCGTTGGCCCGCTTGCGGAAGCTCTGGCGCCGGTCCTCGCCGTCGATCAGCCCGGCGAGCCATTCCGCCACATGGAGCACGGGCCGCTTGTCACGCAGGGCGATGAGCGTGCGGCCGATGCCGATCTTGCATGAGGGGCAGCCCACAATGACCGGGCCGTCCTGCCCGTCCGCAAAGGCCTGGGCCAGGCGCGCGCGCTTGCGCTCCCGCAGGAGATTGTAGATTTCCGGCGAGGTCATGGCGCCCATGCCCGACTCGCCGCAGCAGCCAGGGCTCATGCCCACCCGCCGGCCGGAGAAGGCTTCCAGCGCGGCCACGAGCTGGCGCTGCCCCTTGATCTTGTGCACGTCGGTCCATTCGCAGTGGCAGGAGGCGTGGTAGAGGGCGCCGTTGGCAGCGGGGGCGGCCTGCCGGGCGGCCTCCGGCTGCGGCTCCCCGGAAGCCGCGTCCGGCGCCTGCGGGGGCGCCATTTCCCGGAGACTGGGCAGACGCGGCAGGACGAGCTGGGTCACGTCGCGGCGTTCGAGCGTGGGGAAGCTCTCCTCAAGGTGGAGGCGCTCCAGGCCGTCGCGGCACGAGCCGCAGGCCGTGACCAGCCAGCGGCAGTTGAAGCCCTGGCGGCCGAGGGCGCGGAGCATGGCCGCGAGATACTGGCGGTTCTGGGCGAGATTGTCCTCAAAGGCCGTATCCATGCCGGCGGCCAGCAGGGGAAAGCCGCAGCAGAGATGCCGGGGGGGCACAGCCACCGAAATGCCCGCCTTGAGCATGAGCATGATGGAGGAAAGCCCGATGCGGTCATAGAAGAGCGCGCCGCCGCAGCCGGGGAAATAGAGCGCCAGCTCGCGGCCGCGGCCGGGGGCGGCGTCCGGCGCCTCGGTTTCCGCCGTATCCGCGGGGACGAAGATGGAGCCGCGATGCAGCTTGAGCGCTTCGTACAGGTTGGTGTAGCCCGTCTTGGGGCCGCGGCCGGAGAAGAGCGGGCTCTGCATGCGCCGCTGCCAGACCTGGGGCACGAAATCCAGAACGCGGTTCTGCATCTTCTGCCCCACCGAGGCGAGCTTGGCGGCCTTGGGCACGCGCGCCGGGATGTCACGCACCAGCCAGCCCAGCGCGCGCTCCTTGATGGGGTGGCCGCTCGCGCCCTCGTGGTCGAGCAGGCCGCGCAGGGAAAGCGCCACCTCACCGGAGGGGATCTTCATGGGGCAGTTGGCCGTGCAGCGGCCGCAGGCCGTGCAGTGCTCCACCAGCTCGCGCAGCTCGCGCAGCAGCCGTTCGTCGATGCGGCCGGTATTGATCTGCGAATAGTAGACCGCCTCCAGCAGCATGCCGAGCACCATGTTCTTGTTGCGCGGGTGGTACTGCATGGAGCGTTCGGGATAGGTCATGGCGCAGACGAGCTTGCACTTGCCGCAGCGCGTGCAGACCTGGATGGCCGAAAGCAGGCCGATGAGCGTTTCCTTGTCCGGGAGGCCGCTCTCGCGGATATCGCGGATGAGGCGGTTGAAGGAGAAGGTGAAGGGCCGCACGGGCAGCTCGCGGTGGACGAGCTTGGCCGGGTTCATGACGTCGCGCGGGTCCACGCGCTCCTTGAAGCGGCGCAGGGCCTCCATCTTGTCCGGCCCGAAAAAGGAGATCTTGGTGATGCCGATGCCGTGCTCGCCCGAGACTTCGCCGCCCATCTCCTGGCATTCGGCCATGACGCGGGCCGCGGCTTCCTCCGCTTCTTCCAGCATGCGGGCGTCATTGGAGTTCACCGGGATGTTCACATGGCAGTTGCCGTCGCCCGCGTGCATGTGGCTGGCCACGATGATGCGGCTCGCCTCCATCTGGGCGCGGATGGTCCCGATCTTCCTGGCAAGGTGCGGATAGGTTTCGGCAAAGCTTTTGAGATAGCCCTCGGCGCGGGCATAGAGCTCGTTGTCCGACATTTTCGTGGCCGGAATGTCCCCGGAAGCGGCGCTGGCGGCCTGGGAGAACTCGCGATTGAACTCCTTGTCCTCCATGGGGAAGCCGGGGAGCCTTGCCACTTCATGCAGGGCATTGCGGTAGGCGCGGCCCGCGCATTCCAGGTTGAGCTGTTCGAGGAAGAGCGCGAAATCCGGGATGCGCTCCATGGGGATGACCACGTCCTCGTTGAGCTTGAAGCCCGATGTGCGCCGCGCGATGACCGAGAGCCGGTGGCGGTCTTCCCAGAAGAGGTCGGCCTCCCTGGCGTCGCGCGCCACGATGATGTCCACGTTTTCCTGGGCCTCGGCCACGCTGACGATGTCGCCCACGCACTTGTCGAGCAGGTAGGGATCGTCGCCGTCGGCCTGGAGAATGATGACGGAAATGGGCAGGCCCTCGAATTTTTGCGACTTGCGCTTGTATTCGATGGCCTGGACATACTTGGCGTTGAACTCCTCCAGCGCCGACAGGTGGGCGTAGTCGCCTTCCTCGCGGATGCGGTTGCGCAGGGCCACGAGGTCGCGCACCACCAGGGCCGCCGGGTGCATGGAGCGGCCGAAAAATTCCAGCACCATGACGCGGGAGTGGAGGGGCCGCTTGTGGATGATGAAACAGGCCTCGGTGATGATGCCGTCCACCCCTTCCTTCTGCATGCCGGGCAGGCCGCCCAGGGCCTTGTTGGTCACGTCCTTGCCCAGGCCCGGCAGGCGGATCTCGTCGCCGCGCAGGTGGACCACGTTGCGCACGCCGCCGCTGACGTCCTTGACCGCGAAAACCGCCGTCTCGTCGGGCAGGATCTTGTGCCGGGGATGGTCCTCGCGCTCCACGGTGATGATCTCGCCGGTGGGCGTGACCATTTTCCACCAGAGCAGGTTGTCAAGGGTGGTGCCGTATTCAAAGGCGCTGGGGCCGCCCGCGTTTTCCGACACGTTGCCGCCAATGGACGACGCCTGCTTGGAGGCCGGGTCAACGCTGAAGAGCGCGCCCGCCGCCGCCACGGCGTCAATGACCTGCTGGGTGATGGCGCCCGCCTCGCAGGTGACGGTCATGGCGTCCAGATCCACGGGCCCGATGCGGGTGAGGCGCGTCATGCTCACCACCACGGCGCGCTTGCGCGCGGGCACGGCGCCGCCGGTCATGCCCGAACCGCCGCCGCGCGGGATAAGCGCGAACTTCATGTCATTGGCGAGCCGCACCAGGGCGGCCACCTGCTCGGCCGTGTCCGGCTCCACCACGAGCAGGGGCAGCTCCATGCGCAGGTCCGTGGCGTCGGTGGCGTTTTCCACCTGGGCCGCGGGCTCACGGCGGATGCACTCCTCAGGGAGGATGTCGGCCACGGCGTCGAGCAGCCGCTCGCGGAAGGCGGCTTCCGCCTCATAGGCGGACCAGAACATGGTGATGCCCTCGGCAATGGCCGTGGCGTAATAATGGGCCAGGGCCACGGATTCGCGCTCAAAACTGCCGCGCACGCTCTCGCGCACGAGTTCGGCGTCAATGAAGGGATTGTAGGCGACGAGGAAGAGCTCCTCGGCAATGCTGATGGCGAGGGTGCGGACGGATTCCGGCCATTCGGCGAAATCGTCGGCGTTGATCTTCAGGATGCGGTTGACCACATGGTCAGGCGCGATGGAAATGTGCGGGCCCTTGTGACGCATGGCCGTTCCACCCCTTGGCTGTGGGCGCGCCCGCCTGAAACCGGGACCAGTATGGCGAACAATATGGCGGGTGCAAACGGACAGTTTACGGTTTCCCCGCGCGGATGGCAAGTCATGGGCCGGGCAAGGCACGGGCGCCGCAAAAAACGCTGTTACCCCCTTCGGCCGGAGCTTCCGGACCCCCGGAGCTTCCGGACCCCGTCCGGGACGGAAGGCGCGTCCCCGGCGCCGCCAGCCCGCAGATGCGCGGAGCCACAAAAAAGGCCGGCCGCCGGAAAATGGCGGCCGGCCCGGAAAGGGGCGCGTGTTCCGGCTGCTACTGGCAGCACTCCCCGACCTTGAAGAAGGCCGCGGCGCCTGCGCCACAGACGGGGCAGGATTCCACCGGGCCCTGATGGGTGTAGCCGCAGATCTTGCAGACGTAGTAGTCCTCGTTGGAGATCTTGGAGGGGTTTTCCATGGCCTTCCGGTACAGGCCGGCGTGGATCTCCTCCACCTTGTTGACGTAGCCGAAGTACTTGGCCACGGCGGCCTTGCCCTCGGCCTCGGCGTCCTTGATCATTTCGGGGTACATCTTGGTGTATTCGTGCGTCTCGCCGGCGAGGGCGTCCTTGAGGTTCTCGGCGGTGGTGCCGATCTTGCCCGCGTTCTTGAGGTGGTTGAGGGCGTGGACGGTCTCGGAGGCGGCGGCGGCGCGGAAGAGCTTGGCGATCTGGGGCAGGCCTTCCTGCTCGGCGGCCTTGGCGAAGGCGAGATATTTGCGGTTGGCCTGGGATTCGCCGGCAAAGGCGTCCATCAGGTTCTGGTCGGTCTTGCTCATGAAATCCTCCTCATGCTGCAATGGTATTTTGTAAACAAGAGCGATTCCTATTTATGGCAGGATTTCATCTTTGTAAAGGGATTTCCGTAAAAAAATCCCGCCGCGTGGACGGTGTGCCCGCCGGGCATTCCCTGGGCCGCATGGGGGGGCGCCGGCAAGGGCATCAGGTTTCCCCTCAGGCGGCAGACGCCTTTACAGCAAGGCGACCCGTGAGCTATGGTGACCAACCGGATTTTTCAACCGTTCCGCGCCGGCCTCAGGCGTGGGCGCCTCTCTCCGCCTCTTCCGGCGGCAACGGAGATATGCCATGGAAGAATTTTCCCGCATCCAGCGTCTGCCCCCCTATGTCTTTGCCGTTGTGGGCGAGCTCAAGATGAAGCTCCGGCGGCAGAATATCGACATTGTGGACTTCAGCATGGGCAATCCGGACATCCCCACGCCGGCCCATGTGGTGGACAAGCTCACGGAGGCGGCGCAAAAGCCGGTCAATCACCGCTATTCCCTCTCCCGCGGCATTCCCAACCTGCGCAAGGCCATTTGCGACCGTTACCGCCGCCTCTATGACGTGGAGCTGGACCCGGATTCGGAAGCCATCGTCACCATGGGCTCCAAGGAGGGGCTGGCCCATCTCTGCCTGGCCATGCTCCAGCCGGGGGACGTGGTGCTGGCGCCCGACCCCACCTATCCCATCCACAAGTATGCGCCCATCATCGCCGGGGCGGATGTGCGCAGCGTGCCCATCGGGCCGGGGCGCGACTTTTTCGAGGATCTCACCGCCGCCACCCGGCAGGCGTGGCCCAAGCCCAGGCTGCTCTTTCTCTGCTATCCGCACAATCCCACCACTGAGGTGACGGATCTCGAATTTTTCCGCAAGGTGGTGGAATTCGCCAAAGAGAACCAGCTGTGGGTCATCCATGACCTGGCCTATGCGGATCTGACCTTTGACGGCTACGAGGCGCCGAGTTTTCTCCAGGTGCCGGGCGCCAAGGATGTGGGCGTGGAATTTTCCACCCTTTCCAAGAGCTATTCCATGCCCGGCTGGCGCGTGGGCTTCTGCCTGGGCAATCCCCGGCTCATCCATGCCCTGGCGCGCATCAAGAGCTATCTTGACTACGGCATCTTCCAGCCCATCCAGATCGCCGCCACGGTGGCGCTCAACGGGCCGGAGGACTGCGTTGCCCAGGTGCGCGACATCTACCGCGAGCGGCGCGACAAGCTGGTGGAGGGCCTCAACCGCATCGGCTGGCAAACGGCGTCGCCCAGGGCCACCATGTTCGTCTGGGCGCGCATCCCCGAACCGTTCCGCAAAATGGGCTCCGTGGAGTTTTCCAAGCTTCTGCTCACCGAGGCCCATGTGGCGGTTTCGCCGGGGCTGGGCTTCGGTTCCTACGGCGACGAATATGTGCGCTTTGCGCTCATCGAAAACGAACACCGCACCCGGCAGGCCATCAGCAATATCCGGCGTCTGCTTTCGGGCGCGGGGGACTGAAATCGGGGACGGATCTTTGCAATGACGGGGAAAGCAATGAGCAAGAGCAGCGAGACCCGCCCTCTGGGCGTGGCTCTGGCCGGTTTTGGCACTGTGGGCGGCGGCCTGGCGCGCCTGCTGGTGGACAATGCGGACATCATCCGCCGGCGCACGGGCAGGGATGTGGCGGTGAAGGCCATTCTCGTGCGCGACGCGCACAAGGCGCGCGAAGTGCCGTTGCCGCCTGGGGCGGTGCTCACCACGGACCCGGCCCGGCTCGTCAATGATCCGGAGGTCGACGTCCTTGTGGAGCTCATGGGCGGCATCGACGCCGCGCGCGGCATCATCAGCGCCGCGCTGGAACACGGCAAGCATGTGGTCACGGCCAACAAGGCCCTGCTGGCCGAGGATGGGCTGGCCCTGTTCCGCCTGGCGCGGCGCAAGCGGCGCATCCTGCGCTATGAGGCGAGCGTGGCCGGGGCCATCCCGGTGGTCCAGGCGCTCAAGGAAAGCCTGGTGGGCAACCGCATCGAGTCGCTCATGGGCATCCTCAACGGCACGAGCAACTATATCCTCTCGGAGATGACCTCCAGCGGCGTGGAGTTTGGCGAAGCGTTGCGCCAGGCGCAGGAGCTCGGCTTTGCCGAGGCGGACCCCACGCTCGACATCGACGGCCACGACGCGGCGCACAAGCTGGTCCTGCTCATCCGCCTGGCCTGGGGGGTGGACTATCCCTATGCCGCGCTCGCCGTGCGCGGCATACGGGGCATGGCCGCGCTGGATATCCGCTTTGCGCGGGAATTCGGCTACCGGATCAAGCTCATCGGGCAGGCGCGCCTTGCCTCCGGCGCGGCTTCAGGTGAGGCGCCCCTGCGGCTGGAGGCGGGGGTTTTTCCCGCCCTGGTGCACCATACGTTTCTTCTGGCGCGCGTGGGCGGGGCCTACAACGCCCTGCGCGTGGACGCCAATGCCGCCGGGCCGCTCTTTTTCCACGGGCGCGGCGCCGGCAGCCTGCCCACGGCCGGGGCCGTGCTGGCCGACCTCATGGCCGTGGCCCGCGAGGAGCGGCCCAACAACACCGGCTTTGCGGAAAGCGAGCTGGAGCGCGCGGCCATTGTGCCGCCTGAGGACTGGCGTTCGCCCTATTATGTGCGCGTCATGGTGGAGGACACGCCGGGCGTGCTCCGGGATATTTCCGGCTGCATGGCCGCCGAGGGCATCAGCGTGGCCCAGATGATCCAGAAAGCCGGTGACGGGGCCAGCGGCGTGCCGCTTGTCTTCATGACCCACGAAACCACGGCCCGCGCCATGAGCGGCGCCCTGGGCCGCGCCGCCGACGCGGGCCTGTTGCGCGAGCCCGCGGTCTATTATCGGGTCCTGTAGGGATTTTGGCGGTATGTGCGGGCGTCAGCCCGCGTATTCCGGCGGCAGGGCGCAGCGCGGCGGGAACTCACCGGGCAGCTCCAGCAGCGGCAGCGTGAGCAGACGGGCGCAGATGCCCGGCATGAGGGAGGCGTCCCAGGGAATGATGTCATAAATCTCGCCGGGACCGCCCAGCGGCAGGTGCTCCACGGCGCCGTCATCGTGCAGCAGGAAAAGGCACATGCCGCCGCCATCTTCCCTGTGGCGCCGGGAGGAACCGCCCAGCAGCCAACCGCCCTCCACCCGCAGGGCGCCGCGCAGGAAATGGCTGTCCGTCACCTGCCAGCGATCCGCCTCGCGCAACAGGCCCTGGCCGTCTTCCGCATAACGGAAGAACGCCCCGCGCGCCGAGGAACAGCAATACACCTCGTCCCGCCAGAGATTCAGCGAATGGGGGCAGTCCAGCCCGGAAGCCACCACCCGCGACAGGGTGTGCCCGGCGTGGCGGCGCAGATGGAACAGGCAGCCCAGTCCTTCGGTCTGCCAGGCGGGGAGAGCCTGTTTCCAGAAGGCAAAGGGCTGGTAGCTGAAGACCCTCATGCCAGGGAACAAAATCATTGAGATGGATGGCATCGGGCGGCAGGGCGCGCCAGCGATCCTGGTCGGCCTCCAGCGGGTGTGTCCTTCCGCTCTGGGCAGGATCGCTGCCCGTGGGTAGCCAGCCTTCCAGGGGCGACAGCGCAACGAGCGTCCTCATGCCCCCGCAGACCAGAAGGCGCGAATTGCCCGTATCCGCCACGCCCAGCGCAGCGTTGTCGGTCTGGTCCAGCGGCTTTATGCTGTGCGCAAGGTTGTCTGCGGACCGGGGAGGGGCAGGCCGCGCAGCCCCGCCGCGTCCAGGCGCTGCACGGCATTGTCCGAGGCCACCCACAACGCGCCCTGATGCACGCAGATGCCGCAGACCCGCAGCACATTGCCCGGACAGTACCAGAACGGTGCGCGAGCCTCCAGGTCATAACCCACGAGGGAAGCGCTGCTGTTGACGCAGCCAAGGAGGACGCGCTTCTCAGCCATCAATGCGCTCCGCCACCTTGCGGCCCATTTCCGCGCAGCCCAGGAGGGTCTTGCCCGCCTCCATGATGTCGGCGGTGCGGAAGCCGTCGGCCAGCACGCCACGCACGGCGGCCTCCACGCACGCCGCTTCGGCGGCGAGGTGCAGGCCCAGACGCAGGAGCATGGCGCCCGAAAGGATGGTGGCCAGCGGGTTGGCTTTGTCCTGCCCCGCGATGTCGGGCGCGGAGCCGTGGATGGGCTCGAACAGGCCGGGGCCGTCCGCGCCCAGCGAGGCCGAGGGCAGCATGCCCAGCGAGCCCGTGATGACCGAGGCTTCATCCGAAAGGATGTCGCCGAAGATATTGCCGGTGAGGATGACGTCGAACTGCGAGGGGTCACGCACGAGCTGCATGGCCGCATTGTCCACATACAGGTGGGAGAGCTCCACCTCCGGGTAGTCCGCGTGCGTCTCCAGCACCACCTCGCGCCAGAGGCGGGAGGTCTCCAGCACATTGCTCTTTTCCACGGAGCAGACCTTTTTGCGGCGTCCGAGGGCCGTTTCAAAGGCGACCCTGGCGATGCGGCGGATCTCCTCCTCGTTGTAGAGCATGGTATTGAAGCCCGTGCGCAGGCCGTTGCGGATCTCCTGCCCGCGCGGTTCGCCGAAATAGATGTCGCCGGTGAGTTCGCGCACCACGATGAGGTCCAGGCCGCGCGCCGCTATATCCTCGCGGAGCAGGCAGGCCCCGGCCAGTTCGGGGAAGAGCAGGGCCGGGCGCAGGTTGGCGAAGAGCCCCAGCGCCTTGCGGATGCCCAGCAGACCGCGCTCCGGCCGCTGCCGCGGCGCAAGGCCGTCCCATTTGGGGCCGCCCACCGAGGCGAGGTAGACGGCATCGGCGTTCAGGCAGCGCGTCACGGTTTCCTGCGGCAGGGGTTCGCCGCAGGCATCCACGGCGGCGCCGCCGATGAGCGCGTCCTCGAACGTGAAGTCATGGCCGAACTTCCGGGCCACGGCCTTGAGCGCGGCCACGCCCTGGGCCAGTATTTCCGGGCCGATGCCGTCACCCGGCAGAAGACAGATGCGTGCGTTCATGGCGCTTACTCCCCGTGCTGGAGCCGTTCTTTCACATAGCCCACCAGACCGCCGCTGGCGAGGATCCTGCGCATGGAATCCGGCAGGGGCGGGCAGACGATCTCCGCGCCGGTGGTCAGGTCGCGGATGCGGCCCGAAGCGGTGTCGATCTCCAGCTCGTCGCCGTCGTTGATGGCGTTCATGGCGTCGCCCACTTCCAGAAGGGGCAGGCCCATGTTGAAGGCATTGCGGTAGAAGATGCGCGCAAAGCTGTGTCCGACCACGACGGGCATGCCCGCGCCCAGGATGGCCAGGGGGGCGTGCTCGCGCGAGGAGCCGCAGCCGAAGTTGCGCCCGGCCACGAGGATGTCGCCTTTGTGCACGCGGCGCACCCAGTCCGGTTCAATGCCGGCCATGCAGTTTTCGCCGAGCTTTTGCGGGTCGGCGGTGACAAGAAAGCGCGCCGGAATGATGGCGTCCGTATCCACATGTTCGCCCACCTTGTGGGCCTTGCCCTTGTACAGCATGTGTGGTTTCTCCCCTCTGCCCGTTTACAGGCCGAGCTGCGCGGGGCCGGCCACCTTCCCCGCGATGGCGCTGGCCGCGGCCACTACCGGGCTTGCCAGATAGACGCGGGAATCCAGGCTGCCCATGCGGCCCTTGAAATTGCGGTTGGTGGTGGCAACGGCGGTTTCGCCATCGCCGAGGATGCCCGTATGGCCGCCCAGGCAGGGCCCGCAGGTGCAGGGGCCCACGATGCAGCCCGCGTCCATGAAGACCTCCATGAGGCCCTCCTTCAGGCAGGCTTTCCATACTTCCGGGGTGGAGGGCAAAACGATGCAGCGGACCTTTTTGTCCACCCTGCGGCCGCGCAGCACCTCGGCGGCGTCGCGCATGTCGCTCAGGCGGCCGTTGGTGCAGGAGCCGATGATCACCTGCTGGACGGCCACATCCTTCACTTCCGACACGGGCAGCACATTGGAGGGCAGGTGCGGGCAGGCCACCACAGGCTCAAGGTCCGTCACATCCAGACGCACGACGGATGCATAGGTCGCGTCCGCGTCGGCGGCCAGGCCGGCGGCAAGGTCCGGCGCCACGGCATGGCCGCGCGCCGCGCACCAGGCCAGGGTGACGGCGTCCACCGGGAAGAGGCCCACCTTGGCCCCGGCCTCGATGGCCATGTTGGCCATGGTCAGGCGCCCTTCCACGCCCAGGGCGTCAATGACCGGGCCGCCGAATTCCAGCGCCTTGTACAGCGCGCCGTCCACGCCGATGCGGCCGATGAGCAGAAGCATGAGGTCCTTGGCGCGCAGCCAGCGGGGCATGGTGCCGTCATATTCCGCGCGGATGGTGGGCGGCACCTTGAGCCAGGTCTCGCCCAGGGCCATGGCCGCGGCAATGTCGGTGGAGCCCATGCCCGTGGCAAAGGCGCCCAGGCCGCCGTAGGTGCAGGTATGGCTGTCGGCGCCGATGACAAGGTCGCCGGGGCCCACCAGGCCCAGTTCCGGCAGCAGCGTGTGCTCCACGCCGCAGTTGCCGCCCTCGTAGTAGTGGGTGATGCCCTGTTCCTCGGCAAAGCGGCGGCTCACCATGACCTGATTGGCGGAGTCGATGTCCTTCTGGGGCGTGAAATGGTCCATGACCAGGGCGATCCTGTCCCGGTCAAAGACGCGGGCGGCGCCCATGCCCCGGAAGGACTTGATGGCGAGCGGGCCGGTGATGTCATTGGCAAGCACCAGGGAGACGCGGCACTGGACAATGGCGCCGTCCTCCACCGGTTCGTCCGTATGGCGCTGAAGGATTTTCTGGGCAAGGGTTCTGGGCATGGTCTGTTCCTTTTGCTGCATGGTCAATGCGCGGCCCTGCGCGAGCCGCCGCGCGCGGGCTGGGGCTCGGCGCATGGGTCCGTCCGCTCCCGCACTCGCGCGCTCAGGGGCGGTTCAGGAGTGCTGCGAATGGAGGCGTTCCCCTTCGGCCTCGCGCTTGGCGAGATTGTTGAGCGCGTCCACAAAGGCCCTGGCGCTTGCCACCAGGATGTCGGGGTGATTGCCCCGGCCCACCACGGAGAGGCCGTTCTCGCGCAGGCGCACCGTCACTTCGCCGAGCGCATCCGTGCCGCCGGTGATGGCGTTGATGGAATACTGCTCCAGCTCCGGCTGGCGGCCCGCCAGGTCGGCAATGACGTTGTAGAGCGCGTCGATGGGCCCGGCGCCGAAGCCGGCGCCGCTCTTTTCCTCGCCGGCCACGTCCATGAGCACGGCGGCCGTGGGCGGCACGCCGCCGGAATCGGAGCTCTGCACGCTGACATGCCTGAGCCGCAGGCGGTCGGGGATGCGGTAGACCTCCTGCTGCACCAGGGCCATGAGGTCTTCGTCATGGAGCTGCTTCTTGCGGTCCGCAAGCTTTTTGACGGCCTCAAAGACCTGGTTGAGCTGGTCGTCGTCCAGCGAGTAGCCCAGGCTCTCGAACTTGCTGCGTACCGCATTGCGGCCGGAATGCTTGCCGATGACAAGATGCGTGGCGCTGCGGCCCACCGCCTGGGGCGTCATGATCTCGTAGGTCTCGCGGTGCTTGAGCATGCCGTCCTGATGGATGCCGGACTCGTGGGCAAAGGCGTTGGCCCCGGTGATAGCCTTGTTGTTGGGGATGGGCTGGCCGATGATGATGGAGAGCAGCCGGCAGGTGGGATAGATCTGCTCGGTCCTGATGCCGTCCCTGAGGCCGTAGTAGTCCTGGCGCACATGCAGGGCCATGGCCACCTCCTCCAGGGCGGCATTGCCCGCGCGCTCGCCGATGCCGTTGAGCGCCACCTCGGCCTGGCGCGCGCCCGCGCGCAGGGCGGCCAGGGTATTGGCGACGCCCAGGCCCAGGTCGTCATGGCAGTGGACGCTGAAAACGGCCTTGCCGCTGTTGGGCGTATGCTCCATCACATGGCGCACCATGGCGGCAAATTCGTCGGGCTGGGCATAGCCCACGGTATCCGGCAGGTTGATGGTGGTGGCCCCGGCATTGATGGCCGCTTCCACCACGCGGCAGACAAAGTCCGGATCGGAGCGGGAAAAGTCCTCGCAGGAAAATTCCACATTGGGCGTGTAGGAGGCGCAGCGCGCCACGGATTCCACCGCCAGGGCCAGCACTTCCTCCGGCGTCTTGCGCAGCTTGTATTCCATGTGCAGCGCGGAGGTGGCGATGAAGGTGTGGATGCGGGGCTGCTTGGCCGCCTTGACGGCCTCCCAGCAGCGGTCGATATCCTTTTGCGCGCAGCGGGCAAGCCCGGCGATCTGGACGTTTTCTCCCGCCTGGGCGGCAATGGCGCGCACCGCCTCGAAATCTCCGGGGCTGGAGGCGGGAAAGCCCGCCTCGATGATGTCCACGCCCAGCACTTCGAGCTGGTGGGCAAGGCGCAGCTTTTCCTGAAAGTTCATGGTCGCGCCCGGCGACTGTTCGCCGTCGCGCAGGGTGGTGTCGAAAAAGTAGACGCGATCAGCCATGGGATGCCTCCGAAACAAGAGGATGGGAACGCGGTTTTCAGCCCCGGCGCGCCGTTCGCGCGGCGTCTTCCGCCGGCGGCGCGACTGCGGGAGCCTGAGGGACCGCGGGAGTTTCGCCGTTCCCGTCCCGTCAGTGATCCTGCGGTGACAGGGAGCGCAGGAGCTTGCGGTCGTGGCGCGGCAGGATACCGAGGGTGTAGACCAGTCCGCCGGCGATATAGAGGGCGCAGTAGGCAAAGCCGAAGACGCGCGGCACGGAGACCACAAGCGCCAGGAGAAAGAGGAAGGCCAGCATGCTCCGGATGGGGTGGGCGGTAAGGATATCGTATTCCTTGAAGGAAAAGTAGCGCACGCGGCTGACCATGAGCACGCCCACGGCCACCGCCAGCAGCAGGGCCGCGTAGGGGGTGAAGGTGTTCAGCCATTCGGGGAAGAGCGCGGCAAAGAAGATGAACGTCACCACCGTGCAGCCGCCCGCGGGAATGGGCAGCCCCACGAAGAAGCGCTTGCCGGTCACGGCCGTGCTCACGTTGAAGCGCGCCAGCCGGAGCGCGCCGCAGGCCGCATAGATGAAGGCCGCGGCCACGCCCACGCGACCGAAATTGCAGAGCTGCCAGTGCCAGAGGAGGATGGCCGGGGCCAGCCCGAAGGCCACGAGGTCCGCCAGGGAATCGTACTGGACGCCGAACTCGCTCGCCGTATTGGTGAGCCGCGCCACCTTGCCGTCAAGGCCGTCCATGAGGGCCGAAACCAGAATGGCCATGCCCGCCTGCTCGAACCTGCCCTGGCCTGCCCAGACCATGGCGAGAAAACCCAGGAACATGCTCAGGGTGGTAAGCATGTTGGGGAGCAGATAGGCGCCTCTGGCGGGCTTTTTTCGTTCAGTGTCGCCCATGGGGATATCCACTGTTGAAAAGGACGCGCTGCCGGGCAGACTCAGGCCCCGTCCCGGCGGGCGATGGGGCTTTCTCCGGCATGGACGTTATCGCCAAGCTGTACCGCCGGAACATAGCCTTCGGGCAGGTAAAGGTCAACTCTGGAGCCAAAGCGGATCATGCCCACGCGCTCCCCGCGGGCAACGGTGTCGCCCGCCTCGGCGCGGCAGACGATGCGCCGGGCCACAAGGCCCGCGATCTGCACCATGGTCCACATCCGGCCTTCCTCATCGGCAAGGCTCCAGCCGCAACGCTCGTTGTCGGTGGAGGCCTTGTCCAGCGAGGCGTTGAAGAACTTGCCCGGCCAGTAGCGCACCTCGTCGATCCGCGCGGCCACGGGCGCGCGGTTCACATGAACGCTGACAAGGTTCATGAAGACGCTGATGCAGACCCCCTCCCTGCCGCTGAAAGGGTCCGGACGCGGCTCGATGCGGATGACGCGGCCGTCGGCGGGGCTCACGGCAAGCCCCGGCGTCTGCGGGATCACACGTTCCGGATCGCGGAAAAAGTGCAGACAGAACAGGGTGACGATCCAGCCGAGAAGGGCGGGGATCCAGCACTGGAACAGGGAGAGGACAAGGGTCGTGAACACGGCGAGGCCGATGCAGGGCCAGCCTTCCGGCGCAATGCCGCAGGATGCGGGACGCATGGCGACTCCTTCTGGACCGCGGAACGCGGCGTAAAATGGGGCTTTGCTCTTTTTTGCGTTTGGTGGCGTGCCTCTGCTGTGTGGGGACTGCCGAAATTCTCCGTCAAAAACAGCTATTCCGGCGCTGGCTGCGTCAGAGAAAAATTTTCTTGGTCGAGTACCTGAGTACACTCC
>CAZNXQ010000019.1:0-24071 GCA_964576895.1 uncultured Desulfovibrio sp.
GTTCGAGCGAAGCGAGGTACGGGCATCGTCCGCAACGCGTCAGGCCAGCGCAAAAGCCACCCGGAGGGCGCGCCGCAGGCGCGTTTGCGTTGCCACGCGAAGCGCGGCTTACCCAACTGGACAGCAACGCAAGGCTGTTTTTGACGGATGCTTGTGGCAGTACACAACCTGCCACATCCCAAACCGGCATCACATCGGCCTGACTAGCCCGAACCGCCGGGCTCGCCCTCAGCGGCGCAGAAATGCCGGCAGCGCGAAGTAGAGCCGGGCAGCGAGGTCGAAACACCTCCCCGGCAGATGGCTGGCGGCCCAGAAGAGCCGGTACTTGGGAGAACTCGCGCGCCAGGGCCGGACCGTCTCCCGGGCCTCGGCATTGCGCCCTTCGCGCCAGAGGGCCACGGCCTTCTGAAAGGCGGCCCGCCGCGTGAGCAGGGCCACCAGATCCGCATGCTCCGCGGCATAGCCGGGATAGAGCCGCTGGTGCTTTTCCAGGATGCGCAGGGTCTCGTCCGCGAACTGGCCGAACTTGCGGAAGGTCGTATTGCCGCCATGCACACGCCAGAGCGTGAGCGGCGCCTCCACATAATCCAGTTCCCAGTCATGGGCGATGCGGTAAAACAGATCCGCTTCCTCGCAGACATTGAGGCTTTCGTCGAACCAGCGGCCCGTGCCTTCTTCGGGGGCGCGCTGCCCCGGACCGCGCTCAAGCCCGTCCAGCGCCTCGCGGCGCACCATGGCGGACGACATGGAGATCCACTGCCGCGTCATGAGTTCGCCGAAGACCATGCCGCGCCCCGGCGCGCTTTGGGCGAACACGCGCGAAAGCACGCGCCCGCCGTCAACTATCTCCGTATCCGTGCACACAAGGCCCACGCGGGCATTGGCCTCGAAAAGCGCGACCTGCGCTTCGAGCTTGCCGGGGCGCCAGAGGTCGTCGCAATCGAGAAAGGCCACATAGCGGCCCCGCGCCTCGGCCAGGGCCAGATTGCGCGCCGCGCCAAGCGGCACGGTGCGTTCCCCGCGGAAATAACGCAGTTGCGGGCCATAGGCCTGGGCAATGGCCGCGCTTTCGTCCGTGGAGCCATTGTCCCAGAAGATGATCTCCAGATCCTGAAAGGTCTGGCAGCGCACGCTCTCCAGAGCCTCAGGAAGCTCCCGCGCGCAATTCAGGCAATTCATGATGACGGAAACGGCGGGCGTCATTGATCTTCCTCCGCGCGGGCGCTGCTCACGAACGAAAGACCCAGCATTTGCAGATGAGGTACACGACCACCGGCACCGCCACGATGGCCGCCCCCATGGCGACCTCGTAGTTTGTCCCCATGCGGGTGAGCAGCCAGATGATGCCGGAATTGAGCGCCAGGCCCACAGCCTGCGTGGCCGCGAAACGCGGCAGCATGGTCCGGTGCGTGCCACCGGCCCGGAATGTCCAGAGACATTGCCCAAGATAGGAGACCACAAAGCCCGCCAGAAAGGCGAAGGCGTTCCCCAGCAGGACGGGCAGGCCGAGCAGCGTGACAAACGCGATGCCGCAGAAAAAATAGACCAGGGTCGCCGCGCCACCCACAAGGCAAAACCGTATCCAGCGCCGCGCCAGCAGGCCGCGCACAAAACAGCGCAGATCCTCGCAGGTGGGTGAACGCAGGGGCGGCAGGGGCATGGGGCGATTCCGGGCGGCAGGCGCGCGGGGCGCCTCCGCAAGGTTCAGAGGGTTTTTTCCACAATATAGCGGGGCCTGTGCCGCACTTCCGTGAAGATCTTGGCAATGTATTCGCCCATGACGGCAAGGCAGAACAACTGCACGGAGCCGAGCAGCAGGGTGACGATGATGAGCGATGTCCAGCCCTGAAGGGTTTCACCCATGGCGTACTTCCAGAGCGTGACGGCGCAGATGAGCAGCGCCACCACCATGCACACAAAACTCATGAGCCCCGCCAGGCGCAACGGCGCCGCGCTGCATGAGGTGATGCCCTTCCAGGCGAAGGAAAGCATCTTGCGCAGGGGGTATTTGCTCTCCCCGGCCTGGCGCGCGAGCCGCGCGTAGCTGACCGTGGCCGTCCGGAAGCCCATGGTGGGAAAGAGCCCGCGCAAAAAGAGCGACTGCTCGCCATAGCCCTCCAGCGCCTCCAGCGCCGGGCGGCCCACAAGGCGATAATCGGCATGATCCGGGATCATGGACACATTGAGCCGGCGCATGAGGGCGTAAAAAAACCGGGCCGTGGTGCGCTTGAAGGGGGTGTCCGTGCTGCGGCTGGCGCGCACGCCGTAGACGATGTCGCAGCCTTCCGCATAGCGGGCGAGCATTTCCGGGATGACCGAAATATCATCCTGCAGATCGGCATCCAGGCTGATGATGCAGTCCACGCCCCACTGGCGCGCGGTCTCCATGCCCGCCCAGACCGCGTTCTGGTGGCCGGCATTGCCCGCGAACTTGACGCCCCGGCAGGACGGGTCCGTGGCATGGCGCCGCGCGATGAGCGCCCAGGTGGCGTCGCGGCTGCCGTCATCCACATAGAGGGCGTAGCTCTCCGGCCTGATGAGGCCCCTGGCCTTGCAGTCGTCAAGCAGGCGGCCCAGCGCCTCCATGGTGCGCGGCAGGGTCTCCTCCTCATTATAGCAGGGAACCACAAAGGCCAGCAGGGGCGCGGGCCGCGCGAGGGGCATCACGGTTTCGGCCGGGGCGTTCATGCCGGTCCCAGAGCGCGGGCCAGCGCGTCGCACACGGTTTCCACATCCCCGGCGCTCAGGCCCGGATGCAGGGGCAGGGTCACCAGTTCGGCATAGAGCGCCTCCGTGGCGGGGAGCCGCTCGCGGCCGCCGCCGAAGAGCGTCAGCAGGTGGTTGGGCTTGTAATGGACGCCGGTGGGAATGTCCTCCGCCTGCAGGGCCTTTACCACCGCATCCTTGCGGCCGCCGAGGATGCGGACGGGCATGATGTGGGGCACAATGAAGTCCTCAGGGTCGGTGCGCAGCAGGGCAACGCCGGAAAGCGCCGACAGTCGCTCGGCATAGCGCCGCGCCAGCTCGCGCCGCGCGGGAATGAATTCGCTTTCCAGACGCGCAAGCTGGGTGCGTCCGATGGCCGCCATGATATTGCTCAGGTGAAAACGCCAGCCCGGCAGCCTGACGTCCGGGTCCCACGAACGGGCGCCGGAAAAGCGCTTGGCCGTGTCGCCTTCCACCGAGAGCAGGCGTGCATCCGCGGCGATGCGCGCGGCCTCCTCGTCAAAGGCCACCAGGCAGCCGCCCTCGCCGCAGGTGATGTTCTTGATGCCGTCAAAACTGAAGCAGACCAGATCCCCGAAAGACCCGATCTTGCGGCCGTGGTGGCGGCAGCCGAAGGCATGGGCCGCATCCTCCACCACGCGCAGGCCATGGCGGCGGGCAAAGGCGTAGGCTTCGTCCAGGTGCCAGGGATTGCTCGCATAATCCACGGGCATGACGGCAATGGTGCGCGGGGTCACGCGCCGTTCCGCATCGGCAAGGTCAAGCGTGCCGGTCTCGCGCAGGACATCGCAGGCCACGGGAACGCAGCCCGCGGCCAGAATGGCCTGGAACGAGGCCAGAAAGGTCAGGGAAGGAACGAGCACCTCCGGGGCGCCCCCCGCGGCGCGCCCGGCGCCCGCGCCCTGAAGCGCGGCAAAAACGCCGAGATGCAGCGCCGCCGTTCCGGAATTGACACTCACCACCTGCCAGGGCCGGACACCCAGAAACGCGGCCACTTCCTCCTCGAAACGCCGCGTCTCCGCGCCCATGCCGAGGTAGCCGTCCTCCTCAAGTATCCGGGCCACGGCGCGGGCCTCGGCCTCGCCCACAATGGAGCGTGAAAGGCGCATTGCCATGCAGTCCTCCGCACGGCGGGAAGAGCCCCGCCGGAAATCCTCTTCCCCATATCCCCTAACTCCCCGGCAGGCAAGTCCGGCGCGGCCCGCAAAATGTGTTTGACAGGGGCTTGCCAGCCTCATAAATTTTCAAGCGCGGGGACAGGCCACGCCCGTTCCCTTCCGGGCGGTCCCGGCCGCCCCATTCCACTCCCCCAGGAGGTCGCATGCGTCGTCCGCTTGCCCTGCTACTGGTGATCCCCCTGCTTCTGTCCGGCCTGTGCGGCTGCGCCAGCCGCTACGGCGAACAGAAAACCACCGTGAACTACTACCCCGGCTGTTACCGGCCCATCCAGGACCTGCGCGAACGTGAAAACGACGTGGCCAAGGGCACGGCCGGCGGCGCGGCCATGGGCGCGCTCGGCGGGGCGCTCCTCGGCCTGCTCGCCAGCGGCGGCAAATGGGAAGGCGCGGCCGCGGGCGCGGTCGGCGGCGCGGCGGCTGGCGGCGTCATGGGCAATATCTACGCCCAGAAACAGCGCCAGCGGGATGACAACCAGCGTCTTGCCAGCTACCTGCAGGACATCGACGGCGATATTTCCGACCTGGACATCACCGGCGCCGCCGCCCGCACGTCGCTCCAGTGCTATGACCAGCAGTTCGCCCTGCTCCTCAGGGACATCAGGGCCAAGGCCATCGACCGCGAAACCGCCGCCAAACGCTTCGCGGAGATCTCTTCCGGCCGGGAAGAGGCCATCGCCCTCCTGGGCAATGCCGTGGCCCATGCCCGCAATCTCGACCAGCAGTACGAAGAGGCCTTTGCCAGCGAGGAGCGCGCCGTGGCAAGCCCCCGCGCGGCCGCGCAAGGGCCTGCCCGGCAGCGGCAGAACGCCCAGGCCATCAGGGTCGCCCGCCAGAAAAAGCAGGACCTGACGCAAAAGACGGCCGCCCTTGACCGCGAAAAAACGAAAGCCACCCAGGTCACCACCAGGCAGACCCAGGAGATCAATGAAGCACTCGCGGACATCCGGGCCTGACGCGCCCCGACGCCATGCGGGATGCCCGCCGGACCAACGCGGGCGCCCTGCCGGAGCATGAGCCATGAACACAAACACCACCGGGCGGCGCCGTTGGGGCGCCTGGCTTCCGCTGGCGCTGAGCGTCCTGCTTCTTGCGGGCCTGGGCTGGGCCTGCCAGCGCATCTGGGCCGCGCAGGCCGCGCGGCTTGAGGCGGATGCGGCGGCGCGCGCGCGTCTTGCCGCGCTGGACGACGAACGGGAGCAACTCGCCGCCCTGCTCGCGCTGGAACCGTGCGCGGCCAGGGAAAAGCTGGACGCTGCCGCCACGCCCGCAAGCGCCGCGCCCGCAAAGGGCCCATCCTCCGCCACCTCCGGCGCGGCCGCCGCTCCGGCGCAGAAGTCCACCGCCGCCGTTCCCGTGGCGGCGTCTCCGGCCGAGGTCGAAAATGCGTGCGTCTTTCTGGTCAGTGTGGGCAAAAACGGCCGCATCTCCACGGGTTCGGGCTTTTTCGTGGCGCCGGGCCGGGTGGCGACCAACCGCCATGTGGTGGAAGCGTCACAGGGAGGGCTCCTGGTGACGAGCAAGGCGCTGGGGCGCCCGGTGGCCGGAAAGGTGGTGGCCCGAAGCGGCGAGGAAAACGGCGACTACGCCCTGGTGGCCGTGGAGCTCCCCGCCGGGGCGCGCCCCGCCGTGCTCGGTTTTGCCGATGTGGCCCGGCGCACGGACAAGGTGGGCGCCTGGGGCTTTCCCGACGTGGTTGGCAAAAACGATCCGGGCTATGCCCGCCTGCTCACGGGCGCAGACATCACGGCCATGCCCGAACTTTCCTACAGCGAGGGCGTGGTCAGCGCCGTGCTTGAGCGCACGCCGCCGCTCATTGTCCATACCGCGCCCATATCCCCCGGCAACAGCGGCGGCCCGCTGGTCAACGAGCGGGGCGAAGTGGTGGGCATCAATACCATGATCTCCCTTGATGAAGGCAGCTATCGCCAGGCCTCCATCGCCCTGGCCGGCGCGGACCTGCTCCGCTTTCTCGCCGCGCAGGGCGTTCCGGTGCAGACCCGGCGCGCCGCCACGGAGGCCCCATGAGCGGCACCCGCATCGCCTCCACATCCCGCGCCGGCATGCACGCGCTCGCGTTTCAGGGCATTGTCCCCAGTGCCGCCTTTCCCCAGATCCGGGACATGCTCCTGCGTAAATTCGGGGACGAATACGTCCTCCTCTTCGCCCGGCCGGCGGAAAACGCGGCGAACGGCACCATCGACTGGTATTCCCCGGTCCAGGGCGAGCCGCGCAGGCTCGGCGAGCTCCCCCCTGAGCGGGAACGCGCCGCGCGGGAACGCCTGGCCCACATGGGCGGCGAGATCCTCCGCTACGCGGAGGAACTCATCCATTCGCACGATCCGCTCAAGGTCACGCGGGGCAATATCCTCAAGCTCGCCCTGTGCTATCCCGACGATACGGCCCTCTATGTGGTGGGCGATCAGCCGGTCTTCACCTGCTGGGGCTTCGGGCCGGGAACGCCCGGCGTGGAAGCCGCCAACCTGAGCCGCCTGGCCGTGCCCGCAGGGGAGGCGGCGCGGGAAACGCCCGCCGCGCCCCCGCCGTCGCCCGCCGCGCCGGAAAAACGCGGCGGCGCCGGATGCCTCTGGTGGCTGCTCCCCCTGCTGCTTGCCTGCGCCCTGTGTTTCCTGCTCTTCACCAGTTTTGCCGGGCTGCCCGCACCGGGGGGCACGGCGTTTCTGTATCTGCCGGGGCCGGATTTTCTGGCCGCGCCGCCGGCGCGCCAGAAGGAGCTTGAGCAGCGCACGGCGGAAATCGCCGGGCTGCGGCGCAAGGCGGAGGCCCACGCCGCCCTGTGCCGCAAAGAGCCGGCCGCAGGGGCGACCGCGCCCGCAACGCCCGCCGCCCCCAAAAACCAGCTCGTCATCCCGGAAGGCGCCCGCGATCCCGGCTTCATGGCGGGCCGCTGGCGCTGCGATACGGGCCTGGCCAACACCCGCACCGGCGAGGCCGTGGTTTTTGAATTTGTCTTTGACGCCAAGGGCAAGGGCCAGGGCATCATCCACGAGCAGCACGACCGCTGCACGGGTGACGCCACGGCCCGGTTCGCCAACGGCCTGCTCCACATCGAGCTCGGCCCGCAGCAGTGCGAAAACTCCTCCACGGGGTACGCGCGGGTCAGCATTGATTGCCGCACCTCCGCCGGAGGAGCGAGCCAGTGCGTGGGCATCAATGACGACGGCACCCGCTGGGATGCCGATTTCCGCCGGGTGCGCTGATCGCCCCGGACAGCCAGCCGCGGGCCGTGCGCCCGCCGGAGCCGACCATGAGCATGCTTCTTCGCCTCGCGGTTTTCCTTGTCCTGTGCTTCGCGCAGGCCGGGGAGGGCCTGTGTGCTGACACTCTGACCAATATCCCGCGGCCTGCGGCGCCCGCCGCCCAGGGCCTGCGCGAGCTCCTCGTGCCCGGCGCGCTCGTGCGCCTGCCCGATGGCCGCCAGACCCGCATCATCGAGGTCCTGCCCGAAGGCATCCGCACCGAACTCGGCGTGACGCTCACCCCCGAAGGCGTGGTGGAAGGCGCGGCGGAAACGGCGCCGGTCACTGTGCTGGAACCCGCGCCCGCCACGCCCGAAACGGCGCGGGCAACGACGCCGCAAACACCGGAATCCCAAAAGGATGTCCCGCAGGCGGTCCGGCCCGAACCGGCACAGACCCCGCAGGCGCCCGCGCCGAAAAACCCGGAACGCGCCGAAGTTCCCGCGCCCACGGTCCCGCAGGGCGCCGGGACGCAGCAGATTGTGCCGGCGGTCCCCGCAGAGACGCCCCACCAGCTGACCATTGTCGAGCTCCTGCCCATGACCCCGGCCCCGGAACAGCGCAAGGCGGAAAAGACCCCCGCAAAGGAAGAGCCCAAGACTACCCCCGCGCCCACACCGGAAAAAAAGAAGGCCGCCCCGGCCAAGGAGGCCAAACCCAGGGAAACCCCGGCCAAGGCGCCGAAGTCCAGGGAACCCGCCAAACCCAAGGCCAAAAAGCCGGCCATCGGCGAGGAATTGCGCATCCCGCCCGAAGCCGTGAGCACGGGCAATCTCGACTTTCTTGAAGGCTGCTGGCAGGGCACGCGGCCGGAATACTATTCCAAACGGATCATCAAGGAATGCTTCTGCTTTGACGCCAATGGCGGCGCGGGCAAGCGCCGCGTCATCGACTCCCTGGGCGGCCGGATGTGCATCGGCTCCTCCAGGGCCAAGCTGTCCAAGGATGGCGTGCTCTCGGTGACATCCTCCGGCGCGGCCTGCACGGATGGCGAACGCTGGGGCCAGGCGGAAATGGTCTGCCGGGGCACGGGCCAGCGCGCGCCCTGCACCTGGGTCTTCAAGGACGCCCAGGGCGGCAGGCAGTCCTATGAAATTCCCTTTGTCCGCGTGGAAAGCTGCGGGAGGTGACGGATGTTCCCCATGCCCCAGTACCGGAATCCCGTCAGCCTCATCCCCGGCGGCTGCCCGCAGCTGCTGGACTTTGCCGCCGGGCTTTCCCTGCTCGACAACGTGCGCTACAGCTTTGAGGAGATCCGCGAAACCGAGGCCAGCGGGGAGACCCGCGTCCACCTGCATGCCTTCCGGAAAAACGCCGAAGGCGAATTCACGGACGAGCTGGACCCGACGCGCAGGGCAAGCGGCTACGCCTACGAGCTCACGGCCCGCAAGGCCATCCAGCCCTGGCTCGGCCAGTGGATCCCCGTGCCGTTTCTGCGCACGCGCGAACAGACCTGGCCGGACAGCGGCGATTGCCGCTTTGAATACGGCCCCACCAACTGGGCGCGCGTCCGTCTTGCCCTGAGCGACGAGGCGCCGGACACCCTGCGCGTGGTGCTGGCCTTCGACATGGGCGTGGAAGACAAGACCGGCGATGTCTATGCCGCGCTCAGCCCCGAAGATGTGGACGCCAACGCCCATTTCCGTCTGGCCTGGCGCTTCCGGGACAACGCATGGTTCATGGATCTCGCCTGGGTGGAGGAATGGCTGCGCGAACTCTGGCAGGCCTGGCGCAAGCGGCAGGGACGCCCCCCCGTGGACGAGGAACAGCAGTTCGCCCACCTCGCCGCCTATCTCACCACGCTGGAGGCGCTGGAGCGCGTCATCCGCGGCACCGAGGTCTATGTCATCCGGCCGGACGCCAAGAGCTGCGTGGATGTGGATCTGGTGCTGGACATCGGCAATTCGCGCACCACGGGCATCCTGGTGGAGACGCACACCCAAAGCGCCACCAACCTCAATGACAGCTACCTGCTCCAGTTGCGGGACATGGACGAGCCGGACAAGATCTATACCGATCCCTTCGAGACGCGCGTGGAATTTTCCGAAATCAGCTTCGGCAACGATGCCCTGAGCCTGCGTTCGGGGCGCCGGACCCCGGCCTTCGCCTGGCCTTCGCCGGTGCGTATCGGCCCGGAGGCGGCGCGGCTGGCCACGCTCTCGCGCTGCGAACAGGGCTCCACGGGCATGTCCAGCCCCAAGCGCTATCTCTGGGACGAACGCAACTGGAAGCGCACCTGGCGTTTCAACACCAAGAGCGAAAAGGCGCCCTATGTCACGCGCGGGCCGCTGGCCCAGCGCATCAATTCCAGCGGCACGCCCCTCTGCTGCATGGACGATCCGCTCTTCACGCGCAACCGCGCCTTCCGCGATCAGGAGCGCGAAAGCGCCTTCGAGTCGCTCTTCACCCGCTCCTCGCTGATGATGTTTCTTCTGGTGGAGATCATCCAGCAGGCGCTTCTGACCATCAATTCGCCGGGGCAGCGCTGCCGCCGCGAAGCCTCCGCCGAGCCGCGCCGCCTGCGCCAGGTCATCTTCACCGTGCCGGGCGGCATGCCCCTTGCGGAGCAGAAAATCTATCGCCGCTGGGCCAAATGGGCCGTCCATGTGCTGTGGGAAGCGCTCGGCTGGGGCCAGTACTATGTGGCCGCTCCGGCCCGGCGCCGTCACGGCGAGGCGGCGGACTACCGCACCAATCCGGTCATCCGCTGCGACTGGGACGAAGCCACCTGCACCCAGCTCGTCTTCATCTACAACGAGATCACCCGCAAATTCCAGGGCGACGCGCAGCTCTTCTGCGAACTCATGGGGCGCCCCCGCGTGCTGCCCGGCAGGGAGGGGCCGGTTCCCTGCGTGCGCGTCGCCACCATCGACATCGGCGGGGGCACCACGGATCTTTCCATCACGACCTTCGAGCTCGCCAGTGATGAAGGTACCACGCCGCGCATGGCCCCGCACCCGGACTTTCACGACGGCTTCAACCTTGCCGGGGACGACATCCTCCGCGCCGTGGTGGCCGAGCATGTGCTCGAAGCCGTGGGCGCGGCCATGGCCGAGGCGGGGGTGAAGAACACGCGCGCCGCCCTGGCCGCGCTTTTCGGGCGCGACACCATGGACAGCAGCAAGGACCGCCTCAACCAGCGCATCCAGTTCATCCGCCAGGTGGCCGTCCCGGCGGCGCTCCGCGTCCTCGCCCTGTATGAGGAGGCGGACGTGCGCGGCGGCGGCGGGGGCACGGTCTTCCGCCTGGGCGACTGCTTCGCGCGGCCCGCGGAGGCGCCCGCCGCCGACCGGCGCGGGCAGACGGCCCGCACTGGCGCCGAAAACGCCTCCGCGCCTGAGGAAAGCGCCGCGCCCGTCTTTTCCGGCGAGCTCGCGCCCATGCCCGGCGCGGCCGCCCTGCGCTATGTGACGGAGTATGTGCGGGACCACGGCGGCAGCGAAGACTTTGACCCGCTCGCCATCCCCATCCGCATGGACCCGCGCCGCGTGGACGACACGGTACGCACGGCCCTGCGCGATGTGCTCGCCAACCTGTGCGAGGTCATCCACCTCTACGACTGCGATGTTCTTCTACTCACGGGCAGGCCCAGCCGCTGGCCGGGCATCGCGGAGAGCATCTGCTCCCTGTTGCCCGTGCCGCCGAGCCGCATCTTTCCCATGGGCGACTACCGCGTGGGCGGCTGGTACCCCTTCTCGGATGCGCTCGGCAACATGACCGACCCCAAGACCACGGTGGTGGTGGGGGCCATCCTCTGCGCCCTGGCCGAAGGCCAACTGGAGGGCTTTTCCTTTGATCCGCACGGGCTCAGGCTCACCTCCACGGCCCGGTATATCGGCGAGATGGAGCTGAACGGCCAGATCCGCGCCAACAAGGTCTGGTTCACGGTGGACCCGGAACGCCGCAGCGTGGAACCGCCCGTGGCCGAAGTGACCTTCAGCGGCCCCATGGCCGTGGGCTTCCGCCAGCTGGCCGCCGAACGCTGGACGACCACGCGCTATTATTTCCTGGAATTCGTCAATGATGACGCGCGGCGGGAAAACGCCCATCTGCTGCCCTTCACCGTCCGCCTGCGCCTCGCCCTGCCTGACGAGGACGAAACCACGGCTCCCGGCGCGGACGCCGGCGCGGGCGAAGGCGAGTTTTTCATTGAGGAAGTGGTGGGCCGGGGCGGCGAAAGCCCGTCGGGCAAGGTGCTGGACATGCGGCTCCAGACACTGCCCCGCGACGAAGGCTTCTGGATGGATACGGGCATCGTCTACGGCGATTGAGACGGCATTCCCCGTGGCGCCCGGCCTCCGTGGCGCGCGGGTGGCGCCTCCCCACCCGATGAAGGAGCACTCATGGAACTTGCGACATACTGCGCCGATCTTGCCCAGGCCTGCACGGATGCCGGCGCCTGGGCGGCGCGCAACGGCGAGCTGGTGCGCGGCGAGCAGGAGGGCCTGCTCAAGGAACTGCGCCGCGCCGCCAGGGTCTTCCGGCGCTGCTCGCGCGCGGCCGGGCGAAAGATGTGCGCCGGCGTCTTCGGGCCCAGTCAGGCGGGCAAGTCCTACCTCATCTCGGCGCTGGCCCGCGACGCGGGCCATTCGCTCCTGGCCGATTTCGGCGGAACGACGCGGGATTTCATCAGCGAGATCAATCCCGAAGGCGGCAAGGAATCCACCGGGCTCGTCACCCGCTTCACCATGACACGCCCCACGGATCTTCCGGCCGGGCACCCTGTCCAGATCCGGCTGCTTTCGGAAACAGACCTTGTCAAGATCATCGCCAACGCCTATTACGCCGACTGCGAGCACAAGGAAGCCCCGCAAAGCGACATGGCCGCCACGCTCAAGCGCCTGCGAGAACGGGCGCACGCGGCCCCTGCCGGCGCGGGCGCGCCGTCCGCCGATCTCGATGCCCTGGAGGACCTGCGCGAGTATCTGGTCAAGGACTTCCGCGCCAAGGCGCGCGTGCAGGAACTGGAACGCGCCTACTGGGACCAGGCGCTCACCCTGGGCCCCGCCCTTGACCTTGAGGGCCGCGTCCAGCTCTATGCGCTCATCTGGGACGAGGTGGAGGAATTTACCGGCCTTTTGCGCGTCCTCCTGACCGCGCTGGACTCCCTCGGCCATGCGGAGCATGCCTTCTGCGGGCTGGATGCCCTGATCCCGCGCGCCACGAGCATCATCGACGTGGCCACCCTGGCCGGGCTGGACGATCCGGCCCCCACCGGCGGCACGCTTGACGTGGTCACGCCCGGCGGCGTCCATGCCGCCCTGCCCCGCGCCGTGGTGGCCGCGCTCACGGCGGAACTGACCATCGTCATGCGCGAGAAGCCGGCGCCCTATTTCGATCATACCGACCTGCTCGACTTTCCCGGCTACCGCTCCCGCTACAAGCTCGACGACGTGCGCCACGAGCTCAAAAAGGAGGGCATGCTCAAGGAGCTCTTCCTGCGCGGCAAGGTGGCCTATCTCTTCCAGCGCTATTGCGCCGAGCGCGAGCTCACCAGCATGCTGCTCTGCATCGGGCCCAGCAACCAGGAAGTGCAGGATCTGCCGGGCGTCATCGACGAATGGGTGCGCACCACCCACGGCGAGCGGCCGGAAGACCGCGCGGGCAGGGAACCCTCCCTGTTCTTCATCCTCACCAAGTTCGATATGGAGTTTGAGGACAAGAAGGGCGCGCCCTCGCTGGAAAGCCGCTGGGACAACCGCCTCCATGCCTCCCTGCTCGACTTTTTCGGCAAGCAGCACGACTGGCCCCGGCAATGGACGCCCCAACGCGGTTTCGACAATATCTTTCTGCTGCGCAATCCCAATTTCCGCTTTGACGCGGTCATGGACTACGACGGCGACCTTGAAAAGGGCATCCGGCCCGAACGGCGCGACTATGTGGCGCGGCTCCAGGCGGCGTTCCTGCAAAGTCCGCTGGTGGCCGCCCATTTCCGCGACCCGGCCCGCGCCTGGGACGAGGCCATGAAGCTCAATGACGGCGGCATTTCCTATATCCGCGAGAGCCTGAGCCCGCTCTGCAACCCGGACATCAAGCGCGAGCAGCTCCTCCAGAACGTGCGCGCCACGCGCGACGCCGTGGCGCGCAGGCTCGCGGCCTTCCATCGCGCCGACGACCGCGAGGAGATCCGCAAGCAGAAGCTCCTGCTCATCCGCACCCTCTTTTTCCGGCTCGGCCGGCTGGAGGAGCAGCAGGGACGCCTGGGCCAGCTCCTCCACAGCCTCACCATCAGCGATGCCGACATCGCCGACCTGCATCCCGAAGCCACGCGGCGCTTCCTGGAACTCGCCGACGAGCGGCCGGAAACGGCCCCGCCGTCCGCCCCGGCCCCGCTGCCGGAGCTGGATCTGGACAGCGTCGACGTCGGCGCCTGGAACCCCTTTGCCGATGCGGAAACGGACGCGCCCGCGCCCGCCCCGCAAGCGGACGCCGGAGCCACGGCGACCGCGACGCCCGGAGACGAAGCCGCCTTTTTCGCGGCCTATGTGGAAAGCCGCTGGATCGAACGCCTGCACCAGCTTGCGGACGACCCGGCGAGCCAGCGCTATTTCCTCCTGCCGGGGCAGGAGTTTTCGGCCCTGGTGAGCGAACTCTCCACCGGGGCGGCGCGTCTTGCCCTGCGCGAGGCCATGGCCGAGGCCTTCCGCCGGGCCTCCGCCTATGCCAATACCAGCCGGGAAAGCATCGCCCGCAAGGAGGCGAGCATTGCCGCAAGCATCCTCAACGGCTATGTGGACTGGCTCGGCCTGGACCCGCGCACCCATGACGAAAAGGCGCGCACCCTCTCCCTGCCGGGCGCCAAAAGCACGGTGGTGTTCACGCCCGTGCCCGGGGTCCCGGACCCGCCGGTGCTGGCGGAAAGCCGCTCCCCCTGGGCGCGGCGCTGGCTGGGGGACTGGCTCAACGCCCTGGCGGCCCTGATCATGGGCAATGTGGACTTTGACGGCGAACAGACGCTCAATGTGGAGGAAAATATGGCGCTGGGCGCCATTCTGCGCCGTCTCGCCCCGGAGAGCGGCAACGGAGAGGACGCTGGCGCCGCCACGGCCAACGGCGCCGGCACAACGGCCTGATCACCTTCAACTCCGGGCGCGCCGCGCCCACGACGACATCATGAAGATCAACTACAGCGACGATACGCGCCGGGGCGCCGGCCATGGCATCCTTACCTGCCGCGACGCGGACTTTCCCGCGGGCGCCTGGTCCATGGCCCTGCTCCGCGCTTCGGACCAGGCCTCTCTGACGGGCGCGGGCAACGGCGGCAGCCTCTGGAGCGGCGAAACGCGCTTCCTGCCGGTAAAAACGGAACCGGCGCCGGAGGGCGGGCTGGCGGTCCTGCTGGGGCCGGAGGTGGTCAATGCCCTTGATCCGCTGGAGCAATATCTGGTGATGCTCAAGCCGGAGCGGGGCGAGCCGCTCAAGGCGCGCCTCCAGGTCCGGGACATCACCTACAGCCCGGACGGCGCTCTGGACAATACCGGCGCGCGGGCAGCCGCGCCCGCGCCAGCCCCGGCGGCAGCGCCGCAGCCCACCACCCCGGCCGCTCCCCCGGCGGAGCCACCGGCGCCAGAAACGCCGCTGACGCTGGCCCCCGAAGCCCCCCCGGCGCCCCGGCGCCTCAGCCCCGTCCTTGTGGTGATCCTCGTGGCGGCGCTGCTGGCCGGCGGCCTCGGCACCTGGAAGTTTTTCGGGACCAAGGCCGGGGAAGAAGCGGCGGCCCTCTCCGGCGGCGAGGCCGCGCCCGGCGGCGGCAGCGGCGCCCCCACCGGCACCAGCCTGCCCGCCACGCCCAAAACAGCGGAAGAGCAGGTGCGCGCCTTCTTCAGCGGGCCGGATGTCACGGCGGCGGCTGCCCTGCAACTTGCCGCCCAACTGCCCAAGGCAAGCCCGGCGGAGCAGGATGCGGTCTACCGCCTGTACTATTTCGCGGCGGAAAACGAAGCCCCCGCCGCATTCCTGCCCTATGCGGCCTGTCTGGACCCCGCCGCGCCGCCATGGGGCAGCATCGACAAGGACGCGGCGGCCGCCTATGCCGCCTATGCCAAGGCGGCGGCCAGTGACGCCAAAGCCGCCAAGGCGGCCCTGGAGGCCCAGACGCGCCTGCGCGCCTGGCTTGACCGCGAGGCCGCGGCGGGCAATGCCCAGGCGCGGGCCTGGCTCCAGGAACTGCCGTAAGCCGCTTGGCAACCGCGGATTTTCCGAACGCCGCCCGCCGGACACCGGCGGGCGCTGACGAAACACGCGCGGGCCGCCGCGCGGAGGCAACGCATGATGACATCTTTCCCATCCGCGCTTCGCGCGCTCCTGCTCCTGCTTGTGGCGGTATCCATGCCCGTGCTGACGCCCGGCGGCGCCGACGCGGCCCAGCCCCTCCTCCAGGAAGGCAAAAAAAGCGTTTTCCAGCGCGTGGTCACGCATCCCGGCGCCAAGCTCTTCGCCGGGGCCGAGGCCGGGGCCCAGGTCCTGCGCGAGAGCATCCCCACCTTCTCGGTCCTGTATATCTATGACCGCAAGGGCGACCGCCTGCAGGTGGGCGCGGGCAGCGACAAGGCCGACGGCTGGATCGACAGGGCCCTCGTCACCGAATGGCCCCAGGCCATCACCATGGTGCTCACGGACAGGACCGGCCGTGACCCGGTGCTCTTCTTCCGCACGCATGACGCGCTGGAAGCGGCCTGCCGCGCCGACGACCTCAAGGGCACGCTCGCCGGCTACGCCAGGGAACTCGCTTCCGGACGGCAACTGGCCGCCGACTACCCGGTCATCGCCACCGAACCGGCGGCCACGGCCGTGGCAGAAAAGAATTTCTACCTCCTCCCCGTGCTTTCCATCGACGACCAGTTCCATGGCCAGCACGGGCCGCGCCTCATCGAGGTGGCGTCCATCGATCCCGGCGCCGGCGAGGGGGCGGCCGCCAGCGGAACGGGCAAAAGCCCGGCCGGCGCGGACTTCCGCACCGGCTTCGCCTTTGTCATCGACACCACCATTTCCATGAAGCCCTATATCGACGAGACATTGCGCCTCGTGCAGGGCCTCTACGACGAACTGGAAAAAAGCCCCTACGCCGACAAGATGGCCTTTGCCGTGGTGGCCTTCCGCAGCAGCACCAAACGCACGCCCGGCCTTGGCTATACGGCCAGGATCATCTGCGACTTCACGTCGGTTAAAGACCGCAAGCGCCTGGAAGACGCGCTGCGGCAGGTGGACGAGGCCACGGTTTCCAGCCATGGCGTCAACGAGGACGCCTTCGCCGGCATCAAGGCGGCGGTGGACGGTCTTTCCTGGCAGGACTACGGCAGCCGCGTCATGCTCATGATCACCGATGCCGGCCCCCTGGGCGCGGGCGACCCGGATTCGGCCACGGGCTTTTCACCGGAGACGCTTGCCGACTATCTCAAGACCAACCGCATCTATCTCACGGCGCTCCATGTCAAGAATCCGCGCAGCGCCAAAAATCAGCCCTACGCCGCCGAGGCCTACCGCACCCTCACGCGCCAGAGCGACAATCAGGCGAGCTATATCGCCATCGACGCGGCCACGCCCGCCAAGGGCGCCAAGGCCTTTGAAAGCGCGGCGCGCGTGCTCGCCCAGTCCTATGGCAAGGTGCTGGCGGCCACCGCCGAGGGCAGGCTCCTCGCGCAGCCGTCGAGGATCAGCGGCCCCAGGGCAAAGCTCAGCCCTGAGGAGGAGGCGCGCCGCATCGCCGACAGCACGGGCTATGCCATGCAGCTCCAGTTTTTCGGCAACCGGCAGGGCAGCACTGCGCCGCATGTGGTGGATGCCTGGATCGCCGATGCCGATCTGGCAAAGCTGGCGGCCAATCCCGGCGATGCCCCCGTGCTTGCCGTGGAGCCCGCCGTCCTGCTCACCAAGGGCCAGCTGAGCAATCTTTACAAGCAGCTCAAGCTGCTGCTCGCCGGGAGCGAGAAGGCCTTCCTCAACGGCGATGCCGACCTTTTCGGGCAGATCCTTTCGGCCGCCGCGCAGATGAGCCGGGACCCCAACCAGTTCTCGCTCCATCCGGACAGGAACCTGGCGGAGAACGGGCTGCTGGACGAGGTGCTGACCGACCTGCCCTACAAGAGCGTCATCGGCTCCATGACGCGCAAGGATTGGGAAGACATGTCCACCGGTCAGCGGGACGCCTTCGTGCGCCGCATCAAGGGGCTGCTCGCCCGCTATGAGGCGTATGACAAGGATGCCTCCCACTGGGAGAGCTTTGGGGCCACCAATCCCAATGACCGCGTGTATCGCGTGCCGCTGAGCATGCTGCCGTAGGCCGTCGCCCCGTGGAGGAGGCTACTTCCCCCGGCGTCCGGCCTGCGGCTGGAGGTAGCGCGGCAGCACAAAGAGGCGGTAGCTTTTGACCGGGGACCGGCCTGCGGGCCGAACGGCGCGGCCCTCGATGGAAAGCGGTTCGTCGGAGAGGCCGAAGGGCTGGAGTTTGCCGGGCTCCGCCGCCAGGGCGGCGAAGCTCTCGCCGCTGAGGGCGATGACCGGCAGGCTGCTGGTGGCGTTGCCCGCGAACAGGGCCGCGCCGCCGGGCACCGCCATGGAGCGCGCCACCGTGGCGTTGAGCAGACTGGGGAGCGGCATGTCCGTGGCGCGCAGGGCCTCAAGAAAATCGTTGCCCGTGCGGCCCACAAAAGTGAACAGCGACGCGCCGTCGCCGGAAACCAGGAGGCTCACGGGCATGGTGCCGCCGTGGATGCCCATGTAGGCGGGACGACCGCCTGCGGGCATGACGACCCAGCCGTCATCACTGTCAGCCGCCCATGCGGGGACGGCGCCGGAAAGGGGCGCGCCCGGAAGCGCCAGAAGCAGGAGCCAGAGGCCGAAACAGACCGGCCAAAACCCACATCGTTCCATACTGTCACCGAATGTCGGCACCCCTGTGTCCAGACCGGATGCCACACGTTTTGCCCGGCGCCCCGGCCGCCGCGCACGCGCCCCGGCCGCCGGGCGCCGCCATGCCGCAGGCGTCAGCGGCAGGCCAAGGCATGCCCTGAGTTCTAGTGAGGCAGCCCCTCCATGTCAAGCCGGACTTCTTGCCTTATTGGCCTTTTTTTTGCATACTCCTGAAAACAGCACCGCATTCCGCAGGGATGCGAGAGTTTTTTGGCACTTTCGAGGCTCGTATGAATAAAGTTTTGGCGCAAGATGAGGTCGATGCCCTGCTTCGCGGCCTTTCCGGCGGCGAAATCGAAAGCGAGCAGGACGTTCCCGAAGACGATTCGGGCATCGTCTCCTTTGACCTCGCCAATCAGGACCGCATCATCCGCGGGCGCATGCCCGTGCTGGAAATCGTCAATGACCGTTTTGCGCGGCTCTGCACCAACGCCCTTTCCAACGCCGTGCGCAAGCGCGTGGAGCTGAACCCCATCTCCATCGACATGACAAAGTTCGGCGAGTTCATGCGCTCGCTGCCCGTGCCCACCTCCATCAACATTTTCAAGATGGACCCCCTGCGCGGCAATGCCATCATGATCGTGGATTCCCGCCTGGTTTTCGCCCTGGTGGAGAACGTCTTCGGCGGCGCCGGTTCCCAGCCCAAGATCGAGGGCCGCGAATTCACGCGCATCGAGCAGGCCGTGGTGGACAAGATCGTCAAGATCGCCCTCGACAATATGGAAGAATCCTGGCGGCCCGTGCACGATGTCAAGCTGGAGCTCGTGCGCAGCGAGATCAACCCCCAGTTCGCGGCCATTGTGCCGCCCAGCGACGTGGTGGTGGTCATCACCTTCGAGGTGGAGCTCGATACCTCGCTGGGCTCCATGATCATCTGCCTGCCCTATGCCACCATTGAACCCATCCGTTCCAAGCTGCACGCCAGCTTCCAGACCGAACGTCTGGAAGTGGACCACGCCTGGGTGGCGCGCCTCAAGGAACGCCTGCTGGAAACGCCGGTGGAGCTCAAGGTGCATTTCGGCGACACCACCATCACCGGCAACCAGCTTTTGCGCATGCAGGTGGGGGATGTGCTCGTTCTGGACACGGACGTGGAGGACCTGCTCACCTGCACCGTGGCGGGCGTCAAGAAGTATCAGGGCATCGCGGGCACGGTGAAGGCCATGAAATCCTTCCAGATCATCAAGGAAAACGAGCCGCAGTACACCTGATATTCCCGTTTGCGGCAGACACCGGGGCAGCGCGGGGCGGAAGTTCACGTTCCCATGGCGGAAAAACTCCGTCACCGCGCGCTGTCCGCCGTTGCCTTGCCGCCCGCGCGGGGCTTGTCCCGGCATGAAGCCCGCGCCGGAGTTTTTTCACGGCCCCGGCGCCGAAAAAAGCTTGACCCGCCGCCGGGGATGGCGTAGAAGGCTATTCCGGTTCGCCCTTGTAGCTCAGTCGGTAGAGTGCATCCTTGGTAAGGATGAGGTCACCAGTTCAATCCTGGTCAAGGGCTCCAGAATTTCAGGCGGTTACTCATCCCGGTAGCCGCCTTGTTTTTTGGATGCCGGCAGGCGCCTTCCGGAACTGAAAACACGGAAAACGGAACCGCCCCGTTTTCGGCATCCGCTCCGTCAACCGCGCCGCCATGGGGCACGTTCCGCCGTCCCGCGCCGGCATGGCCAAAGCCTCCGGCGGCCCGGCCCGCGTCCCGCAACCGCCCAACCCCCGCGGCGCTCCGGCAGCGCCGGAGCATCACGCCATGAACATTCCGGTCCCGTTCGCCACCATCGGCCTGCTCGTCCTGTCCAATGTTTTCATGACCTTTGCCTGGTACGGACATCTGCGCTACAAGGGGCTGGCGCTGCCCGTTGTCATCCTCACGAGCTGGGGCCTGGCCTTTTTTGAATATCTGCTCCAGGTCCCGGCCAACCGCATCGGCTACGGGCATTTTTCCGCCGCGGAACTCAAGACCATTCAGGAAGTCATTTCCCTGACGGTCTTCATGCTCTTCTCCACGCTCTGGCTGGGGGAATCCCTGCGCTGGAACCACCTTGCCGGGTTTGCCCTCATCGTGCTGGCGGCCTGGATCATCTTCAAGGAGTGGTGAAATGCCGGCGCTTACCCTGAGCATGACGGCGGCCTGCGGCGGCGCGGCGCTGGTGGGCGGCTTCATCGACGCCATCGCCGGGGGCGGCGGCCTGCTCACCATGCCGGCCCTGCTGCTCACGGGCGTGCCGCCCCATCTGGCCCTCGGCACCAACAAGATCAGTTCCAGCCTGGGCACGGCCGTGGCGCTCGGCACCTTCGCGCGCAGCCATCTGGTGCTCTGGCGGCTGGCCCTGGCGGGGCTGGCCTTTTCGCTGCTCGGCTCCTGGATCGGCTCCCTGCTTGCTCTGCATATCGACGCCGCCGCGCTGGGCAAGATCCTGGTCGGCCTTCTGCCCGTGGGCATGCTCATCACGCTCGCGCCCAAGCGGGAACGGCGGGAGAGCCACCCCTCACCCCCGCTCCACGGCCCGCGCTTCTGGCTGCTGGTACCGCTGGTCTGCCTGTGCATCGGCGCCTATGACGGATTTTTCGGTCCCGGCACCGGCAGTTTTCTCATCCTCGCCCTGCACTGGGTATTGCGCGCGGGGCTCATCGAGGCATCGGCCACCTCCAAGGTGCTCAATCTCGGCTCCAACGTGGGCGCGGCCGCGGCCTTCATCTGGCATGGCACGGTCTTCTGGCCGCTGGCGGCCATCATGACGGCCTGTTCCATGCTCGGCAACTGGTTCGGCAGCCGCACGGCCATTCGCGTGGGCCCGGCGGCGGTGCGCCGCTTCCTCATGGTTTCTCTCGGCCTGCTGCTCCTGACTCTGGTCTGGCGCTATTTTCTGGCTCCGGCGTGAGCGCCGGGAGCCGGACGAAACGGACGTCATCAGCGGGGAAACGCTGAAAACGCCGTTCCATGACGGCCACGGCCTCAGGATTTTCATCCACCAGAATGCAGTGACGGCCCAGCGTGTAGGCCGCGTCCCCCAGAGTTCCGCTGCCCGCAAAAAAATCGCAGAGCGTGTCGCCGGGATTGGAATGCACCCGGACGATCCTGGAGATGATGCCCAGGGGCTTTTGCGTGGCGTAGCCGGTCTTTTCCCTGCCGTTGGGGCTGACAATGGTGTGCCACCAGACGTCCGTGGGCGTCTTGCCGGCCGCCGCCTTTTCCGCGCCCACGAGGCCGGGGGCCATATAGGGGATCCTGTCCATCTCGCCGTAATTGAAGGTATAGTTGCGGGGATCGCGGGCATACCACAGAATGGTGTCGTGCTTGGCGGGCCAGCGCGTTTTCGAGCGCGCGCCGTAATCGTAGGCCCAGATGATCTCGTTGAGAAACGACTCCCTGCCGAAAATGCCATCAATGAGCACCTTGCAATAATGGATCTCCCGGTAGTCGAGATGAAAAAACAGGGCGCCGTGGGGCTTGAGGATCCTGCGGGCATGAATGATGCGCGGCTCGATAAAGCTGAGAAAATCGTCGAACCTGTCATCAAAGCCCTGTGATTCCTGGGGCTCCGTGCGGTACGTCCTGCCCTGAAAACCCCGGCGGCTGCCGCCTTCATCCCGGACAGCCCGGAACCGCGCGCGCTCTTGCCGCAGGCCGGTATTGAACGGCGGATCGACATAGATGAGATCCACGCTTGCCGACGGCAAGCGCTCCAGCACCGCGAGATTGTCCGCCTGATAGACTGTCAGTTGCGGCATGGTCCCTCCATGGCGACCGGCATGCTCACCTGCCGCTCCCGCCCGCCAGCCTGCGCAGTTTTTCGCGCAGGGCAGCGGCCCTGGCACGCCCCACGCCGGGGAGCGCCAGCAGCTCCTCCTCGCTGGCGCCGGCCATGGCCTCCACACTGCCGAAACGGTCCCAGAGCAGGCGCGCCGTGGCGGGCCCCACGCCCGGCAGCCGCATGAGCTCGCCGGAAAGCGCGGCTCCGCGCCGCGCGCGGCGATGGCGGCCAATGGCGAAACGGTGCGTGGCATCGCGTACCTGTTGCAGGAAGAGCAGTTCCTGACTGCCCTCGCGCAGGGGCAGCGCATTGGCCCTGCCGGGCACAAAGATGCGGTCGGCCACATTGCCCGCCCGGCGGTCGGCGTGGCCCTCCTCGTCACGGGCCTTGGCAATGGCCGCCAGGGAAAACAGGCGCTCCTCCCCGGCTTCGGCCAGGGCGCGGCCCACGGCCGCCAACTGGCCCCGGCCCCCGTCGATGAGCAAAAGATCCGGCCAGGGAGGGCCGCTCTCCAGACGCCGAGCCACCCAGGCATGGAGCGTCGCGTAATCGTCCGCGCTGTCCGGCATGGCGTAGATGCGATACTCGTCCCTGCTCGGCAGGCCGTCCACATAGACCACCATGCCCACGCGCGTCTGCCGGCCGCCGGTGTGCGAAACATCCACACATTCGATGCGCCCCGGCGCTTCTGGCAGGGAAAGGGCCGCCCCCACGCGGGCAAGCAGGGCCACGCCGTCCTGCCCGCGCCGGCGCCGCGCCTCTTCCCGCGCATTGGCCGCGGCCATGTCCACCAGTTGATTGTCCGCCGTGTTTTGCGGGGCCACCACGCGCACCGGGCCGCCGCGCCGCTCCGCCAGGGCCTGCTCCAGCACGGCCCGGCCGCCAAAGCCTTCATCTCCGGCCTCTCCGGGGGAGGCATCCTCCTCAGCCGCGCTCCCGCTGCGCCCGTCCGCCGGCTCATCCGCCAGTTCCGACGGCAGCCACGGCACCAGGATACGCGGCGGCGGCACCACTGTGCCGTAAAACTGGCCCAGAAACGAGGAGAGCAGCTCCGGCGCGTCCTCAAAGCCCAGACCGGGCCAGAAAAAGGCGCGTCCATCCGTGACAGCCCCACCGCGCACGAAAACGATGCCAAGGCCGAGGCCCTTCTCCGCCTCGCACAGGCCGATGGCGTCCATGTCGCCACCCGCCGGCAGGATGGCCGCCTGCCGCTCCACGGTCCGCTCCACGGCGCGGAGCTGATCGCGCAAAACCGCGGCGCGCTCGAAATCAAGCTCCCCGGCGGCAGCTTCCATTTCGGCGCGCAGGGAGCGCAGCAGCGGGTCGGCGCGGCCCTCCAGGATGTCGCGCACCCGCTGGACGGCCAGATGATACTCCGCCGCCGTCACCTCGCCCATGCAGGGCGCCGGGCACTGGCCCATGTGGTGATAGAGGCAGGGACGCACGCGGTTGCGCATGGCCCTGTCCGAACAGCGGCGCAGGCCGAAGGCCCGGTGGATGAGCTTCCAGGTTTCGCGCGCCGCCAGCGCCGAGGTGAACGGCCCGAAATAGCGCGCCCCGTCCCGGCGCGCGCTGCGGACGATCTCCAGCCGCGGGAAGGGATGCTTCACGTCCAGCCGGAAGAGCGCATACTGCTTGTCATCACGCAGAACGATATTGTAGTGCGGCCGGTATTTCTTGATAAGGCTCGCCTCAAGGAGCAACGCCTCTTTCTCCGTGGTGGTGGAGAGATAGTCAAGGCGCTCGGCATGGGCGAGCATGGCCCGCGTCTTGACCGGCAGCCCCTCCGGACGGAAATAGGAAAGCACCCGCCGGCGCAGCACGCGCGCCTTGCCCACATAGATGACCCGGCCGCGGCCGTCCCTGTAGAGGTAAACGCCGGGCGTGAGCGGGATGCTGGAAGGGTCCGGCCTGTCCATGCGCGCATCCTACGCCCGGACGGCCGGGCTGCCAAGCGCCGCTCCCGGACAGGCGGAATGCGGCAAAACGGGCCGTTTTTTGCTGCGGGGCTCCGCCCCGCGCCCCGTTGGGGGCCGATGGCCCCCAAACCCCCGGTTGCGTTGTCTCACTGCGCTGCAGTGAGAACAACGAACGGAACTGGCCGTTGTTTCTTCGCAAAAGTTCCGGAACCATGAGGCAACGCCCCTTCCGCTCGCCGCCCGGAGCAAAGCGAAGGGCGGGGGCTATCGCCGCAAGGATCCTAAAAAATAAGAATTTTTTGCGCCGGCAAGGAAATGGGCGATTTTTGGAGG
>CAZNXQ010000020.1:0-23901 GCA_964576895.1 uncultured Desulfovibrio sp.
CTCTCGCGCGGGAAAGTAGGTCGCTGCCAAATCTTTACCAACGCCCCGGCTCCTCCTGGAGCCGGGGCGTTGGCCGTTAAGGCGTCCGTCACGCGCGTATGGCCCAAAAAGCCCAACGCCTCTTTGGGAGAGGAAACGCTTTATTCAGCGTTTCCTTAAGCGCTGCCATGATGCCCGTTGCTGGCTCTTCCGTGAGTCCGTCCGGTGCGCGGTCCCGCCCGCAGGGCCGCCATGTTCTGAAGCGCGAAGCGGCCCGGCTACCGTGACAGCAATCCCATCATCATCTGGGGCAGGCTGTTGGCCTGGCTGAGCATGGCGACGCCAGCCTGGGTCAATATCTGGTTGCGGACAAAGAGCATCATCTCGATGCCCACATCGGCATCGGAAATGCGCGCCTCGGCGGCTTGCAGGTTTTCGGCCTGCACCGTGAGGTTGGTCACGGTGTTCTCCAGCCGGTTCTGCGTCGCGCCAAGGTTGGCGCGCACCTTATCCTTGATGACAATGGAGTTGTCGATGCGCTCCAATGCCTGCTGGGCCTTGTCCTGCGTATCAATGGAAATGATGTCGCCCGTGGGCTTGACCCCACCGGGAAGATCGGGGTTGAAGGGATTCACGGGATTGGGAGCCGGAACGCTTGCGGGATCCCAATAGGCTTTAACGCTACATGCACCAGCTCCTGGAAACCAAACAATCAAGTCTTCCGTTACTTCATCTATGGTCAGAGTTTCATAATCTTCCCATGTATCCAAGATACCATCATTTGGATTAGCATCATATCTATCAGCGTCACCAGTGTAGCCAATATTCATACCGTTATATGAAGTGTAATTAAGATTTTTTCCCGTTGGGTCGTACTTTCCCCCACCGTCATTTAGCTGTGTTTCATCAGAAGTGTTAAATCCAAGCCGGTTGCTATTTGCACTAATTGAATTGTCACTACCATTGTTTGGATTAAATGCATAATCATCAAGTGCAGTGCCAGCAAGATGGACACCTGTCTTGGTGAATAATTGAATATCATTATCACCTTCAACTAATCCTTTAATACCTATCATATTTATAGTAATATTTTTTGCGCCTTTTGGAATGATAAACATAAAATTTTGGTGGAAGTCAGCAGTATTTGCGGCCGAATACCATGTTCCCTGATTTGGAATTATATCTTGGATTGCTCCAACACTATCTGTGGTATAAAAAAGCGTAGCTGTAAAACTATAATCATTTAGGGCTGGATTTTTGAAAGAGTCGTTATTTGATGCACCAACCTGTCCTGTTGGAGCTGCATTATTGTGGGCATCCGTGCCCCCCATGTCAGGGACTTCATGCTCCCTCAACCCCAAGCCGGACAGCGTGCAGTCTCCTATGGAAACATAGTAATAGTCTTCCGCCGAGTCATTGCCCGAACCGAAATGGATCTTTAGCCTGCCTGTGGCCTCCAGGCCGCTGCCGTCATGCTTGCCTTCGCGGGAGCCGTCGAGCAGCTTGATGCCGTTGAAGTCCGTGGCCTTGGCGATGCGGTCGATCTCCTCGGCCATTGCCTTGAACTCGGAGTCGATCATGAGGCGCTGGGTGGAATCGTAGGTTCCGGTGGCGGCCTGTTCGGCAAGCTCCTTCATGCGGATGAGCTTTTCATCAATAACGGCCAGCGCGCCATCGGCCACCTGGATCATGGAAATGGCGTCATTGGCGTTGCGCACGCCCTGCTGGAGCGCCGCGATGTCCGCCCGCATCAGCTCCCTGATAGCCAGCCCGGCGGCATCGTCATCCGCCGAATTGACCCGCAACCCGGAAGACAGCCGCTCCACCGAGGTTGCAAGACGGGAGTAGCTGTTTTTCAGGTTTCCGGCCGTGTTGGCAGCCAGCATATTGGTGTTGAGGGAGACCATCACGCGCCCCCTTCGGCGGCGGCGAAGGATGCGCGGCGGTGCAGGATTTCAGCAATACTGCGGGAAAGATACGCTGGCGTGGATGCGGGGGAGGGGCGCGGCCCGAAGGGGAAATCCGCGCGTACTGGCGGAAGCGGCGCGGGAACGTGGTTAACTAAATGTGTGTGTGTGTGTGTGTGTGTGTATATATAGCAAAAATCATGCAAGCGCGCATCTTCAGCCTCCGGCGATGGAAGACGACAGGAACAGCACGTTGACGCTTTTGCCGTATTCTAGCAATTTACATGCCATCACTGCCCATTTTCCCGGAGTCAGCGCGCGAAATGCAGGATCCTTGCGGCGCCGGCCTTCATGCCGGAAGAAGCGGCGGCGTCCAGCGCGGGCAGATGCTCATAGGTGGCGCGGCAGCAGGGGCACTCCAGCCCGTGTTTTCGCTTGCCAAGGCGGATGAGGCCGCCTTCCGTCTCATAGCAGCGGGGGCAGAAGGGGCCCTGGCGCACGCCGCTGGTGTGGAGCCAGTAAAACCCGTTCTCCTCAAACAGGTTTTTTGCGAGGTAGAGGACATCCTCAAGGCTTTGCAGGCGAATTTTGAGCATGCTCATTTCATCGCGCAACGCGATGCAGCGCGACTGCATCTCCATGAGCAGATGCCGCGCTTTTTCCGTCTGGCCGGAGGCAAAAAGCTCGTTGATTTCCTTGAAGCGGCGATAGTCCAGCATGGCAGTTCCCATCCCTTATGCCAGCCTATCGGAATATGGCGCCAAAACCTTTAGAGGGCGCCGCGGGCGGAAATCGTGATTACCGTGTCGACAACGGCAATAATACAAGGATATTATATTTTTTCTAAAAATTTTCTTGTGTGCAGATTTTCTTGAACGGGGTGGGCATGTTCCGCAACGGCCGCGCGGGAGGAGACAGGAATGCCCTGCGGCATCCTCCGGGTGCGGAAAGAGCGATTCAGCTTTGCGGCGGCAGCGCCTGAGCCACAAGGCTGTGGCGCTTGGCCTCGATGATGCGCACCGGGAGCAGGCGCCCCGCATGGTCCGCATGCGCGGGCAGGGAAACATGGACGGGCACGCCGTAGGGGTCGCGGCCCTGCCAGTCTTCGCGGGCATGGGGACCTTCCGCCCTGCCGGGTTCCCCCTGCCTGCGGCTTTTCATCTCCAGCAGCAGCGTTGTGGACTGCCCCACGCGGGCATCCAGCCAGCGCTGTCCAAGCCTGTCCTGAAGCGCCTGGAGGCGTTCCAGCCGCTCATGCTGCACTTCCGGCGCCACCTTGTCGGGAAAGCGCGTGGCCGCCGCGCCCGGCCTGTCCGAATAGCAGAAGGAAAAACTGGACATGAAGTCGCAGGCTTCCATCATCTCCAGCGTGGCCTGAAAGTCCGCTTCCGTCTCGCCGGGGAAGCCCACGATAAGATCGGTCGAAAGCGCAAGGTCGGGGCGGGCGGCGCGCAGGTCCCGCACGAGGCGCAAAAAGGCGGCGCTGTCATATCTGCGGCGCATGCGCGCGAGCACCGCGTCCGCGCCCGATTGCAGCGGCAGGTGCAGGCGGGGGCAGAGCGCCGGCAGCGCGGCAAAGGCGGCGACATCCTCCGCGCCCATGTCCTTGGGGTGCGGCGTCACATAGCGCAGGCGTTCGAGTCCGGGCAGGGCGGCGACCTGTTCCAGCAGGCGGGAGAAGCTGGTGCCGTCCCCCGTTTTGTCCTGCCCGTAGGCATTGACGTTTTGCCCAAGCAGGGTGATCTCGCGCGCGCCCTGGGCAATGCGCAGGCGGCATTCCTCAAGAACAGCGGCTGCTGCGCGGGATTTCTGCCGCCCGCGGGTAAAGGGCACGATGCAGTAGGCGCAGAAATTGTCGCAGCCCTGCATGATGGTCACCAGGGCCGAGGGAGCGCCGGCGCGGCCGGGCGCTGGCTCGCGCTCCGGAAAGGCTGTGGTGAAGGCGCACAGTGCGAGCCGCGTTTCCGGCTCGCGCAGCAGGCGCTCGATGGCCTGCGGGGCCTGGGCGATGCCGTCGCTCCCGGCCACCAGCCGCACCTGCGGCGAACGCTCGAACAGGGCCCCCCCCAGCTGCTGCGCCACGCAGCCCGTCACGGCCACGAGGACGCGCGCATCATCATTCGTGGCCTGCCGGACGCGCCCCAGGGCGCTCATGACCTTTTGTTCCGGCTTTTCGCGCACGGAGCAGGTATTGATGATGACGACCTGGGCGTCCTCAAGGGCTGCCGGCGCAAAGCCCCGCCTTTCCAGAGCGGCGCCCAGCCACTCGGAATCGTGGACGTTCATCTGGCAACCAAAGGTGATGATGTGGCAGGTGCGTGGCTGCATGGCGGCCTGTGGCGCGGCTATTGTTCCAGACCCGCATCGGGGGTGTACATTTCGCCCCCGCCTTCTTCCTCCAGCGCGGCCACGCGGTCCTCAAGCCATTCCAGCACGGCGCGGGCGGTGTGGTAGTTGAGCAGGACGCGGCTGTGGATGTGCCGCGTGATGTCGCGCACGTCCTCGTTGACGGGGATGATCTCGTGGCCGAGCGAGCCGTCGGGGGCGATGATCTGCTCGGAGCAGGCGGGCAGCGCGTCGCTCTCGTGATAGAAATTCATTTCGATCTCGCCCTGGGGATTGATGCCCCCCCAGACGCCGTGAGCGGCCTGGAGGCGGGCCTCCGGAGCCATTTCGTAGCGGTAGCGGATGCGGGAGGGCGCGGCGGTCTCGTCCTTGCTCATGGATGTTCCTTGGGTTGGGGAGGGGGAAATTTTTTCCCCATGGATACGCAAGTCATGGGCGGAAGTAAAGGGCGGCGCCCCGCAGGACCGCGCGGGACGCCGCCGGACGATGGCGCCTCAGGGGAGGAGAGTCACATCATAGGCATCGCTGGGGAGGAGGTATTTGCGGGCGACGGCGCGCACCTCTTCGGGGCTCAGGGCCGCGGCCCTGTCCAGCAGGGTCTTCTGGAAGTCCGGGGGATAGTGGAGCAGGGCATCCGTGGCAGCCTCGCCCGCGCGGGCGGCAAGGCTCTGCCGGTCGCGCAGGTATTCGCCCAGAAGGCGGCTGGCCCCGGCGCGGAGGGTCGCCTCCGGCAGGGGCTTCTCGCGGATGGCGGCGATGACATCCGCAAAGCCCTTGCGGGCCTGTTCCAGCCTGTCGGGCGTGGTGCCGATGTAAAAGGCCATGAACGCCGTTTCCGGCATGTTGCGGTTGAAGGCCGTCACCGTGTAGCCCAGGCCCTGTTCGTCGCGCAGCTTGGTGAACAGGAGCCCGCTCTGCCCGGAAAGCACGGATTGCAGGAGCAGGAGCGCCGGGGCGTCCGGATGGGTGAGCGGCACGGTGGGGAAGATCTGGAGCAGGTGCGCCTGATTCCTGCCGGCCAGGGTCAGGGCAAGGCGCTTGTCCCTGTTCCAGCGCGGCGCGGGAACCGCCACGGGCGCTTCGCCGGGCGCGGGCAGGCTTTTGGCGAAGGCGATGACGGCCTCGCGGTCAAACGTTCCGGCCACGGAGAGCACCCAGGGCTGGGCGCCCTGGCGCTTCCAGAAGGCGCGCACGGCGGCCTGGTCATAGCCCGCGAGCAGCTCCGGCGTGCCCAGGCTGTCGTAGCCGTAGGGCTGGCCGCCGGGGAAGAGGAACGGGCTCACCCGCGCGAACATGTAGGCAAGCGGCCTGTCCGCGCGCTGGCGGATGGCGGACTGCATGTTCTCCACCTCGCGCGAAAGCTCCTGCCGTTCAAAACGCGGTTTGGCGAGCATGTCGCGGAGAAAGGCGAAGTAGTCGGCATTGAAGCGCGAGGGGCCCGTGAGGGCGATGCCGAAACTCTGCAAGCCCGCCGAGGCCCCGGCGGAGGCCGCCCGTTCGGCCAGCCAGCGTTCCACGCCCTGGGCGTCCAGGTCGGCGCAGCCATCCGAGAGCAGGCGCGCGGTCAGGTCCGCAAGCCCCTGCTGCTGCGGGGAGAGCAGGGCGTTGCCGCCGGTGAAGAGCAGGTCCAGCGACACATAGGGCACGGTCGCGTCCGGAATGAGGATGAGCGTGCGGCCGTTCCCAAGTTCCACCACCTCGCGGGTGGCGGTGGCGGCATCCTTGGGCGCGTGCGTTGCCACGGTCCGCGGGGCGGCGCTCCAGTTCGCGCTCAGGGTTTTTTCCAGCCGCGCGGCAAGGTCCGGGGCCGTGCCCTCCGGCGCCAGCACCCGCACCCGCGCCCTGGCCGGGTCGAACCAGAGGCCGATGGCGTTTTGCAGTTGCGCGCTGTCCACATTGCGCTGGGTGAAGCGCAGATTGCGCTCCCCCTGCTCGCCGCCGAGATCGAACTGGATAGTCCCCTTCCAGGCGGCGAGGCCGTTGAGCGTTTCCCCGGCGCGGTCCATGCCGTCCTCAAGATTGAACTTGGCGCGCGCCACGGCCTCAGGCGTGAACTGCCCCGCGGAAAGCCGGGCAAGGTCAAGGGTGAGTTCGTTCCAGAAGGTCTCCACCTTGTCGGCGTCCAGCTGGGCGGTGATGGAGAGCAGCCCGGCGCGGGCAAGGCTCATGTTGTCCACGCTGATGCTGTCCACCAGCTGGCGTTCGTACTTGTACTTCCGGTACAGGGCGGATGTGCCGTCGCCTCCGAGCAGGTAACAGAGAACATCCAGATCCACGGAGCGCAGATCGCGCAGCCCCGGCGCGGGAAAGGCGATGCCGAGATAGACCTTGTTCCACGGGCCGCGCGCGACTTCGACCCGCGCGCCTCCGGCGGCGGCCGCCAGATCCAGCGGCGGGGGCACCGCGAGGTCGGAACTGTTGCGCAGGCCGCCGAACAGGGTCTGGGCGTGGGCGAGCACGGCTTCCGGCTCAATATCGCCCGCCACGAGGAGCATCATGTTGTCCGGCTGGTACCAGCGGTCCACATAGGCGCGGAGATCCTGGGCGGTGATGGCCCGGATGGTGTCGGCATAGCCGATGATGGGGCGCCCGTAGGGCGTGTTCGAAAGCGCGGCCGTCTGGAGATTTTCGTACAGCTTGCGCTGGGGAGAATCCTCGCCCCGTTGCAGCTCGGAGATGACGACGTTTTTTTCCGCTTCCAGTTCGTCCGGGTCCAGAGTGGCCTGAAACGCCATTTCCTTGACCACTTCCATGCCTACGCGCCAGTGGCGGGCGGGCATGTCGGTGAGGTACCAGGTCTTGTCAAAGCTTGTGGCCGCGTTGAGATAGCCGCCCAGGGCCTCCACGTCACGGGCGATCTGGCCCTTGGGACGATGTTCGGTCCCCTTGAAGACCATGTGTTCCAGCACATGGCTGATGCCCGCGTGCCGCGGCTCCTCATTGGCGGAACCCGTGCGGACATAGAGGCGCGTGCAGACGAGGGGAAAGCGGGCGTCCCTGAGGATGTAGACAAGAAGGCCGTTGGGCAGGCGCGTGAGGATGCTGGCCTGCCGGACCGGAGAAACCGCCTGCACTGCGGTTGAAACAGGCATGGCGGTGTCCCTGGCGGAAAGGGGCGCGCCGGGGACAAGCAGGAAAATCGTGAGGAAAAGGCGGAGGGCGAGATGGCGCATGAATGCTCCTGGAGGCATGGCGACAGGCGCAAAAGCTCCCGCACGGGCGGGGCGCATGCCGTCTGAAGGTTTACATGTGGCCAGCGGCCGTTGCGCGACCATCAGAAATCATTAACTCCGGCCCCAAAGCATGGCAAGGCCGGGGGCGGCCTCCGCGACGCGGCCCGCCCGCAGGGTGAAAACGGCGATCTCCGAAGGGGTGGCGATGCGGATGGGGAAGCCGCCCCACAGTCCCGCGCCGGGGCTGACATAGAGCGGCATGCCTTCCGCAGTGTACCAGCCGCGCAGGAATCCGTTGTTGAACGCGCTCACGAGTTCCCGCAGGAGCGGCGCCTGACCGCCGTGGGTATGGCCGGAAAGCTGAAGATCCACGCCCCGGCGCGCACTGCGCGGCGCCATGCCCGGCCTGTGTTCCAGCAGGATGCAGGGGGCGGTTTCGGGCGCTCCCGCAAGGGCGGCTTCCAGATCCGGGCCGGGCAGCCCGAAGGTGGCGGCCACGGGGTCGGTCACGCCCGCCACGACCAGCTCCCGGCCATTGACGGCAAGCGTGGCGTGGCTGTTGAGAAGCATGCGCAGGCCGAGTTCCCCGAAGGTTTGCACCCATGCCGCATAGCCGCTGTAATACTCGTGGTTGCCCACACAGGCGAGCACCCCAAGGGGCGCCGTGAGGCGCCGCAGTTCCCCGGCGCTTTCCGCGCGCGTCTGGGGCGTGCCGTCCACCATGTCGCCGGTGAGGACGATGAGGTCCGGCCGCTGCGCATTGGCCAGGTCCACCACCGCGGCCACCCAGTCGCGCCGCAGCAGGGAACTCATGTGCAGATCGCTGATCTGGACCACACGCAGGCCATCCAGTTCGGGGGGCAGGCGGCGCACGGCCACCTCGTGCTCGCCAACGGCGGGCACGGCCACAGCCTCGCCCACGCCCCAGGCCGTGGGGCCGAGGACGGCGGCGCCCAGGGCGATGCGCTCCGCCGGCCCGGCGAGGAGAAGGCCGCCGCAGCCCGCCTGAAGCAGCCGCCGCCGCGTGGGGGAGGCCGGATGGGGGCCCATGGCGGCGGCCCGGCCTGCCCGCGCCCCGAAGCGGCGTGTCAGGACGCGCCCGACAGCGCGCAGGAGACGCAGCAGATCCCGCAGGAGCACGAGGCCGAAGAGCAAAAGCGAGGAGGCGAACAGCCAGCCCTGAAGCATGAGCAGCCAGGGCGGCAGGTCGGGCGCGGCCAGGTCGCCCAGGAGAAAGCGGTTGATGGCGAATGCCTGGGTGACGACGAGGAGCAGCAGGGCGCAGCCCAGCTTGGCGCCCGCGCTGAGCCGCGCGGGCAGCACAAGGCGCGCGAGCAGATAGAAAAAGGGGACAAGCGGCCAGAGAAAGAACATGCGGCTCCTTGGGATGGCGGATGCGTGCTAGAGGATATAGCGGCTCAGATCCTGATCGTCGCGCACGTCGCGCAGATGCTCGCTCACATAGGCCCTGTCCACGACGATTTCCGCGCCTGCCATTTCCGGGGCGGCAAAGGAAATATCCGCGAGGATCTTCTCCATGATGGTATAGAGGCGCCGCGCGCCGATATTTTCCGCGCGGGCATTGGTTTCCTCGGCGAACGCGGCGATTTCCTCAAGGCCGTCGGGCATGAAGCGGAGCGTGACGCGCTCGGTGCCGAGCAGGGCCTCGTACTGCTTGACCAGGGCATTGTGCGGCTCGGTGAGGATGCGGAGGAACTCCTCCTTGCCCAGGGGCTGAAGCTCCGCGCGCAGGGGAAAGCGCCCCTGAAGTTCGGGGATCATGTCCGAGGGCTTGCTGAAATGGAAGGCGCCCGCCGCGATGAAAAGGATGTGGTCCGTCCTGACCATGCCGTGCTTGGTATTGACCACGCTCCCTTCCACAATGGGGAGCAGGTCGCGCTGGACGCCCTCGCGCGAAATGTCCGAGGTGCGGTTTTGTGAGGAGCTGGCGATCTTGTCGATCTCGTCGATGAAGATGATGCCGCTCTGTTCCACGCGCTCGCGGGCTTTTTCCGTCAGGGCTTCCTGATCCACGAGCCGGGACGATTCTTCCTGGACGAGAATGGCGAACGCCGCCCTGAGCTTGAGCTTTCTGCGGCTGCGCTTGGGCGGGAAGGCCTTGCTGAACATGTCTCTGACCTGGCCGCCCATCTGCTCCATGCCGGGAATGGCGAAGATGTCGATGCCCTTGCCGCCCTGCTCGGTGACTTCCATCTCCACCTCGCGCTCGTCCAGGAAGCCGAGGCGGAACTGCTGCAGGAGTTTTTCGCGGGTGGAGCTGCGCTCCTCCTGACCGAAGGAATGCGGCAGGAGCAGGTCCATGAGCCGTGACTCGGCGGCGGCTTCCGCCGCGGCGCGCACGCGGGCGTTCTCCTCCTCGCGCACGAGGTTGATGCCGATCTCCATGAGGTCGCGCACCATGGATTCCACATCGCGGCCCACATAGCCCACCTCGGTGAACTTGGTGGCTTCCACCTTGAGGAACGGCGCGCCGGAAAGACGCGCCAGACGCCGCGCGATCTCGGTCTTGCCCACGCCCGTGGGGCCCATCATGATGATGTTCTTGGGCGCGATCTCGTCGCGCAGTTCGGGCGCGAGCTTCTGCCTGCGCCAGCGGTTGCGCATGGCCACGGCCACCATGCGCTTGGCCTGTTCCTGTCCGATGACGAACTTGTCCAGCTCCGCCACGATCTCGCGGGGCGTCAATGCGCTCATTGGCTGCTCCTTTGGCTGCCCTGTGGGGTTCTGTTCCGGTGGGCTGCTGTTGAAATAGGCACGTTCCGCCCGATGGCAATGCCTGCGGGCCGGACGCGCGCAAAATCCGGAGGGGCGGGATGGCGGTGGGCGCTTGCGGGGCGCGGGGCTTCCGGCCTACCATGCGCCATGATCTGTTCGGCCATGGGCATGACTCCATATTCCGCCCCTGCGGCAGCGAGGGAAGTTGCGGTGCGCGCTCCGTTTCTGCCCTGGCTCGCGCCGGTCTGCATCCTTGCCGGCGTGGCCGCGCAGCTTGCCGTGCTGGCCCTGTGCCGGGCGGACGGCAAAAACCTCACGGCGCGGCGCGCCCTGGCCTGTGCCGCGGGGGCGCTTCTGGTGTTCGCGGGGGCCGCGCTGGACAGGGATGTGACCGTGGCCGTGGGCCAGACGCTGGCCTGCGTCGGCATATGGTTCGCGTGGCGCGGCTGATTGTCTGCCGGTAGGGGGCGCCGGCTCAGGCGTCGCCCAGGCGGCGGAACCAGTCCGGCATGCGGACCGGGCGCCCGGTGGGGTCGGCCAGGGCGTGCTGGGTCATGCCCTCGGCGAGCAGGCGCGTCTTGTCCTCGTTCCACATCTCATATACAAATCGCAGGGAGGCCCGCCCCCATTCGCTGATGCCCGCGTGCACCAGAACGATCTCGTCATAGCGGGCCGGCGAGCGGTAGCGGCACTGGGCCTCGCGTACCGGAAGGATGATGCCCCGCTTTTCCACATCGGCGTAGCTCATGCCGCGCTCACGGATAAAGGCGCTCCGGGCGCGTTCAAAGATGTGCAGGTATTCGGCATAGTAGAGCACGCCCATGCAGTCCGTTTCACCGTAGGACACACGATGGGGAAACCAGGTTTCCGGAGTGGGAAAATCATGCATGGTTCGCTTCCTTGCGGAGCTGCGCCCGGCCGGGGGAACGCGGTCGGGCGGATCGGGGCCGTCGGGCTGGCCGTGGTGTTCTGCATGGTTCTGGCAGGCTGCGCCCACAAGGCTGCGCAGCCGCCCGCGCGTCCTTCGGGGCCGCCCGTGGCCGCCGGGGAGAGCGCCGAGTTTTTTCTGGCCCATCTGGCCCCCGCCAATCAGGAGCTTTCGGGCTGGAAGGACATGGCGCCTACCGTGCGCAAGTCTCTGCGCTATGTCAACTCAAAGCCGCAGGCGGCAACAGCCATCCGGCGCCCCGGACTGGAAGTGACCTGGGGGGAACTTGCGCGCACGCTCACGCGGCTCCAGGAACTGCTGCCCCGGCTGGATGCCGAGCCCGGCCTGCTGGCCGAGCAGTTCCGCTGGGTGCCGGTGCCCGACGGGATCGACTATTCCGGGTATTACGAACCGCGCGTGCCCGCGAGCCGGACGCGCAAGCCGGGCTATGAGCAGCCCATCTATGCCGTGCCGCCGGATCTGGCCCGGGTGCGCGCGCGGCGCGGCCGCTACCACGACCGGCGCACCATCGAGGAAAGGCAGGTGCTTGCCGGGCGCGGGCTGGAACTGGCCTGGGCGGCGGACCCCGTGGATGTCTTTTTTCTGGAGATCCAGGGGTCGGGCAAACTCGTCTTTGACGACGGCACCGAGGCCTATCTCAACTATGCGGGCCAGAACGGCCACAAGTACAAGAGTTCCGGCCGCATCATGCGCGAAAAGGGGCTGCTCCAACGCGGAGACATTTTTGAACAGCGCGAGTGGTTCCGCAACAATCCCGACCGGGTGCGGGAGATCCTCAACGAGAATCCGAGCTATGTCTTTTTCAAATACGGGGGCCGGGGCCCCACGGGCGCCATGGGGGCCACCGTGGATGACTGGCTTTCCCTTGCCACGGATCGCGGGTATATTCCCCTTGGTTCGGTGGTGGCCTACGGCGTGAACATTCCCGATGCCGCCGCCGGCTCCGTGCCCCTGCGCGGCATCGGCTTCGCGCAGGACGTGGGGGGCGCCATCAGGCGCAACCGCATCGACATTTTCTGCGGCGGCGGGGAACGGGCCAATTATGTGGCCAGCCATCTGGACGCCCATGGGCCGGCCTGGGTGCTGCTGGCCCGCTGAGGATGATATGCCGGCGCCGCTCCGGCGCGGTCCGGACGGCGCCAACGACAAACTGCGGCCACCGCGGGGCGGCCGGGGAGATGCAGCATGCTGGACAAGGATCGCAACGCGCTCGTGGCCATGGCCGGAAGCCGGGAACTCTGCATCCTGCCCTCCATGGGCAACCGCCACGGGCTCATCACCGGCGCCACCGGCACCGGCAAGACCGTGACCCTGCAAACTCTTGCCGAGACGTTCAGCGCGCTTGGCGTGCCGGTCTTCATGGCTGACGTCAAGGGCGATCTTTCCGGGCTCGCCAGGGCCGGCGGCACGGGCAAGGCGGCGGAGCGCGCGGCGCAGCTCCATCTGGAGGCGCTCGGCTATGCGCCCCGGTCTTTCCCCGTCTGCTTCTGGGACGTGTTCGGCAAGAGCGGGCACCCCCTGCGTACCACGGTGAGCGAAATGGGGCCGCTTTTGCTGGGGCGGCTGCTCAATCTCAACGACGTGCAGGCGGGCGTGCTGCAACTGGCCTTCCGCATTGCCGACGATGCCGGGCTGCTCCTCCTTGACATGAAGGATCTGCGGAGCATGGTCCAGCATGTGGGCGAGGAGCGCGATGCCTACAAGACCAGCTACGGCCAGATCTCCACGGCCAGCGTGGGCGCCATCCAGCGTGCGTTGCTGCGCCTGGAGGAGGAAGGCGGCGACGTGTTCTTCGGCGAACCCGCGCTGGACATCATGGACCTGCTCCAGACCGATGCCGACGGGCGCGGCATCATCAACATCCTTGCGGCGGAATCCCTGATGAACGCGCCGGGCCTGTACTCCTGCGTCCTGCTCTGGCTGCTTTCCGAACTTTTCGAGAACCTCCCCGAAACGGGCGACAGGGACAAGCCGCGCCTGGTCTTTTTCTTCGACGAGGCGCACCTGCTCTTTGACGGCATTTCGCCGGCCCTGCTCCAGAAAATCGAACAGGTGACGCGGCTCATCCGCTCGCGCGGCGTGGGCATCTATTTTGTGAGCCAGAACCCGGCCGATATTCCGGACAGCGTGCTGGGCCAGCTCGGCAACCGCGTCCAGCATGCCCTGCGGGCCTTCACGCCCAGGGAACAGAAGGCCGTGCGCGCGGCGGCGCAGGCCTTCCGCGCCAATCCCGCCTTTTCCACGGAAGAGGCCATCGGCCAGTTGGGCGTGGGCGAGGCGCTGGTTTCCTTTCTGGACGACAGGGGCGCGCCTTCCATGGTGGAACGGGCGCTCATCGTGCCGCCGGAAAGTCAGGTGGGCCCCATAAGCGCGGAGGAGCGCGCGGCGGTCATGCGCCGTTCGCTGGTGGCCGGGGTCTATGACAGGGCCGTGGATCGGGAATCGGCGTACGAGATCCTGACGGCCAGGGCGCGGGAACGCCAGGCCGCCGAGACCGCCGAAGCGCAACGCGCGGACGCCGCCAGGGCCGCCGAAGCCGCCGAGCGCGAACGCAGGCGGCAGGAGGCCGCGCTCCGCAAGACCGAGACGGAGGCCCGGCGCCGGGAAGCGGCGGAACGCAAGGCGCGGAAGGATTCGGGCGTGGATATTGGCGATATTTTCGGCTCCGTGGTCAAGCAGACCACGCGCACGGTCACCACGACCGTCGGCCGCGAGATCGGCAAGACGCTCCTGCGCGGTCTTTTGGGCGGTCTGTTCGGCGGCAGGCGCTGAGAGGCGTTCCGGCACTCATTGCGGCCTGCCCCGGCTTGTCCCTGGCCTCAGGGAGAGTTGCCCTGCCGGAGCGCCGGAGACATCTACAGGCCGTCTGTCCCCGCCTTTTCCTGTGCTGTGTGGCGCTGCCCCCGCCCATGGCGGAGAAGGGCGAGAAAGGCGCGGAGCACCTCATTTTCCTTGTCGTCCGCATCGTTGAGGCGTGTCAGCATATAATAGTGGACGGCATCCGGCGGGCCGCCGTCCGTCAGTTCGACCATCTGCCCCAGTTCCAGTTCTCTTGCGACGCAGCAGCGGGGAATGATGGTCAGGCCCGCTCCTTCCAGCACCAGATTCTTGATTGCCTCCATGTCCGACAGGATGACCGGGGTACGCAAGGAACCTCCCCATGGCCGCGCCCGGAGCCAGCGCATGGCGACCTCGTGGGCTGCCGTTCCTTTTTCCCTCAGGATAAACGGCAACGGGGGCTGGCGTTCAAGCGAGCCCTCCAGTTCCTCCGCCACTTGCTGTCCCGTGGCCACCACGCACGGTTCCTGAAGGCAGCTGCTGAAGCTGAGGCGTGAAAACCCCGGCGCGCTCGGCGCAAAGCCCACATCCACAAAATCATCCTGCACCCAGGTGGCGATGGACCAGGCATTCCCGAAATGGCAGCGGATCTCCACATCCGGATGCATCATCAGCATTTTCCGGAAATAGGGCGGCAGAAAGTACGCGCCCATGACGGAGCTTGCCGCCACATGCAGCTGACCGCGCAACCGATGCGCGCCTTTGCGTTTGTCCCCCTTGATATCGCCCAGGAGGGCAAATATTTCCGGTGCCCTGCGCGCAAGCCGTTTGCCGCGGGGGGTCAGGCGCAAGCCCGTGCCCCCACGGATAAAAAGCCGCCCCAGTTCCTGTTCCAGCATCTGGATATGATTGCTCACGGTGGGCTGGGTCAGAAAGAGTTCCTGCGCCGCGCGGGTAAAACTGCCGTTGGCAACGACTTTCAAAAATGTTTCCAGATGGGCTATCTTCACCGTTTTCACCCCCCGGAAGCTTCTGGTGTCATGCGCTTCCAGCATAGGGACCGGCGCGTATTCCGTCCATAGGAAAAATTTATGACGAGTATTCGGCTTTTTGATTTGCGCGCAGCGTGTTTCGCGGAGTAGTCAGGAAAATAAAGGTGCTGCGCGGAAGCGGATCGGCGGAAGCAGCGCGTAAACCGCAAATGGGGGAATGATGAAGACCTATCGCATAGCGTTCATCCCCGGTGACGGGATCGGGCCGGAGGTGGCGCGTGAGGCGCGCGAAACGCTTGGGGCGTGCGCCGAAGCCTTTGGTTTCGGCGTGGAAACGGAAAATTTTGACTGGAACTGTGACTATTACCTGAAGCACGGGAGGATGATGCCGGATAACGGGCTGGAGATCCTCCGCGGTTTTGATGCCATTTTTCTCGGTTCGGTAGGAGACCCCGCCAAGGTTGAAGATCATATTTCCCTTCAGCCGCTCCTGGCCATCCGCCAGGGCTTTGAGGAATACGTCAATATGCGGCCCATCAGGCTGCTCAGGGGGGTGGCAACGCCCATTGCCACCGCAACGCCGGAAACCGTGGACCTGGTGGTTGTCCGGGAGAATACGGAAGGGGAATACAGCCAGCTTGGGGGCATCTTTGAAGCGGACGCGCCCAATGGCTTCGCCACGCAGATGGCCGTGTTCTCGCGCCGGGGCTGTGAGCGCGTCATCCGCTTTGCCTTTGAGCTCGCGCGCAAGCGCAAGGCGCTGGGCAAGCGGGGAAAGGTCACCAACTGCACAAAATCCAATGCGCTCAATTATTCGATGGTGTTCTGGGACAAGGTGTTCAGGGAGGTGGCCGCGGAGTATCCCGACATCGAGACCGATTCCCTGCTGGTGGATGCGCTGAGCATGTTCATGATCACCAACCCCGGACGTTTTGACATCATCGTGGCTTCCAACCTTTTTGGCGACATCATCACGGATCTGGGGTCGGTGCTCCAGGGCGGCATAGGCATGGCCGCCGGGGCAAACCTGAACCCCGAACGCGGCTATCCGTCCATGTTCGAGCCCATCCACGGTTCCGCCCTGGACCTTGCCGGCAAGGACATGGTCAATCCTCTTGCCTCCATTGAATCCATCCGGCTCATGCTTGAGCATCTGGGCGAGGCAAGGGCGGCGGCTGCCCTCCTGCAGGCAGAACAAAGAGTATTGGAAGAGGGACGTACACGTACCCGCGATCTTGGCGGCACCAGCGGAACGCGGGAAATGGGCCAGGCTGTGCGCGATGCCCTTCGCGCATAGCGCTTGCCGCAACCATCAATACTTTCAGGAGGATACCATGAGCAGACATTGGGGCATCAGGAATGTTGTTTGCGCCATTGCGCTGTGCGCCACCTGTTTTTTCGCGGTCACGGCGAGCCGGGCGGAGGAGCCGTTTCCCAAGGCCGAACCGATCAATTACCTGATTGCGTTCAGTGCCGGGGGCATTTCCGACATTTTTGCGCGCGCCCAGCAGCCGTTGCTTGAAAAAGAACTGGGGCAAAAGGTGATCATCAGCTACAAGGTCGGTGCCGGAGGCGCTGTCGCCTGGAGTGAGCTGGTACGCAGCAAGCCCAACGGATATTACACGGCGGGTTTCAATATCCCGCACATCATCCTTCAGCCGCTGGAACGGAAGGATGCCGGCTACACGACCAGCCAGATCAAGCCGGTCATGCTGTTCATGGATACGCCGTGCGTGCTGGCTGTGCGCGCGGACAGCCCGTATCGGACGCTGGAGGATCTGGTCAGGGCCCAGAAGGAAAAGCCGGGCAGCATCATCATCGGGGGCTGCGGCAATGCCACTTCCGGGCATATTGCCTCTGTGATGCTCAACAAGCTGACCCAGGCCCGGTTTACCTACATTCCCTTCCCCGGAACGGCGGATCTGCCGCCGGCCCTTCTGGGGAATCATGTCACGGCCATCATGGCGTTCACCACCGAGGCCGCCCAGTATTCCAAGGACATGAGGGTCCTGGCCGTGGCCTCCATGGAACGTGACCCCAAGATCGATGCGCCCACGTTCCGCGAACTTGGCTATGACATTGTGGAAGGCTCCATCCGTGGACTGGCCGTGCCCCCCGAAACGCCCCAGGAACGGATAGATGTTCTGTACAAGGCATGCGCCGCGGTGAACGCCGATCCCGGATTCGCCAAAAAGGTGACGGAAATGGGCTTCACGCTCATGAATCTGGACCCCAAGGCCAGTCAGGAGTTCATCGACAAAAAGGTCGAGGCGTACAAGGCGATCCTGAAGGAGCTCAAGAAGTAGCCCGGCCGCAATGATGCACGCGCCCCCGGGCATCCGCGTCCGGGGGCAAAGGAGACCCCATGCTGGATATCCTGATGACGGCTGGAAGCGATGTTCTCACCGCGCAAAACATGCTCTTCATGGCAGTGGCCTGCATTTTCGGCATCATCGCCGGGGCGCTTCCCGGATTTTCAGCCACAATGGCGGTGGCGCTTCTGGTGCCCTTCACCTTCAATATGGAGCCCATCCCCGGTCTTGTGACCATTGGGGCACTTTATGCCTCCACGATCTTCGGCGGCGCGTTTTCGGCCATCCTGCTCAATACGCCAGGGACTCCGTCCTCCATCGCCACCTGTTTTGACGGTTACCCCATGGCCAGGTCCGGACGGGGGGAGGAGGCCCTGTATACCGCTTCAGTGGCGTCCAGCTTCGGTGGTCTCATAGGCACCATCATCCTGATTCTTTTTGCCGTCCCACTGGCCCAGGTTTCCCTGCGGTTCGGGCCTCCGGAATTTTTCTGGACCGCGATTTTCGGCATGACCATCATCACGAGTCTTTCCAATCAGTCGTTGCTCAAGGGCATTTCCGGGGGCCTTATCGGCATGATGCTGAGCATGATCGGCATAGCGCCCATCGGTGGAGACATCCGGTTTACCATGGGGATCACGTCCATGCAGGCCGGCATGGAGCTTGTTTCCGTGCTGATCGGCTTTTTCTGCATTCCCGAAGTCTTCGCCATGGCCATGCGCCCCAACCAGAAACAGGTCATCACCGACAAGCTGGCGGGCAGCGCGGATGCCCTGAAAAAGGCGTGGCGGAATGTCACGCACCATATGGGCAATACGCTCCGCTCGTCGGTGATTGGGGCGCTGATCGGCATTTTGCCGGGCGCGGGAGGCAATATTTCAAATCTGGTGGCCTATAATGAGGCCAAACGCGCGGCCCGCGACCCGGAAAGTTTCGGCAAGGGAAACCCGCAGGGCGTGGTGGCCACCGAATCCGCCAATAACGCCACAGTCGAGGGGGCGCTGGTGCCATTGCTGGCAATGGGCATCCCCGGCTCACCGCCGGCGGCCATCATTTTTGGTGCCCTGCTCATGCAGGGCATAACTCCGGGGCCGGAACTGTTCAGCAAGAACGGCCAGATCACCTACGCCTTCATGTTTTCCTTCTTTATCTGCAATGTGCTCATGGCGCTGCTGGGCATCTTTGCCGGAAAGATGATTTTCGGAGCAGTAAAACGGATTCCCACGCGGTATCTTGTTCCCGGCATTTTGTTGCTGACTGTGGTCGGATCGTATGCGATCCGCAACAATGGCGCCGATGTCATCATCATGTTCGCCAGTGGTCTTCTGGGCTGGTTCCTCAAGGAGCTGGACTTTGATCCCGGTCCCATCGTCCTGGGGCTGATCCTTGGGCCGATCATGGAACGAGGCTTTGTTCAGGGAATGCTCATGGGAAGCGCGGTAAGCGAAACAGCGCCATGGCTCATTTTCTTTACGCGGCCCATATGTCTGGTACTGGCAGCGCTCTGCGTCCTTTCGCTTTGCTGGCCGCTGATAAAGACGTTTCTGACACGCTCCAGGGGAGGCAAGTGATGCAGACCCGTATCAATACAGACCTTGCGGGCGGCATCGCCGTCCTCGTCATAGGCATTTTTTTTCAGGCGCAGATCACAGAGGACCTGACGCCTTACGGGGCGTTTTTCCCGCAGAAGATCCTCTGGCTGCTGTTCCTGTGCGGAAGCGCCCTTCTGGTGCGCGGCCTTGTCCATATGCGCACGGAAAGCAAGATCGTTTTTCGTCTGAACGGGGACATGCTCGTCGCCATCATGACAGGGGGCCTCTGGGCAGTCTTTCTGGACTGGTTCGGCTTCATCGCATCGGGAAGCATTGCGCTCAGTGTCCTGTGCATCCGCTACCTGCCATCAGGGAAGCGCAGCCTGGCCGCGGTCGTCGCCAACTGTCTGGGGGCGGTCATGTGCGTCCTTCTTTTCTATTGGCTTTTCACCGGGTTTCTTGGGGTCACGCTGCCGACAGGCCGGATGATCGATGCGTTCCGGATTTGAACGGAGGAAAGCGCCGGAGGGGGAAAACCTCTAGATTGTGTCTTGAATAATTCTCCAATGTGGTGTAGGGCATGGCAATACCGCATGGCACAGCGCATGGCACGGGGCGACCGCCCGGCCGGTCGGGCTGAAATGCAACGGGGGCATCCATGCCGCAGGTCGCAGCACGCATCAATGACGATCAGGAACGCTGGCTCAAGGACTATTTCCGCACCAAGAGCGCCGGCGCGGAATTCATCCTGCCCTGGGCGGTGGACACCTTTTTCCGGGCCATCACGGGCATCAAGCAGATCTTCAGCGCTTCCGAGCTCAAGACCATTGTGGATGCCCACAAGGACATGAAGCTCATGCCGGACAATACGCGCCTGTCCTATCTGCTGCTTCGCGTGTCCGATGCCTGCGAGATGAACGGCATCCACATGCGCCACGGCGCGAGCAAGTCCAGCCTGGAGTCCAAGCTCAAGAGCCTGGATGACACGCAGGCCACGGCGCTCATGGTCTGGGCGTCCGCCTTCTGGGTGAGCCGCAACTGCTCCGCGGAGAGCCTGGACGACTATATCAAGGCATACTAGGGCGCCCGCTTCTCCGCAGCGCGCGTCCGGCGAGAGCACAGGCGCACATCCATCAATGGGGAACCGCCGCGAAAGCGGCGTTTTTTCTTGGGGCCGCGCCGCGTGCCCCCATGCGGACAGGAACTGCAATGCTCAAGATCCTTCGTGCCAAATTCCATGGCATCCGTGTGACCGCCAGCGACCTCAACTATCACGGCTCCATTACGCTCGACCCGGAACAGTGCGCCCTGGCGGGCATCCATCCTCTGGAATTTGTGGAAATCTGGAACAAGAATTCCGGCCAGCGGCTCTCCACCTATGTCATCTATGGCGAGCCGGGGTCGCGCTGCTGCGTGCTCAACGGGGCTGCCGCGCGCACCTGCCAGAAGGGCGACGAGCTCATCATCTGTGCGGCGGAATATGTGGCGGATGCACGGGAGCTGGCCTCCCGGCGTCCTGTGGTCCTCTGTTTTGACAGCGAGAATACGGTCACGGAGCGCCTGCGCTATGAAGTGGGCGACGCCGGGGCGGCTGGCATGACATTTGCCGTGCGCCGGGAACGCTGACACGTTGCGCCCGGCCCCGGCTGCGGGAGGTCCGGCCCCGGCGCGCCGGGCCACGGGCTTCCCGGCTGTCGTACGGACCAGGGGCAACGCACGGGGACGTGTGCCATGCTGCTTTTCGTCTATGCCAATGCCGTCTGGTTTTTCGCGGGGCTGATCGTCGGGCTGACCTCGTTCGGGGGCAATCTTTTCGCCGTTCCCCTTCTGGCGTTTGTCATGCCCGCGCGCGAGACCATCGTTCTCGGCTGTCTGCTGTTTCCCGCCACCGCTGTCACGCTTTCCGTGATGTACCGCCGGGCCATCCTCTGGCGGGAGGTTGCCCTGCTCGGCATTCCCTCCATCCTCGGCATTCCCCTGGGCATCGTCTTCCTGAGCCGCGCCCCGTCACGGCTCATCCTTCTCGCCGCCGCACTCTGTGTGCTGCTCTTCCTTGCCTGGCAGGGGATCGCAGCGCGCCGGAAATGTCCCCCGACGCCCCTTTCCCTGGCCTACGCCATTCCCCTTGGGGCCATGAGCGGCATCCTTCTGGGCGCTATCGGCCTGGGCGGGCCGCCGCTGGCGTTTTATGGCCTGCGCCGGCTGTGGGGAAAGGAAAACGCCCTGGCCACACTGAGCATGGTCGGTGTTGTCAGTCTTGTGGTTCTTTTTCCCCTGCAGTGGCGGGCCGGATTTTATACGCCCGAACTCCTGAAAATGGGCGTGTGGTGTTCCGGGTTCGCCGTTCTGGGCATTTTCGCCAGTCTGCCGCTTGTTTCCAGAATCAATATCCGCCTCTTCCGTTCGCTGATGCTGGGCATGATCGCATTCTCGGCCCTGTCGCTCCTGGTGAAGGCCGCGCTGGCCTGGTGATGCGGGCCCCGCATGGCTGCGGAGTGCCTGCGCGGCGCGTCATCCGGCGCGCTCTTTTCAGCGCCTGCGCCCGGTGCTATAGAGGGGCAGGGCGGTTCCGGACATGGCCGCCGCGTTGTTGACGAGGCCCGCATGAAGATCCTCATCCTGAGCAATCAGTCCCGCTCCATGGCGAATTTCTGGAGCGTTCTTATCCGTCATATGCGCGCGGCGGGCCATGAAGTGGTGTGCTGCGCGCCGCCGGGCGACGCCGCCGCCGAGACGGCGCTTCACGCGCTGGGGGCGGCGTTTGTTCCGTATCCGCTGGACCGCAAGGGACTGAACCCGCTCCGCGATGCCGAAAGCTTTTTCGCGCTGCTGCGCCTGTTCCGCGCGCAACGGCCCGATCTGCTTTTTGCCACCACCATCAAGCCGGTCATCTATGGCTGTCTGGCGGCGCGCGTGGCCGGGGTGCCCCGTGTCTACGCCACCATCACCGGTCTGGGCTATGCCTTTGAGGCGGACAGCCTGTTCAAGAAGTGCGTCAACAGGCTCGGCGTCTTTCTCTATCGGTGCGCCCTGCGCTCCGTAAGCGGCGTCTTTTTCCAGAATCAGGACGATATCCGGGTGTTTCGGGAGCACGGCATTCTGGGGCCCGGCGCCCGTGTGCTCACCGCGCGCGGCACCGGAGTGGATACGGCGCGTTTTGCGCCGGAACCGTTTCCGCCGTTGCCGCCTGAGGGGCCGGTCGTCTTCCTCCTGGTGGGGCGCCTGCTGGAGGCCAAGGGCATTGCCGAATATGCCGAGGCCGGGCGTCTGCTGCGCCCCATGGGCGCCGCCTGCCGCCTGCAGTTGCTCGGACCGCCGGAAACGGGGCTTGGCGGCGTGGACCTGGCGCGGATACGCCGCTGGGAAGCCGACGGCCTGCTGGAATACCTTGGCGAAACGCGGGATGTGCGGCCCTTCCTTGCCGCCTGCCATGTGCTTGTCTTGCCCTCGTGGCGTGAGGGAACGCCCACCTCCGTCATGGAGGCCATGAGCATGGGTCGCCCCGCTGTGGTGACGGATGTGCCGGGCTGTCGTGAAGTGGTGCGGGACGGCGTCAACGGCCGGCTGACGCCTGTGCGCGATCCCGAAGCCCTGGCCGGGGCGATGGCGCGCTTTGTCAGGGAGCCCGGAGACATCGCGCGTATGGGCGCCGCCGGGAGAAAACTGGCGCTTGACGAATTTGATGCCGAGACCGTGGCCGCCCGCATCCTGCGGGATATGGACGTGCCCGGCGCGGCGGTGAATATCCTGGAAGCGAAAGGGGAATGACCGTGATCAGCGCATACCGCAGGGCATTGCTGCAGGCCCTGGACATTTTCTGCCTGCTCCTGGCGCTCACGGTGTCCGGCGTGACCACCATTGCGCCGGATCTGAGCGTTTTTCATGATTATACGGGCGCCTCACTGTTTACGATCTTTTTTTACATGCTGTTTTTCTACATTCTTGACGCCTACAGCGTGGCGCAGGAGGATTTCCGGGAGACCACGGGGCGCGTCCTCGTGGCCTGCTGCCTGGGCATCATTTCCTCGGCGACGGCGTCCTATGCCTTCGACCACTGGCGTTTCGACCGCGAGACCCTGCTCCTGCTGTTCACGCTCTCGCTCGTCTTCTGCCTGGGCTGGCGCTGGCTTTATTACCTGAATGCCGACAAGGTGACGCATCCCCTGCGGGTCCTGCTGGTGGGCGTGGACAGGGCGGGCAAGGTCCGTCAGTTGCTGGCCGAGGGACTGCCCAAGGCCAGGATCATCGGCTATGTGGGCGAGCCCGATCAGGGGCCGGAAGCGGGGGAGTATCTCGGCCCTCCGTTCCAGGCCCTCTCCGTCGCCAGGGAAAAGGGCGCCACCATGATCGTCCTGCTGCCGGACGCGCCGCTGGATGACGACATCGCCCATGAACTGCTGGAGGCCAAGCTGCGCGGCAGCATGGTGGTGGACATCCGTTCCTTTTACGAGCATGTGGTGCAGCGGTTGCCGCTTTCCCAGATCAACGACGAATGGCTCCTCCAGACCGAGGGCTTCTCCCTCAACACGCGCGGTTCCCTGCGGCGGCTCAAGCGCGCGCTGGATGTCGGCATTTCGCTGGTCCTGCTGCTCCTGACCCTGCCCATCATGCTGCTCACGGCGCTCATCGTGCGTCTGGAGTCTCCGGGGCCCGTCATCTACCGGCAGGACCGCGTGGGCCTGCATGAAAAGGAATTCACGGTCTACAAGTTCCGCTCCATGCGTTCGGATGCGGAAAAGAACGGCGCGGTCTGGGCGCAGGCCAACGATGCCCGCGTGACGCGCTTCGGCAGATTCATCCGCAAGGTGCGTATCGACGAGCTGCCCCAGCTCTGGAACGTGCTCAAGGGCGACATGAGCTTCATCGGGCCGCGCCCGGAGCGCATGGCCTTTGTGCGCGAACTCAGAAAGACCATCCCCTACTACAGCCTGCGCCATACGGTGAAGCCGGGCCTTACGGGCTGGGCCCAGGTCTGCTATCCCTACGGCGCCTCGGAGGAGGACGCGCGCCGCAAGCTGGAGTATGACCTCTACTATATCAAGAACATGTCCGTCCTGCTCGATATCCAGATCCTGCTCAAGACCGTGGGGGTGGTGCTCTTTCCCAAAGGGGCGCGGTAGGCTCAGGCCCATTAAACCACGGTATGGTTTTTTCAGCGAGGAAAAGAGGTTTTTCCGCTGGCCGCCCGAAGCGGAGC
>CAZNXQ010000021.1:0-23566 GCA_964576895.1 uncultured Desulfovibrio sp.
AAAAATAGACCTTGGCCGCCGAACCCTTGTGCGGCGTGCCCGTGACGTTGCGCGAGCCCACCACCGGCGCCTGGGCATTGCCGGAGGCCTTGCCGGAAGCGGGCGTGGCGCCGGAGGCTCCGGCCGCCAGGGCCGCGCCGGGCGTGAGGAGCGCGGCGGCGGCGAGCAGGGCCGAGCCCTGCAGCAGTTTGCGTCTCGAAACAGGGATGTTGCGCATGGTATCCCTCCTTCACCTCGTGGGGCGGTTTCCGTTTCCCTTATCGCGTTCCCCCCGCCCTTGTCCATGCCCGCGACGGGCTCCGGTGGGGATGGCGCGGGAAGGGCCGGGAGAAATGGCGTTTTTTGTCGCGGGGCGCCGCCCCGCACCCCGTTGGGGGCCGATGGCCCCCAAACCCCCGTTCGCTTTTCTCTCAATGCGTCGCATTGAGAGAAAAGGGGACAGGCACGAGTGCCTTTTGCTTTTTCATCAGTGGTTCCGAAACCGGCAGGCAACGACCCCTTCCGCTGTCCGCCCGGAGCGAAGCGCAGGGCGGGGGCTGTCGCCGCCGGAATCCTAAAAAATACGGGTTATTCGGCGCTGGCAAGGAAGTGGGCGATTTTTGGAGGGAGTGTACTCATGTACATGACCGACAAAAATCGCCCAGTGACGCCGCCAGCGTCAAAAAAACGGGTTTTGACGGAGAACGGGGGCAGCACACCATGCCGCGCGCAACACCAGCGGCGTCCCGCCACAAAAAACGCCATTTCTCCCCGCCCTCCCCGCGAGAGGCGCCGGCGTCAGGCTTCGATCCAGATGAGGCTGGCCTGCCGGCCGCTGCGCGGGTCATGCCGGTGGGAGAAGAAGCGGTCGGCATTGAGGCTGGTGCAGATGTCCAGGCCGAAAATCTGGCGCGGGGGCACGCCCGCGCGCTCCAGCTGGCTGCGCGTCAGGCTCCAGAGGTCCATACGCAGGGTCGCCGCATCCAGCCAGGGCCGGAAGCTCTCGCCCCACTCCTGTGCGAAGTTGACGAACTCCGCCCTGGCCGGGCCCAGGCTTGGGCCGCGCACGGCAAAGATGTCCGCCGGGTCAAGGCCGCGCAGGGCGCAGAAGCGCCGCACGCCGCTGGCGGGAAAGTCACAGCGGTTGCCGCGCCAGCCCACATGCAGGGCCGCCACATGCCGGCCGCTCCGGTGCGCCAGCAGCACGGGCTGGCAATCGGCGGTCTTGATGAGCAGGCCGCGGCCGGGCGTGGAGGTCAGCATGCCGTCCGCCTCCGGCGCTCCTGCCATGCGATAGTCCGGCAGGGCGGCGGCCGGCGGCGCGGGGGGCTCGTCCACCATGACATCGCCGTGCACCTGGCGGACCTCCGCCCAGGCATCGAGCCCACGGGGGCGCAGGCATGCCAGCAGAGCGGCGCGGGCGGCGGCGGTGGCGGCAGGGTCGTCACCGGCATTGAAGGAGATATTGCCGCCGGACCACGGAAGAGGGGGAACAGAAGAATCGGGGGGAACGGCGGCACCGCCGGAATGGCCGGGGCCGCCGGACATGGCGGCGCTGCGGCCCTGAAAGGCGCACCACACGCGGGGCACCCCCGGAAAGCGGAACCAGATCAGCGCGATATCCAGAAGAGTTCTCCTTCCGTGCACAGGCCGTCCACGGGCTGATCCCACGCGGCGGCCGGGAGTTTTTCCACGATCTGAAAGCCGAAGCAGAAGCCGAGGCGCGGGCAGGCCCGCGCGCCCCCCACCGCTTCCCGTTTCCGGCCCAGGGCGCCCAGAAAGCGGTCATAAAAGCCGCCGCCGTAGCCCATGCGGCCGCCCTGACGGTCAAACGCCACTCCCGGCAGCAGGAAGAGCTGCGGCTGAAAGGCCGCGTCGCCGGGGCCGGCGCCGGGCAGCTCCGGGCGCGGCTCGTTGAGGCCAAAGGCGCCGGGGCGCAGGCACTCCGGCCCCGCGCAGCGGACAAAGTCCATGAGGCCGCTATCTGCGGCGCGCACGCGCGGCAGCCAGACTTCGCGGCCGCTGGCCCAGGCTTCGCGCAGCAGGAGATCTGTCGCCATTTCCTCGCGCACGCCCGCATACAGGGCCACGCGCGCGGCATCCCGCCAGCAGGGGGAGGCCAGGAGCCGTTTCTGCGCCGCCAGCGAGCGTTCCGCCGCCTGCTCCGGCGCTTGCGCCCGCCTGCGCCTGAGCAGGGCGCGGCGCACTTCCTCCCGGAGGGAGGCGGATTCCGGGGAAGGACTGCCGGGCGCGGCCTTTTCTTCCATCATGAGTTGTGGCAGAGTTGCAGAAGAGCGGCAAAAAAACGGGCTGCGCCCCTGCGGGGCGCCCGTGACTGCGCCGCGATATTCACCAGCATAGCAAAGGACGGCATCCATGCCAAGCACGGAACAGCTCTCCGGCCCGGAAGCCCCGTCAACCGCCGCATCCGGGGAGGAAACCCGACAGGATTATCTCTGGGTGGTCGTGGGCGACATTCACGACGCGCCGGAGAACTTTGCGGAAATTCCCGAACTGGCCCAGGCGGACGGCGTTCTCGTCACCGGCGACCTGACCATCACCGGCGGCGTGCGTCAGGCCGAGGCCGTCATGAAGGCCCTGGCCGCGCCGGGCCTGCCGGTCCTGGCGCAGATCGGCAACATGGACAGGCCGGAGGTGGATGCGTGGCTCAGCGAAAAGGGCTGCAACCTGCATACGCAGGTGCGCGAGCTCGCGCCGGGCATTGCCGTCTTCGGGGTGGGGGCCTCCACCTTCACGCCCTTCGGGACGCCCAGCGAATTTCCCGAATCCTCGTTCGCCGCGTGGCTGGAGGCCGCCTGGCGCACGGCCAGAGCCTTTCCCCACACCATCCTCGTCTCCCACAATCCGCCCAAGGACACGGCCTGCGATGTCATCCCCGGCGATGTCCATGTGGGTTCCTCGGCGGTGCGCGAATTTCTGGAGGAGAACCAGCCGGACATGTGCCTGTGCGGCCATATCCATGAGGCCCGCGCCATTGACCGCATCGGCCGCACCGTCGTGGCCAATCCCGGCGCGCTGGCCCAGGGCGGCTATCTGGTGCTGCGCTCCAATGGCGGCCGGCTTTCCGTGGAGCTGCGCGTGCTTGGGGGCAAGGCATGATGGACTGGTCGCGCAAGCGCTGTGTGGTGCTGGATATGGACGGCACCGTCTACCTCGGCCATATCCCCATTCCGGGGGCCGTGGCCTTTATCCGCAACCACTGGGACGAGCTGGATTTTCACTTTCTCAGCAACAATACCTCCAAATCGCCGCAGACCTATGTGGACAAGCTCAACGGCATGGGCATCCCGGCCCGGCTGGAGCTTTTGCTCTCGCCGGTGACGCCGCTGGTGGACTTTTTGCGGGCCAATGGTATCAGCCGCGCCTATGCCGTGGGCAACCGGGATTTTCAGCGGGATCTTCTGGGCCGCATGCCGGAACTGACGCTGGGCGAAGCGGACGCGCAGGCGGTCATTCTCGCCTATGATACCGAGCTCACCTATGAAAAGCTCGCGCGTTCCGCCCTGCTGCTGCAAAAGCCGGACGTGCGCTTTCTGGCGACGCATCCGGATCTTGTCTGCCCGTCGCCCGAAGGGCCGCTGCCTGATGTGGGCAGCATGATCGAACTCTATGCCACGGCCACGGGGCGGAGGCCACAGCACATTTTCGGCAAGCCTGATCCGGCGGTGCTGGCGCCCCTGCTGGCGCGCTACGCGAAAAGCGACATGATCATGGTGGGCGACCGCCTGAGCACGGACAAGAAGCTGGCGGAAAACGCGGGCATCGACTTTGCGCTGGTGCTCAGCGGCGAGGCCACGCGGGAAGATCTGGCCCGCGAAACGCGGCAGCCCACGGTGGTGCTGGAGGACCTGGGCCATGCGTACTGGGGAGGCGGCGACCGCTGAGCGGCGCTTTCCGCAGAAAGATCCGGGCCACCCGTTCGCCGGCGGGTGGCCCTTTTGTCTCCGCCAAAAAATGCTGCGGGCCGACCCGGTTCGGGTCGATATGTCCTCACACGGCATCTTCGTTTGACGGGAAGCTGCCTGTCAGGTATTTTTTAACGTGGAGGTTGATATGTCACTGACGCAGATTTCCATAGACGCGGCCACGCTGGCGCGCCTCGATGCCACGGCTGCGGCCAACGCCGCTTCCCGCGAGGAAGCGCTGAAGGAAGCGATCGACAAGTATTGCGAGTATGACAGCTGGTTCAGGGCCAAGGTTGAGGAAGGAGAGCGTGACTACCGGGCAGGCCGTTATGTTTCACAAGAGGAGGCTGCCCGGCTGGCTGAGGAGCGCCGCAAGAAGCTTCTGGCAATGGCCGCGCAGCAATGAAGGTCGTCTGGACTTTTGCCGCCTTGACCGAACGGAACAGTCTGGTTTCTTTCATCGCTCAGGATAATGTTGCTGCCGCCTTGGAGATTGATGATCGGCTCACCCGTGCGGCGGAGTCCTTGGCGATATTCCCATTCCGAGGCAGAAATGGCCGGGATGGGTATTCAAAGGAACTGGTAGTCCACAAAAACTACCTCCTGGTTTATGGCATCGATGAGGAATCAGATGCTGTCTATATCAAAGCGGTTCTCCATTCCGCCCGGCAATACCCCCCTGACAGCTTCGGCTAGACGGCCTCCGAAAAGCTGATTCTCCGCTCCAGACGGACGGGAGCAATGTCCATCAACGGCATTGCATAACAGCGCCTTTTCTTTAAGGAACCGCTGATGTATTCGCAGAATACATCAGCTCCATGCCCAAAGAGGCAAAAGCCTCTTTGGGAAATGCACGTCAAGTCGTTCATTTAACGGGAAAAGTAAATTTTCCCTCTTCATGAGTTGCGGGCGCCCTTGCTCCGCAAGACCGCGGGAAACGTTTTAATTAGCGTTTCCTTAATACAAAAAAGGGGAGCCTTGCGGCTCCCCTTTCGGATGCGATGTGGATTCGTTCAGGCGAATGCCTAGAAGGAATACACGAAGCTGGCCGCGATGTTCCACGCGTCCTTGGTCTGCGGGATGGAGTCGCCATTCTTGTGGCGGGCGCCCCACGCGGAGGTGCTGGTGTCGAGCCACAGGGCGATGTAGTCGACTTCCAGGCCGATGGTGAAGTTCTCGTACATCTTGTAGTAGTTGGAGAGGCCGATTTCCAGCGCGGTGTCGCCGGTGGTGAGGTACATGGCCTCCTTGCCAACAGTGAGGGCGTCGCCACCGTCAAGATTGGCGCCATTGGCCCAGTAGCCGGCCTTGGACATCTTCTTGGCCATGGTGGTGCTGTTGGTGCCGCCCATGAAGTTGACGCGGAAGGTGTGCTTGAGGTCTTCGATGAAGCTCATGTCCTTCAAGCGCGCGCCCACGCCCCAGGTGCCGACCATGGTGTGGCCGATCACGTTGTCACGGGCGATGTTCGGCTCGCCGTCAAAGGCGAAGCTGGAGAAGCCGTTGGTGCTGTTGCCCGCGGAAATGACAGGCATGCGTTCGGAGCCGTTGGCCGGGTTGCTGTCGTCACCGGAGGCATACCAGCCGTAGATGCCGGGGATGGCCCAGTCCAGCTTGTACTCGGCCAGCAGGCTGGCCATCCAGCCCTGACGGTTCAGGCGGCCGTCGTCTTCCCAGTTCACGGAGCCGTAGTTGAAATCCCACGCCAGGCGGAAGGGATCGAACATGGTGAGCTCGCCGGTGAGGCCGCCCCACCAGGCATTGCCGTAGGAAGTCAGATGGCGGCTGGCCACGTTGTTGGCGCTCTTGAAGTTCTTGTGGCGCGCGCCGCCCACGGGGAAGAGGCCACTCAGGGTCTGGCCCTTGGATTCGGCCTTCCAAGCGCTGCCAAAGTAATCATCCGATGCACGGGTGCCCTCGTCATTGCTCTTGCGGAAGGTGTTGGGGCCGATGGCGGCATACATGCCCCAGGGGGTCACTTTCACGCCGTCAAAGGTCAGCGGCACGACCAGGCCGAAGGCGTCCAGGTTGTCCAGGTAGCCGTTGCGGTTGGTGTCGCCGCTCCAGTTGGTGCCGGAATAGTTGTCATTGAAGGGGCGCGCCCAGAAGGCGGTGATGCCCACCATGTCGTTGACCTTGTAGCTGGCGGTGATGCCGGCCACTTCGTCCCACAGCACGTCGCTGCCGCCGATGGTGAAGCTGGGCAGGACCATGCCCTGGAGGCCCATGCGGACCTTCAGATCGGTCTCAGGCACCATCCAGTCCAGATAGGCCCAGCGGACCTTGATCTGGCCGGTGCCGTCGGCGCCCAGCGCGGTGCCCTTGTCGCCACGGCCCCAGACGCTCTTGCCGATTTCCACGCCGAAGGTGGCGGACAGGGCTTCGGAAGCGACGGCGTCAAAGGAGAGACGGACACGCTGGCGGGCCTCGAAGTCATCCTCGCCGCCCTTGCCCCAACCGGTGGGGGTGTGACCGTTGCTCTTGCCCATGAAGTTGCCGTTCTGGCCATACTCGAAGTCCATGATCCACTGGCCTTTGGCCTTGAAGTCGATGGCGCTGGCACCGGTGGCGGCACCAAACACCAGACCGGCCGCCAAGAGAAGCGTCGCGATCTTTTTCATTGTGAAACCTTCCTTGTTTTGCCCGCCCCACAATGGGGAAGACGAGTTTGCTGAACCATCGGGATTTCCCCGTGAGGGCAAAATACGCAATCCCCGGAGGGGATGCAAGCATTTTCGTGCAAAAATTTTTACCCTTCTGGGGTTTTTGGGCGCGGAGAAAATTCTTTTCCTGTATTATCAGGAGGTTATGTCTTTTCTCCGCCGAAAAATTTTTTTATCGCCCCCTGGGGCCGGCCTTGCCCTGACGCACGAGCTCGGCCACCTGCTCCACATCCTTGTCGCCCCGGCCGGAGAGATTGACGAGCAGCACCTTGTCCCGTCCCATGCCGGGGGCCATTTTCACGGCCTGGGCCAGAGCGTGGGAGGATTCGAGCGCGGGCAGGATGCCCTCGTGCCGCGAGAGGAGGAAGAAGGCCTCCAGCGCCTCGGCATCGGTGACGCTCACATACTCGGCGCGCCCCGCGTCCTTGAGCTGGGCATGCTCCGGCCCCACGGAGGGGTAGTCCAGCCCGGCGGAGATGGAATAGACCTCCCCGGCGCCGCCCTCGGCATTCTTGATCATGTAGGAGTTGAAGCCGTGGAGCACGCCCGGCTCGCCCAGGCAGAGCGAGGCCGCGTGCTCGCCGTAGGCGTTGCCCCGGCCGCCCGGCTCCACGCCCACCAGGCGCACCTCCATGTCATCGAGAAAGCCGGCGAACATGCCGATGGCGTTGGAGCCGCCGCCCACGCAGGCCAGGCACGCATCGGGCAGGCGGCCGAGCTCGGCCAGCATCTGGGCGCGGGCCTCGCGGCCGATGATGCTCTGGAAGTGGCGCACCATGTACGGATAGGGATGCGGGCCCACGGCGGAACCGAGCACATAGAACATTTCCGGATCGGCGATCCAGGCTTCCAGCGCCTCGTCCACGGCCTCCTTGAGCGTGCGCTGGCCGCTTCTGGCGGCCACCACGCGGGAGCCGAGCATTTCCATGCGGATGACATTGAGCCGCTGGCGGGCCATGTCCACCTCGCCCATGTAGACCGCGCACTCAAGGCCCATGAGGGCCGCGCTGGCCGCCGTGGCCACGCCGTGCTGTCCGGCGCCGGTTTCGGCGATGACGCGCTTTTTGCCCATGCGCTTCGCCAGCAGGCACTGGCCCAGGGTATTGTTGATCTTGTGCGCGCCCAGGTGGTTGAGGTCTTCCCGCTTGAGCCAGATCTGGGCGCCCCCCAGGGCCCGGCTCAGATTGGCGCAGTGGAAGACCGGGCTCGGCCGCCCGGCAAAGTGGGTGAACAGGCTGTCCAGTTCGCGCTGGAACGAGGCGTCCTCCAGAGCGGCGCCGAAGGCGTCCGCCAGTTCGTCCAGGCGCGCCTTGAGCGGCGCGGGCACGAACTGGCCGCCGTAGGCGCCGAAAAATCCCCTGCTGTCCGGCGTGCCTCTGAGGGTGGCGTCCTGCTTCTCGCGCATGGAATTCTCCTTAAAAAATACTGTGCAGTTAATTGGCGGCGGTTTTCCCTGAACTTCCCGATGCCGCACGCGGCATGCCCTCGTGCAGGGAAACCCGGTCACTCTGTCGCTTTTGCGCGGGCGCTGTCAAGCCTTCCGCGCATGGACACGGCGGCCGAAACCCGATACACTCGGCCCCCTGCCCGCTGTGCCCCAGCGGAAGTTCCCCTACCGGAGGCCTGACCATGCTTGACGAACGCTATATCGGCGACGGCAAGGTGCTGCTGCTCGCGGGCGGCGGCAGGATCTTCACCGACATTGCCGCCCGTTTCGTCCGCAGCGAGCGGGAACTGGAAGACATCGCGGCCTCGCCCTATTCGCGCGACATCGTGCGCAATATCCTCAGCATGGGGCACCGCGCCGCGCTGGAGTTTGACTGGTTCCTCTTCGGCGTGGAGGGCTATTCCCGCGTGACCGAGGTCCAGCTTGTGCGCAAGCGCCACGCCTCCTATCTTATCAAGTCCGGCCGGGCGGAGCTGAGGGGCAAGCGCCGTTTCAGCGTGGCCTATCCCCGCAGCGTGGCGGACTTCACGGCGGACGTGACCCTGCCGGACGGGAGCGCCGCGCGGCTCAGCGGCCGCGACCTCGCCGGGCTCTCGCGCCAGTGGTATGAGGCCGGCCTCGCCGCGGGGCTGCCGGAGGAAGACCTCCGCTACCTCAAGCCCCAGGCCACGACCTTCAAGGCCATTATCGGCATGAACGCCCACGCCCTGCTGGACTGGTTCTCCATCCGCTGCTGCCGCAACGCCCAGGCGGAGATCCGCGACCTTGCCTGGAAGATGCTGCGCCTCTGCCGTCAGGCCGCGCCGGACCTGTTTGAAGGCGCCGGCCCCAGCTGCGTGCAGCTTGGCTACTGCCCGGAGAACGCGCTCCAGAACGCCGCCTGCCGGGGGCGCGTGCTGACCAAGGAGGAGGCGCTGGCCCTCCTGCGGGAACAGCGCAAGGCCCGGCATATGCCGGAACCCGGAGATGTGGCCGGGGTGGCGGAGGGACCGCAGGGAGCCGCGCCGGGGCAATCCTGGGGGGAGGGGACGCGCCGGGAGGGCTGAGACCCAGGCGCAGGCTGCGCGTTGCCGCGCCGGCTGCGCGCGGCCAACGGGCGGGAAAAATTTCAGGGCCGGCCGCACTTGTCTTGCGAAAACTATGGGGCTATCATGCCCCTTCACTGCTGCCGGCGCGCCCTTGCGGCACCGGCATGGCCCTTGCCGGATGAACCCTGTCTGTCTTTTGAGGAAGGTATGCCCAGATTTTCCGACGCCTCGCGCACGTCCGAAGGCGCGCGTTTCACCAGTTTTGATGAAGTGTACAGCGCCCTCTATGTTGATTTTGACAATATCTATACCCGCATCCTTGAGGCCGACCCCGACGCGGCCCGCGCCTTTGGCTTTTCGCCCTACCGCTGGGTACGCTGGATAGAGAACCATGCCCTGCGCATCCTCTATGGCGATGGCGTGCGCCGGCGCATCCTCAAGCGCACCTGCTACCTCAATCCGGAGCGCTATCGGGAATTTCGCAATCCTTTCATCCGCAGCGCCTTCCAGGTGGTGGACTGCCCGCCGCTCACCGCGCGCGGCAAGACGAGCACCGACATCCATCTTGTCATGGACTGCATGGACGATCTTTCCCATTCCACGCATTTTGACGAATTCATCATCCTGTCCGGCGATGCGGATTTCACGCCGCTGCTCATCCGTCTTCAGGAGCATGCGCGGCGCACCCTCGTGCTCTCGGTGGGCTATTCCTCGCCGGCCTACGCGGCGGCGGCCTCGTGGCGCATCCGCGAGGACTGGTTCCTCCAGCAGGCCCTGCGCGATGAACGCGCCGCCGAGGGCGAGGAGGAATCCGTGGCGGCCCACGCGGGGCGTTTCGCCCCGGCGCCGCAACGCGCGGGAGCCCTGCCGCAGGACGACGAGGAGGATGACCCCTGCCCCGGCAACGAGTGACCGGGCGCGGGCATTCCCGTTGATTTTCCGGCATCGGACTGGCCGAGCCGGTTTCTGGCACCGCAACCATTTCAGGAGGCCTCTCATGTTCCGTTCCCTCTGCGGCGGGTTCGTCCTCGCCCTGGCCGTTGTGGCCCTTGGCGGCATTGCGCAGGCCGCCGAAAAATACACCGTGGCGAGCGACTGCACCTGGCCGCCCATGGAGCTGCTTGACGACCAGAAGCAGCCCACCGGCTATTCCGTGGACTATATCAAGGAAGCCACCAAGGCCGCCGGCATCGACGTGAATGTGCAGAACGTGGCCTGGGACGGCATCTTCGGCGGCGTCGCCACCGGCAAGTACGACATCGTGGCTTCTTCCACCACCATCACGCCCGAACGGCAGAAGCAGTTTGACTTCACGGTGCCCTATTATGAAGTGGAACAGGCGGTCATCCTGCCCGCGGGCAAAAGCATCCAGAGCCTTGCCGACCTCAAGGGCAAGAAGGTGGGCGGCCAGATCGGCACCACCGGCATCTTTGTCATGCGCAAGGCCGACACGGGCGCCACGCTCCGCGAATATGACGATGTGGGCCTCGCCATCCAGGATCTCGTGGGCGGCCGCATCGACGCCGTCATCTGCGATGACCCCGTTGCCATGTACTATGTGAACAAGAAGCCCGACACCGCCGGCAAGCTCAATCTCTCCTTCAAGACCGGCGACAAGGAGTACTACGGCTTCACTGTCCGCAAGGGCCGCAAGGATCTGGTGGACAAGCTGAACAAGGGCATCAAGGCGGTCAAGGACTCCGGCAAGGAAGCCGAACTTATCAGCAAGTGGATGGGCGACGGCAAGTAGCCTGCATCTGCGGTTTTCGCACCGGGCCCGGCCAGGACTGCCCGCGGAGGAGCCCCTATGGACAATCTCGGCAAGAATACTGTGCGGCCCGACCACGGCGAGGGGGAAGGGAAAATCTTTCCCTTCTTCCTCCGCCGCCCCGCGCGGCGCAGGCGCACGCCCCTCTCTGTGGGGGAGGAAGTCCACAGCAAGGGCAATATCGTCCTTGTGACCGACGGGGCGTCCATCCCCAACCCCAGTGAGCGGCGGCTCGTCAATGCGTGGTCCATCGCCCTGGTGGGCGCGCTCTGCGCGCTCTTCTCGCTCTGCCTGCTCTGGCCGGACCCGTACCTGCGCATCCTGCTCTACCTGCCGGACGGTGTGCTCATCACCTTCGAGATCACCGTGCTTTCCATCTGCTTTGCCGTGCCCCTGGGGCTGCTCACCGGCCTTGGGCGCATCTCGCGCAACAGGTTCATCAATCTGCTGGCCTCCACCTATGTGGAGGTCATCCGGGGCATCCCGCTCCTTGTCCAGCTGTTCTACATCTATTATGCGCTTTCCCGCTTTTTCCAGGTGAGCGGCGTCGCCTCGGCCGTGACCGCCATCAGCATCTGCTACGGCGCCTATATGGGCGAGGTGTTCCGCGCGGGCATCATGGCCATCCCCAAGGGGCAGAGCGAGGCCGCCCGCTCGCTGGGCTTCAACCGCTTCCAGACCATGTTTCTGGTGGTGCTGCCCCAGGCGTGGCGCACCATCCTCCCCCCGGTCGGCAATGAGTGCATCGCCATGCTCAAGGACACGTCGCTCGTCTCCATCCTCGCGGTGCCGGACATCATGCAGCGCGCCCGGAGCTTTGTGGGCACCACCTATCTGTATTTCGAGACATATACCGTGGTGGCGCTCATCTATCTCATCATCACCCTGGTGCTCTCCAAGTGCGTGAGCCACATGGAGGCGCGGCTCAACTATTACGACGGCAAATAGGCCCCTGGCGGCCACAGGGGGCGGCTGTGCCCCCGGCGACATTTCCCCCGCGTCATCCGGCGCGGGGGATTTTGCGTTTTGCGTCCATTGGTGGTAAACTGCTCGCGGCGGCCGGGAGGGGCCGCCGAGGCGCCGGGGCGTTGGGGCCGCACCGGCGGAGGGAGGAAAAGGAGTATCTATGTTTTGCGACCAGTGTGAACAGACCGCCAAGGGCACCGGCTGCACCGTGGCCGGCGTGTGCGGCAAGAATGCGGAAGTGGCCCTGCTGCAGGATCAGTTGATCTATCTTTTGCGGCGCCTCGCCCCCCTTGTGGAACAGGCGCGCTCCACGGGCATGAAAACCGAGATCTATGACGATTTCATCGCCGATGCGCTGTTCGCCACCCTGACCAATGTGAACTTTGACCCCGACGCCATCAAGGCCCTTCAGACGCAGGCCCTGCTGCATGCGCGCACCCTTGCCGCCGAGCTGGGCGAAGTGCCGGAGGATCTGGCGCTCTCCATCGAGGAATACCGGGCGCGGCTGCCCGAAAGCGTGGTGGGCCTGGGCGCGTTCAGCAGTGACGCGGATGTGGATTCCGCCATGCAGATGCTCCTTTTCGGGCTCAAGGGCCTCTGCGCCTACAAGGACCATGCGGCGCGGCTTGGGCAGCGCGACAGCGAGCTTTCGTCCTTTGTCTGCCGGGCGCTGACGGCGGGCACGCAATGGGACGGCCAGGTGCGCGACCTGGGCGGCTGGCTCGACCTTGTGCTGGAGTGCGGCCGGGCCAACCTCAAGGCCATGGAGCTGCTGGACGCGGGCAATACCGGCCATTTCGGCGACCCCGTGCCCACGCATGTGGATCTCGGCCACCGCAAGGGCAAGGCCATCCTCGTTTCCGGGCATGACCTGCTCGACCTTGAGGCCCTGCTCAGGCAGACCGAGGGCACGGGCATCAATGTCTACACCCATGGCGAGATGCTTCCGGCGCACGGCTACCCCCGCCTCAAGGCCTTTCCGCATCTGGCCGGGCATTTCGGCACGGCCTGGCAGAACCAGCAGAAAGAACTGCCGGACTTTCCCGGCCCCGTGCTTTTTACCACCAACTGCATCCAGAACCCCCGCGCCTACGGGGACAAGATCTTTACCACGGGCAATGTGGGCTGGCCCGGCTGCACGCATTGCAAGGACCGCGACTTCTCGGCGGTCATTGAAAAGGCGCGGGCCATGCCCGGCTTTGCGGAGGACGCGCCGGGCAAGGAGGTCCTCACGGGCTTTGGCCGCAAGACCATGCTCGGCGCCGCGCCCGCGGTGCTGGACGCCGTCGCCCAGGGCAAGCTGCGCCACATCTTCCTGGTGGGCGGCTGCGACGGCGCCAAGCCCGGCCGCAACTACTATACGGAGTTTGTGGAAAAAGCGCCCAGGGACACTGTCATCCTCACGCTTGCCTGTGGCAAGTTCCGCTTTTTCGACAAGGACCTGGGCATGCTTGGCGACCTGCCGCGCCTGATGGATTGCGGCCAGTGCAACGATGCCTATACGGCAGTGCAGACCGCCACGGCGCTGGCCGAGGCGCTCAAGTGCGAGGTCAACGATCTTCCGCTTTCCCTGGTGCTTTCCTGGTACGAGCAGAAGGCCGTGGCCATCCTGCTGACCCTGCTGGCCCTGGGCGTGCGGAACATCCTCATTGGTCCGAGTCTGCCGGCCTTTGTGTCGCCGGCCATTCTCAGGATCCTTGTGGAACAGTGGGGCCTGCGCCTCATCAGCACGCCGGAGGAGGATCTGGCGCGGCTGCTCGGCTGATACATCCCAGGGAACATGCCGCCCGGCGGGCCTCCGGGCGGCATCCTGCGGCGCCCCGCATTGATGCGCGGGCGCCTTTCATCAGCATGCCCACGGAGGCGGCGTATGCGGCGGAAAGACAGGGAACGGACGGATGCCGGCTTCTTTGACGAGGTCTTCAGCGCGGCGGAGGTGCTGTTTCTGGCCTTCAACAATGGGGAGTATCCCTATTGCCTGCCCGTGAACTTCGCCCGCGAAGGCGATCACCTCTATATCCATTGCGCGCCCGAAGGCCTCAAGCTCGACTGCGCGCGGCGCGACGCCCGCGTGGCCTTCAGTTGCGCCGTGGATGTCGTCATCGATCGCGCGCGGTCCTCCACCTACTATAGATCCCTGTGCGGCACGGGGCGCGCTGGTATCATTGATGGCCTGGAAGAAAAGCTGCACGCGCTGGACTGCATCGGTGAGCGGTATGCCGCGCGCTGCCCCCGGCCCACGCCGGAGGCTTCGGCACGCCGCGTGACGATCCTCCGCATTGATATCGAGACGCTGACGGGCAAGCAGTGCAAGGCTGACTGACGCACGGAGGCGGCCGGCGGGTCGCCCGGATCTCGTCGCCCCGGCAGGGAACACCGCGGCAAAAACATACGGGCGCCGTTCAGAACAACGGCGCCCGTGGAGTTTTTGCGGGAAGAAGCGGAACTCCGCCCGCCCGTCAGGCTTGCGGCGCCGCTTCGGGGGCGTCCTTCTTTTCAACGGCTTTCTTTTCGGGCAGGGGCGGCTCCACAATGCTGCCGTCCGCCAGCACCATGGACAGGGCGCGCACCGGGCAGGCCTCCATGCAGGCGGTGATCTTCTTGCCATTCTCCATGCGCCAGGCGTGGCACATGTCGCAGCGCACCGCCACCTGACGCCCCGGCGCCGTCAGGGCCGGAGCCTCCTCTCCCTCGGCGGCGGGCAGCTCGTGCGCGGCCGCGTCAAGGGAAATGGTGCCATACGGGCAGGCGGAGATGCACATCTTGCAGGCGATGCACAGTTCCTCACTGAAGCGGATGCGACCGTCCTCCTCCTGCTGGAGCGCGCCGGTGGGGCAGACATTGCAGCACGGCGCCGGCTGGCACTGGTGACAGCGCACCGTTGTCTTGAGGCCTTCCGCCTTGACCACCTGAACGCGGGAAACCAGAACATCGCGGTGCTTCATGGCTTCCTTGAAGCTCATATTGTGATGGGCGGCGATGCAGGCCACCTCGCAACGGCGGCAGGCGCGGCATTTGTCGGGAGTGACGCGGATGTGTTCAATCATGGTGCGCTTCCTCGGTGTCGACGCGCAGGGACTGGAGGGTCAGCCCATGCCCGCCGCTGAAATGAATGTTTTCGCCGCCGCACAGGGGGCAGACGAAGTGACGGTGCCGCAGTTCAAAGCCATGGCCGCAGTCTTCACAGCGGCAGGCCAGAGGCGCGGTGGTGAGGGTCAGCGTGGCGCCCTCGGCTTCCGTACCTTCGGCAAAAAGTTCAAAACAGGCCCGGAGCGTCCGCTCTTCCACGCAGGCGATGAGCCCCATTTCGCAGACAAGTTCCTCGATCCGGGCGATGCGCCGTTCAGGATGCGCGTCATTGTGCTCATGAACGGCCTTCAGGGCCAGATCCAGCAGCCCCTGGACCAGACTCGCCTCATGCACGGGAAGCCCGTTTTCCGACCGGGGCGTCCACCCCGTGGACCACGCGGGCCCGCATGGCCACGGGATGACGCGCCGGAACCTTCATTTGCCTCAGCGCTCCGTGCAGGACACGCAGGGGTCGATGCTGTTGGTGATCAGGGCCACATCCGCCACGGCGCAGTCGCGCATCATGACGCCCAGCGCCTCCCAGTTCATGTAGGAGGGCACGCGCCACTTGAGGCGCTCCGGCGTTTCCGTGCCATTGGTGCGGATGTAGTAAAACACCTCGCCGCGCGGCGCTTCACTGCGGGCCGTCGCCTGCGTGACCGGAATGGGCTTCATGGCGCAGGCGATGGGCCCTTCGGGCATTCGTTCGCAGCACTGGCGGATGAGCCTGAACGATTCAAAGATCTCGTCCAGACGCACCTGCGTGCGCGTATGCACGCAGCAGCCGTCCTTGACAATGGCATTGAACTCCAGTTCGGGATAGGCCGCGTAGGGCGATTCCTTGCGAACATCGTTCATGACGCCCGAACCGCGCGCCACCGGCCCGACCACGCCAAGGCGAAGGGCGTCTTCCCTGGGGAGCAGGCCAATGCCCTTGGTGCGCGTCACCACATTGTGGTTTGTCCTGTAGATCTCGCGGATCTCCTCGATCTGCGGCTCCATTTTGTCGATCTGCGCGCGGATGTAGTCCAGCAGCTTGGGGTCCACATCGCACTTGACGCCGCCCAGGCTGTTGGAGGCCAGATTCATGCGGTTGCCGTAGACTGTTTCCTTGACATCCTGAATCATCTCGCGCACTTCCATGACGTGCATGAAGAGCGACTTGAAGCCGATGATATGCGCCTGGATGGCGGTATTGAAAAGGTGCGAGGCAACGCGCTTGATCTCTTCCGCAAGCACGCGCAGATAGCGCGCGCGCGGCGGGATGCTCATGCCCAGCGCATTTTCCACCGCCATGCAGTAGGTGAAGGAATGGCTGTTGGAGCAGAGGGAACACACGCGCTCGGTGAGCGTGACATTCTTGATGAGGTTGCGCTGCTGGGCCATGGCCTCCATGCCGCGATGCACATGGCCGGAGGTGAGGTTGACGCTGCGGATGGTCTCGCCTTCCACCTCAAGGCGGAAGTAGACGGGTTCCTCCAGCGCCACATGGACGGGGCCGAGGGGCATGGTAAAGGTATTCTTGCTCATGACCGTTACTCCTTGCTCTGGAGGATGCGCTCCCAAAGGTCCGTGGAGCTTGCGCCGTTCATCATGATGGAGAGCGGCACCATCTCGCCGAGCAGGCCCTTGTCCAGTTCCTCGTCCAGGAAGAGACGGCGGGGATTGGGATGATTGATGATCTTGATGCCATAGAGTTCCATCATCTCCCGCTCGTGCCAGTCGGCATTGGCAAAAAGCGGGGTGATGGAGGGCACTTCGGGCCATTCCGCGTCCAGAAGCACCGTGATGTTGTACACCACGCCCTCAAGAACGAAATGGTAGCAGAGCGCCTGCCTGTGCTCGCCATCCGCATGGCGGTTATAGGCCGAGATCATGGCCAGGCGCGCGCCCAGGGGCTGCAGGATCTCGGCCGCCTGGAGAAGCTGGTGGGGGGTGTCGAGCTGGAACCAGTGGTAGGCGTTGCCGAAGCTGTCGCTCGTGTGGCGCACGCTGCCGCCATGGGCGCACAAGGGCTCAATGCCCTCGATGACCGTGGTATTGCCGCGAATGATGTCGTGCATGGGTTGGTCCTGTCCTGAAGTTTGTCGCTGCCGTATCAATAACTAAGTCGTTTTCAGCGTTTGTCCGCCCCTGGCGGCAACATTCCCGCGCCTAGCGCGTTACCCCGCCTTCCGCGGCCGGTTCCTCGGCGGGCAGGTTCATCTGGGTGGAGGGCGCCTCCTGAAGACCTGTCACATCCCCTTCGGGCTGGGCGGGCGGTTCGGGCATGGCCGCAGCGGCTTTGGTTTCCGCATCCTCAACGGCGGGAAAAACCTGCTCGATGCGCTTGGCGTCTTCGAGCTGGCGGCACTTGGGGCAGAGATGCCGGATCTCCTCGGCGGAAATCTCCGCGTTGTGCGCGTAGATCCGTTCCGCCAGCCTGGCCGGGATGGGCCGGATGAGCGTGCCGCAGTGGGCGCAGGGCTCATAGTCGATGGTGTGCTGCTCAAGCATCTCATACTTTTCCGATTCCGGATGGGCAAGATGCCAGTCGTTGCTGATGCTCATGGCCCCGGTGGGGCAGTAGTGGCGGCAGGCCGCGCACAGGCAGCAGGAATCCCGCCAGATGGTGATGGTGTAGCCGCTCTTGTCCGGCTTGGGCGAAATATCAATGGCGCCCGCCGTGCATACATGGCGGCAGACGCCGCAGCCCACGCACAGTTCGGGATCGATGACCGCCTTGCCGCGCAGGCGTTCGGGCGTGAAGGTGGGGCCCAGTGGGAACGGATCGGTGCTCGGCCCTTCAAGCAGATTGCGGAACAGAACTTTCAGAAAGCCCGCCATGTATCAGTCCTCCTGAGCCTTGGCGTCAATGGAGTGGGGTGCCGCAGGGACGCCGGAGCGTTTCGCCGCGTCCATGTCCTCTGGTCGGGCTGCGGCACGGTGCAGCCAGCCGGGCTTGCGCCCCATGAGGCCGCAGACATTGTGGCAGACGCCACAGCGGCGGCAACGCTCGCCGTCGTCGCGCAGGGCCGTCCGCAGACGCGCCGCACAACGCCGCACCAAGCTGCCGCCGAATGCCTTCATCCCTCAATGCCCAGTTTTTTCAGCCAGATGTCCCGTGCCTTGACCACGCCCTCAAGGATGGACTGGGGGCGCGGCGGGCAGCCGGGCACATTGACGTCCACCGGGAGATAGCGGTCAATGGGGCCCTCGATGGAATAGCCGCCCCGGAAGACCCCGCACGAAATGGGGCAGATGCCCACAGCCACCGTTACCTTGGGTTCCGGGATCTCGTCCCAGACCTTGAGCACCCGGTCCTTGACGCGGGTGGTCAACGGCCCGGTGATGAGCACGATGTCCGCGTGGCGCGGGCTGCCGCAGTACCGGCAGCCGAGGCGCTCCACATCGTAGCGCGGGATGCAGGCCGTGGTGGCGAGCTCCACGTCGCAGCCGTTGCAGGAGCCCGCATTGATGCGGAAGAGCCACGGCGAGCGAACGGAAAGTTTTTTCAGCATATTGTCCAGAGCCACGGCTGCCTCCTTACATCACCCAGACAAGAATGAGACTGCACAGCGCGAGCGCGGTGGGCACCGTCACATAGAAGCGGAACGCCTGCTCAATGCGGTAACGTCCCGTGGCCGACTTGACGATGGTGAGCGAGATGAGCATGAGCGCTAGGCACTTGAGCACGAACCAGACCAGATTGACCGGCCACCATTCGCAGATGGTCCCTGGGAAGAAGAGCGCCACGCCAAGGCCCAGCACCACAAAGGTCTTGAGCGCGCTCGTTACCTGGAAGAGCGCGAGCAGGGGGCCGCCGTATTCGAGCAGCGGACCTTCGAGGATCTCGGTTTCCGCTTCAGGAATATCAAAGGGCGCCGCGCCCATGGTGCCGGGCAGGAAGATGAGGTAGGCGAGCAGCGCCGGGATCATTGCCGGGTTGAGCCCCAGCGATCCGTTCTGCTGCTGCCAGGCCACGATCTTGAGCAGGGAGAATTCCGCGCCCCAGTCGCCGCCGCTCAGGCCCTTGCCCACCAGCATGGCCACCGAGAGGAGGATCATGAGCAGGGGCGTTTCATAGGCGAGCATGAGCAGCATCTCGCGCGAGAAGCCCATGGCGCCGAACGGCGAGCTGGAGGCGGAGCCGCCCAGCATGAGCGCCATGGCCGGGATGGGCAGCAGATAGAAGATGACGAGCAGGTCGCCCATATTGAAGAGCCCGTCAAAGACGCCGGGGATCGGGATGAAGGCCGCGCAGACCGCCATGCCCGTGAAGCCGAAGACCGGCGCCAGCAGAAAGGCGGAGCGCACCGCCGTTTTCGGGATGAGCGTTTCCTTGGTGAGGAGCTTGGCCGCGTCCAGCCAGGGCTGGATGAGCGGCGGCCCCACGCGCCGCTGGAGACGCGCTTCCACGCGCCGGTCCAGGGCCTTGAAGAAGAAGCCCACAATCAGGGCAAAGGCCCCGCCGGGAAAGATGCACATGTGCAGGATGGCAAGCAGGGTGTCGCTCATGAGCGGTTCTCCTTGGGGGCGCTGTCGCCGCCGAGCAGGCGCACGAGGTCGCCGTAGATGCTGGACGGCGTCATGCGGCTGGCAGCCGTTTCGACCGGCAGGCCGCAGGTGTGGACGTCGATCTCACGCAGGCGCGTGAACCGGCGCACGAACCAGGCGCCGCCGAAAAAGGCCAGCGCCATCATGACGAAGATGCCCGTGGCGTTCCAGGTGCCGGGACCGGACAGCACACCCGATATTCCCACATCCAGCGCGGAGGCGCCGTACTGGGCAAGGATGGTGTTGATGGGGCCAAGGGCAAGGCCGGGGAAGACGCCGGTGAGCACGCAGCCCACGGCAAGGATGCCCATGGGCACGCGCATGACCAGCGGCGCCTCCCTGACGTCATCCAGATGCTGCCCCGGCTGGCCGAGGAAGGCCGCGTGCATGAACTTGGCCACATAGGCCAGGGTGATGACGCTGCCCACCAGGGAGAGCAGGGCCAGGAACGGCTGATCCGCCTGCATGAGCGCATGGTAGATGATCCACTTGGAGGAGAAGCCGCTCGTGGGCGGCACGCCTACCAGCGAAAGACCGGCAATGGCGAACATGCAGAGCGTGAAGGGCATCTTGCGGCCGATGCCGCCGAGATCGTCAAGCGTCTCCCTGTGCGTGGCGAACATGACCGCGCCGCAGATGAGGAAGAGCAGATCCTTGAAGAACACATGGTTGATGAGGTGGAGCATGCCGCCCGCGTAGCCGAGCGCGCCGCCCGCCGCCACGGCAAGCACCATGTAGCCGAGCTGGCTCACCGTGGAGTAGATGAAGACCAGCTTGAGGCCGTTGGCGCGCAGTGCCTGGATGGCGGCCATGATGATGGTGATGCCGCCGATCCACATGACTGCGGTGGTGATGACCCCCTGCCCGAAGCCGCTCACAAGGCCCGCCAGGGCAAAGCCGCCGCCGAGGAGCATGAAGAGCTTGATGAGGCCAATGATGGCGCTCTTCAGGAGGACGGATGAGATGTAGCCGGAAACGGGCGTGGGCGCCAGCGCCGGGTGCATCTGCCAGTCAATGCGGAAGGGAAGCTGCGCCGCCTTGAGCACAAAGCCCACGGCCAGCAGGGCCATGCCGAGCCATGCGGCCCAGGGGCTCGTGCCCATGAGGATGCCCGAAAGCAGGCTCGTGTTGAACGGCGTGAAGGGCCCAAGCACGGCCAGACCCACAAAGAGGAAGCCCGCGCCGAAGAGGTTGAAGAGGAAATACTTGAACGCTTCCCGCAGGGAGGCCCTGTCGCCTTCATGGGCAATGGCCAGATAGAGCGTCCACGAGCTCATGATCTCCCAGAACAGGAAGAAGCTCAGCAGATACTGGCTCGCCGCCATGCCCACCAGGCCGCCGCACATGCAGGTGAACGCGCAGTAGAAGCGCCACTGCGAATGGCTGTGCGACATGTAGCCCACGGCATAGGCCATGTTCACCGCGCCCACCAGCGGCACCAGCAGGGCAAAGCAGAAGGAGAGCGTATCCAGCCCGCGCCCGAAGAGGACGACGAGCAGCGCCGTGAGCAGCAGGACGCCCACGCTCATCCAGCCCGCCATGCGTGGCCGCCCGCAGAAAAGGGCGGGCAGCACGGCGCCGAAGACCGGGAAGATGACGTAGATGGGCCAGTTGACGCTCATGGCCTCAAGGATGGCCGGGGCCTGCGCCGGGGCCGTATACGCGAGGGAGGCCACGGGCAGCACCAGGGGCATGAGCAGTTGCGGCGCAAGGCCGAAGAGCAGGCTCAGGACAGCCAGGGCGAGCATGGCGAGGCGCATGCCCAGCGGGGCTTCCTCCACGGCGGGAAGCGCCGCCGGGCGCGGTTCAAAGACCAGCGTTTTGAGGATGCGCGCGTAGTAGACGGCGCCCACCAGCGCGCCGGCCAGCAGGAGCACGGCCACCCAGAGGTGCCCGGCGCTGGTGGCGGCCTGGATCATGAGGAACTTGCTGTAAAAGGCGCCGAAGGGCGGCAGGCCCATGATGCTGATGAGGCCCACGCACATGCAGGCCACCGTCCAGGGCATCTGGTGGCCGAGGCCGCGCAGGTCGGCGAGATTGCGGCTGCCGGCGCGCATGATGAGCGCGCCCGCGCCGAGGAAGAGCAGGTCTTTCATCACCGCGTGGGTGAAGACATGCCAGAGCGCGCCCGCCGTGGCGAGCCAGGTCCCCAGGCCGAGCACCAGGGCGATCTCGCCGATCTGCCCCATGGTGGAGTAGGCGAGCATGCGTTTGATGTCGCTCTGGCAGAGGGCCATGATCTCGCCGTAAATGAGCGTGGCCGCGCCCATGCCGCAAAGCCAGGTGCCGAACCAGGAGAGGCCGAACATGCCGGGCAGCTCGCCTTCGGCCTGGCCGGCGCCGATGATGATGACGCTCAGGATGCCGAAGATGCCCATCTTGGTGATGACGCCGGAAAGGGGCGCGGACACCGAGGAGGGCGCCGCCGGATGCGCGTCGGGCAGCCAGGAATGGAGCGGCACCAGGCCCGCCTTGACGCCGAATCCGGCGAGACAGAGGATGAGCCCGGCCTGAAGCCAGAAGGGGAGCTGCAGGGCCGCGCCCGGCGCGACGGCAAAGGCCTCCAGCAGGATGAGGCCGGGCAGCATGAAGAGCGCGCCGCCCGCGCACATCACATAGTACTTGAGGCCCGCGTCATAGGCGGCCCGGCGTTCCTCGTGGACCACGAGGAAGTAGGAGGCGAAGGTCATGAGCTCCCAGTAGCCGTACATGCCCAGCGTGGTCGAGGCGGAAACGATGCCCGCCAGCGAGGCGAAGGTCAGGAGCAGGAAGAACCAGTACCACCCTTTGCGGCCGTCATGGATGTAGTTCAGCGAATAGACCGCCACCACGAGGCCGATGAGGGTGATGATGACAAGGAAGAACCGGGGCAGGGGCGTCGCGTCGATGACGCAGACCGCCGCCAGGGCGCAGGCGAAAAACAGCACGCCGATATACGGCGCCACCCTGACGCGCAGCAGGAAGGCCGCCCCGGTGACGAACGCGCCCGCATAGAGCCACCAGAAGGCCGGATGCACGAGGCTGTGCTGCAGCGTGATGCCGAAGGCCCCGCCCACGGCGTCCGTGAGGGGCCCCCGGAAGAGGCCGAGCAGGGCCACGATGAGCCCCAGCAGGAAGAGCAGGGGCGTCAGGCCGGAATCGGCGCTGAAGAGTGGGCAGCGGCGCCCGGCGTCCTCCGCCTGCCGGTCGGCGTCGGCATGCGCGGGCCGTTCCAGGCTGATGCGGCGCACGGCGTCCACATAGAGCCAGATGAAGACCGTTGTGGCCGCCGCCATGAGCATGAGGCAGAAAAAGCCGCCCGTGGGCAGGGTTTCCAGCAGGCCGGTGGTGATGATGGCGCGCGCCTCCGGCAGCAGGAAGGGGCTGCCCCCGACGGCGGCCAGGAGGCCCAGGGCAAAGAGCGCGCCGGCCCAGGGACGTTGGCGCCCGGCGCCTTCAAGCGCCTCCAGCGAGGGGCCGGCGGCGGTGATCCCGCGCAGGAGGCAGGCTCCGCCCGCACAGGCGCCGTCAGCGCCGGCTGCCGAAAGCTTCGCCAGAGCGCACCAGGCAAGGGCGCGCGCGGCGATCTGGAAGATGGCGAAGAGCCAGATGCCGGCAAGCCCGATCTCCGCCTGGGCGCTGAACGCCATGCACACGACGCCGAGGTCGTGCAGGGCGCCCCACAGGATGAGCCTGCGGGGATCGTTGCGCTGCTGCACGGCTTTGGCGGTGGCGCCGATCAGGAGGAGTGAGCCGAGGACCAGCGGCAGCCAGGAACCGCTTGAGGTAAACAATGCTGCTGTCATAGATGCCCCGTTTGGCTAGGGATTTCCAGCCACGGCCCCGCGTCCGGCGGTGGTGGAGACGGGCCCTGTCTGGCCATTTCCGTGCCGCACGGAGTCGACTGAAAAATTCGAATGTGCTGAACCTTAGCCTATTCGGCCTACCAAGACAAGCGGGAAAAAATTTTTTTTCGATGTGAAAAAAAGCATTTTCCGTCGTGCCGTCCGAGAGCGGGGGGCGCGCGCAAAAGTGCGGCGCCTGCCTTCATTGGGCGCAGGTGAACACGGGGCGTTTGCGCCGGCGCGGCTCAATAAAAAAGGGCGCCCTGACGGGCGCCCTGGGAGCATGCATCCCGCGGCGAGCCGCGGGCGCGGTCTTACATGGTGCTGCCGGAAGCGGCGCGCTGCATCTTGATCTCGACC
>CAZNXQ010000022.1:0-23553 GCA_964576895.1 uncultured Desulfovibrio sp.
GAAATGGAGGCGGCGAAATCTGATGAAAATATCTGTAAGACAGATATTTTCATCAGCAAAATGCTCAAGCGGCCGCCACCACGATGCCGCGCTGGAGCGGAGCCTGCCCGGCGCGAGCCTTCTGCTTGAGGCCTGCGCCGTGGTGGACGCCAGTGTGGCAGCGGCGGTGAGCGCGGCGGCCGGGAAAGGCCGGAGCCTGGCCTGCGGCCCCGGCTGCGATGTCTGCTGCCGCCAGCCCATCCCGGTCACGCCGCTGGAATTCCTGCTCATGCGCGCCTGGCTGCGTTTCCGCGCCCCGGCGGACAGCCGCGCGCGGCTTGAAGCGCAACTGCTGACCTGGCTCCGGGGCGAGCCGTTTCCGCTGCAAAGGCCCTGCCCCTTTCTGCTGGAGGGCGGCTGCACCGTCTATCCCGTGCGGCCGCTTGCCTGCCGGCGCTATCTTGTGCTTGACCGCCGTTGCGCGCCCGGCGAGGACTGTTCCGCCAGCCGCCCGGAGGATCTGCTCGTGCCCGCGCGGCATGCCCTGCATGCGGCGCTGGCGCTCACCTTCCCGTGGTACGCCACGCGCTGGCAAAGCCTGCGGCTCCCACGCCCGCCCAGGGCCGCGCCGGAAAGCGGGGCCGCGCAGGCGTGGCTGCGCTCCGTGACCGTGCCGGTCCAGAACCTTTCCTGGAGCTGACGCTCCCCCCCTCAGCCTGAAAAACAGGGAGAACGCATGATCACCATCGTGTATGGCCATCCGTATGACAGGAGTTTCAATGCCGCCATCAGGGAAACGGTCATCGACACCCTGCGGAAGGCACACGCGGCCTATACCCTCATCGACCTCTATGCGGACGGCTTTGACCCCGCCGTCCGCGCGCCGGAACTGGCCCTGTATTCCCAGGGACGCACCTGCGATGCCCTGGCGCAGCGGTATGTGGAGATCCTGGGCAGGACCGAGCGGATCATCTATATCTATCCCGTCTGGTGGGGCACGGAACCCGCCATCGTCAAGGGCTTTCATGACAAGGTCCTGCTGAAGGACTTCTCCTGGGTCTATTCGCCGGAGGGGAGCCTGCTGCCGAAACTGCGCATCAGGCAAACGACCATCTTCACCACCTCCGAGGCGCCGACGGAATGTTTCTCGGCTTATTTCGCCGACTATCTGCCCGCGCACGTCTTCGCCGCCGTGGGCATGGACAACGCCTCATGGCACAATTTCGGGGGCATAACGCACGCAACGCCCGAAGAACGCGCCGCCTTTCTGGAGCTCGTGGCCGGGGAAACGGCGCGAAACGGCAGATAGCGGCGCGCCTTCAGGGCCGTTCGGCCCGCACAATGCCCTGCCGGTCGCGCGGGATGCGGGCGGCAGGGCAGCGGCCCTATCCCTCCGGAGTTTCGCCGCCGCTGTTTTTTTCCGGCAGCGGTTCCCAGGCGGAAAACGGCGCGTCCGCCGCGAAATTCTCTCCGCGCCGTTCCAGAAGAAAGGCGATGAAGGCGCGCACCGCCGGCGAAAGGTACTGCCGCGGCCGGTGAAAGATGCCGTAGACGCGCTTTTCAAACATCCTGGCAAGCGAATGGCTCTTCACATTGAAGCCCGGCGTTCTCGCATGGAACTCATCCATGATGGCAACGCCGCGCCCCAAGGAGACGTGCATGAGAATGGGCAGGAAAAAGCTGCCGTACTGCTCGATATTCAGCGTGTAGCCGGCTTCGCTGATCCGCTTTTCCACCTGTCTGTCCAGGGGATAATCGCGCCAGAACGCCACAAAGGGCAAATGGACGAAATCCTCCAGGCGCGGCGGGTCGCTCACGGGCACATCCCAGTCCGCGGGCATCACCAGAGACATGTTGGCCGAAAAGAGGGGATAGCCCTGGGCCCCCTCAGGCATGACATCCATCTGCGTGACCAGCATGTCCACATCCGGGGCGTAATAGGACTTTATCAGATCCCCGATGGGCTGGGGGCGCACTTCAACGGAAACCTGCGGATAGCGCTTCCGGAACTCCATGAGGCGGGGAGGAAGATAATAGGTGGTGATGCCGTAATTGGCGCACAGGATGATGTCGCCACAGATCTCGGCGCCACCGCTCACCTGTTCTTCCACCTGTTGCAGCAACCGGAAAAGCCGCTGGCAGATCCGGTAGAGCTGTTCCCCCTCGCCGGTGAGCTCCGGGGGGCTGGCGCGCCGGTTGACCAGCTCAACGCCCAGCCGCTGTTCGAGCTTCTTGATTTGATAGGTGATGGTGCTTTGCGAGCGCCCTACCACTTCCGCCACGCGGGAAAACGAGCGGAGCTCCGCCAGCTGGTAGAATGTCCGTAACCAGGATATATAGTCACCGCTGAAATCTTTCACCCTCATCCCCTGCGAATGAAACTGCCTCGGAGCAGGTCCCGGCGCGCTCCAGAAAGCGCCGGAAACGAGCCCCACGCCCGATCGCCCTTGCGGCGCCCGGGTCACCTGCCCGGCGGAACAGCCGGAAAGGGAGCGGCGCATACCGGCGCGAGCGCCCTCCCCACACCGGAAGCCGGGCCGCTCCGGTAGCTGGGCGCAGCCTCTGCATGCCGGCCCTAGAAAACCATGGCTTGGCCCCGCTGTCCATCCCTGCCGGCCATGGGGCCGGCCCCGCCGGCCGGAAAAATTGCGCCCGGCGCCGCATGGCGCGCCATGCCGCCCCCCCTGCGGACCCAGCTTTTTTCACCACTACCGTCCCAAGAAAATGTCCCGTACGCAGGTTGACTTAAATCTAAATTTTTAATTATCTTTCAAAAAAATTGAATTACGGATTTTCCGTTCCCACGCTTCAGACGCTCCCGCGCGATCAGGAGGGCAACATGCGAACAGTTGTGCATACGCTGATGACAGTGGTGGCCTGGGCGCTTGTGATCTACCAGATGGCGATTACGCAATTCATGTTCCAGTCCTATATGCAGAACCAGATCGTGCATATCGGCCTGGTGGGAGCCCTCCTGGCCCTGTGGTATTTTTCCAGGAGCACGCGGCTGGCATACCGGCTTCTGTGGCTTGCGATCATTGTGGCCTTTGCCGTCTCCACCTCGTATATGTGGCTCAATATCGACGATCTTGAGCTGCGCATCGGTTTTCCTGAAGGCCCCGACGTGCTGATGGGCTGCCTTCTGCTCGTGGGCGTGCTCATCTGCACCTGGGCGGCCTGGGGCAAGGTTTTTCCCATCATTGCCTGTATCGCGCTGGCCTACATGCTGTTCGGCCACTATCTTCCGGGGCCGCTCCACCATACGCCCATCAGCTTCGACTCCGCCATTTCCACCATCTGCCTGGGCTTCGGTTCGGGCATTTTCGGCAATATCCTCGGCATGATCGTGGAATTCGGCTTTCTGCTCGTCCTGTTCGGCTCCTGTCTGGAAATCATGGGCGCCAATGCCTTTTTCCTGGAAATGGGAAAGCTCGGCAGCAAGATCAGCAAGGGGGGGCCGGGGCAGACCGCCGTGCTCGGCAGCGCCCTGGTGGGCATGGCGTCCGGCTCGGCGCTCGCCAATGTCATGATCACGGGGGCCTTCACCATCCCCACCATGAAACGCTTCGGCTACTCCTCGGAAATCGCGGCGGGCATTGAGGCGGCCGCCTCCACGGGAAGCCAGATCATGCCCCCGGTCATGGGCGCCACCGCCTTTCTCATGGCCGCGTTTCTGGGCGTGCCCTTCCCGACGGTGATGATCGCCGCCTTCATTCCGGCCGCGCTCTATTTTCTGGCCATCGCCATCAATGTGGAACTGATCGCCCGCAAGCAGAACATCCAGGGGCTTTCCTCCGTGGTGGACCTGCGCATGCTCCTGGAGCGCGCCTGCGTGTTCATCATTCCGCTGGTGGTGCTCACGGTGATGCTCGTCATGCAGCTCAGCCCCGGTTTCACCGCGTTCTGGTGTACGCTGCTGGTGCTTGCCATCGGCTTTGCCCGCAAGACCACGCGCCCGAAAATCAGGGAATTCATCGACGGCATGGCCAATGGCGCCGTTCAGGCCGCCAAGATCGCCATTGTGGTGGCGGCCGTGGCCATCATCGCCCAGGTGGTGGTCAGCACGGGGCTGGGCACCAAGCTCGCCCAGGTCATCGCCATGGTCAGCAAGGGCAACCTGCTGATCACGCTGTTCATGGCCATGGCCCTGTGCATCATTCTGGGGTGCGGCGTGCCCAGCTCCGCCGCCTATGCCCTGGTGGCCATCCTGGTGGTGCCGGGTATCGTGAAAATGGGGGTCGATCCCTTCCAGATCCACTTCTTCTGCTTTTATTTCGCGGTGATCTCCTGCATCACCCCGCCGGTGGCCGTGGCCTCGCTGGGGGCGGCCTCCATCGCGGACTCCAACTATACGCGGACAGGCTGGGAAGCCCTGAAAATGGCCGCCACCGGCTTCATCCTGCCCTTTTTCTTCATCTTCAATCCCGCGCTCCTGCTGCGCAGCGACAACATCACGGGAACCATCCTCTCCATTGGCGCCGCCATCCTCGCGATCCTGTGCTTTTCCTACACCATCTGGGGCTGGTGTTTCACGCTGGCCAGCCCGGCCCAGCGTCTTCTTTCGGGGCTGGCTTCCCTGGCCTTCGCCCTGTTCATCGTTTTCGGGCAGCCACTGTGGCTTGGCATCGGCCTTGCCGCGCTGGCCGCCTACTGGTTCTGGCAGAGAGCCACTGCGGTGCAGTGCGCCCATCCCGTGCAGGCATGACAAAACCCAGGAGGAGCATCATGCGTTCGCTGCTCAGGCCTCTCAGTCTTCTTTTTGTGGCGTTGTGGCTCAGCGCTTCCCCGGCTCTGGCCGCAGGCGAAACCCTTACCTTCATCAGCGCGCCCTTCGGCAAGACCGGCTATGTCATGGGCTCCGCCATTGAAGACATCGTCAAGAAGTCCGGAAGTGATCTGAACGTCACCCAGGAAGAAGGCTACGGCATGTTCTACAACCTGAAAAAACTGCATGCCGCCGATGCCAGCGCCAAAAAAACCATGGTCATCATGGGCACCTATACGTCCATGTGGCAGGCGCAGAACGGCAAGCCGCCGTTCAAGGAACCCATCGCCAGGGACATGCGCGTCCTCTTCGCCATGTATGACAGCGACAGCTGCTTCATGTCGCGCGAGGCGGGCGTCACCTCCATTCCCGACCTGGTGGGCAAGACCGTGGCCATCGGCAAGAAATCGCAGGATGTGTACGGCACCTTCCTCTTCGACCAGATCAGCGCCGGGTATGATCTGGCGAGCAAGATCAATGTGCAGTGGGTGGGGAACGCCAGCGCGCTTTCCAGTTTCAAGGACGGCCTGTCCAGCGCGGCCGGGGCGGACATCCTCAGCAACCCCGTTACCGGCGAAGTGGTGCCGGGGCCGGCGGCCATCGAGGTGCAGGCGTCCTTCGACAAGGTGAACTGGTTCGGCTCCAGCAGGGAGGCCCTGGACAGGGTCCTCGCCAAGACCGGCATCCCCTACAGCATCATCACCGTTCCCGCCGGAACCTTCAAGGGACAGAACGCGGCGTTCCTCACCCTGGGGACGCCGAATTTCTGGGCGGCATCACTGGAGATGCCGGAAGAGGTCGCCTACCGCCTGGTGAGCATCATCATCAAGCATGTGGACGAATTCAAGACGTACCATGCCGCAGGCAGGCTGATCACCAGAGAGGCCCTGTGCCACGGCTTCACCCCGGAACAACTGCATCCCGGCGCCCTGCGCGCCTTCAGGGAAGCCGGCCTCATGAAGTAGGCGTTTTTTCCCCTCCCCCAACAGCAAGGAGCGAATATGCTGGGCAAAATCATCGATCTCAGCCTGACCATCGACCCGGACCAGAAGTTCATCCAGTTTCCCCGCAAGCATCTGTGCAACTGCGAGGAGCCGCTGACCTCCTTTCATGTCTGCTCCACCGTGAAGCAGATGGGCTTTCTCTCGACCAATATTTCCATGACCACGCAGAGCTTTACGCATATCGATGTCCCCATCCACTGCTTTGAGGACGGGTTCGCCAATCATGAACTGCCCCTGCACATGGTGATCGGCGACGGGGTGGTCATTGACATGACGCACAAGAAACCCGGTGAGGGTGTGAGCGCGGCCGACCTTGAGAACGCGGGCGTCGAGGTCCGCAAGGGCGACATCGCCATCATCCGCACCGGCTGGACGGACGAGGCCTGGGGCACGGAACGCTTCTGGAACGAGATGATCTATCTGGAAAACGATGCCTGCGACTGGCTCGTGAAAAAGGGCATCAAGGCCCTGGCCCAGGATTTCATGACGGACATGAGCCCCATGAAGCAGTCCGGCGGCAAGGCGGGCGCGGGCTATGACGGGTACGCCCATCGCCAATTCCTCAGCCGCGACATCATCCTCATCGAATGGTGCACCAACCTGCGCGCCATTTCCAAGGAGCGCGTCTTCTTCGTCTGCCTGCCCCTCAAGCTGCTCGGCACCGACGGCTCGGCGGCCAGGGTCATCGCCATCGAACCGGAATAGCACGCGCGGGGCATGGCGAAAGGCCTTTCGCCATGCCCCCTTCCCCTCACCGCATTCCATTTTTTCGGGAAAGAACATGCAGGTTTCCATACAGGCTCTCAAGTCGTTCCTGCGCCGCAAGGACATCATCTTTTCCCTGCAACGTTATGGCGTGGATGCGCTTGGCTCCATGGCGCTTGGCGTCTTTGCCTCGCTGATCATCGGACTGATCGCCAAGACCCTTGGCACCGAACTCGGCATTGACTCACTGGTCAGGGCGGGCAGGCTCGCCATGGACATGTCCGGCCCGTGCATCGGCGTGGCCGTGGCCTGGGGGCTCAAGTCTCCGCCGCTGGTGCTCTTTACCTCGGCCGTCACGGGCATGGCCGGCGCAGCGGCAGGAGGACCGGCCGGCGCCTTCGCGGCGGCCGCCGTCGGCGCGGAATGCGGCAAGCTCATCTCCGGCGAAACCGGATTGGACATCATCCTCACCCCCGCGGTCACCCTGTGCGCGGGCATCGTCACCGGAACGTTCGTCGGCCCGGCTGTGGCCGCCTTCATGCAGGGACTGGGCCACTTCATCATGGCCGCCACCGAAATGCAGCCTGTGCCCATGGGCATCTTCGTTGCCGTCATCATGGGCATCACCCTCACCCTGCCCATTTCCAGCGCGGCCATCGCCATCATGCTCAATCTGGGGGGCGTGGCCGCCGGCGCGGCCACCGTGGGCTGCTGCTGCCATCTTGTGGGCTTTGCCATTGCCGGATACCGCGATAACGGGCCCGGCGGCCTCATCAGCCTGGGCATCGGCTGTTCCATGCTCCAGGTGCCCAATCTTGTCCGCAATCCATGGATAGCCCTGCCACCTATCCTGGCAAGCGCGTGCCTTGGGCCGATGGTCACCGCCGTCTTTCCCATGCAGAATCTGCCTGAAGGCGCGGGCATGGGCACCAGTGGCCTGGTCGGCCAGATCAGTACCTTTGCCGCCATGGGCACCGACGCGGAGGTCTGGCTGCTGGTGGCCGCGTTCCATTTTCTGCTGCCCGGCCTTCTTGTCTGGCTCTTCGCGGCCTTCCTGCGAAACCGGGACAAGATACGCGACGGCGACATGCGCATCCCGGCCTGAGCGGCGAGGGTGGATGACGGCGCCTGCGCTGACAACCGCCCTCCGGAAACCGGCAGGGCGTTTTCCTCAGCACAATGCTCCGGGGATGCTGTCAGGAGACAAAAAGAGTCAGGAAGAACTCTCTTCCTGACCCTTTGAAATCTCTGGAGCGGGAAACGGGATTTGAACCCGCGACCTTCAGCTTGGGAAGCTGACACTCTACCGCTGAGTTATTCCCGCAAAAGGCTGGTGGAGCGGGAGACGGGATTTGAACCCGCGACTTCAACCTTGGCAAGGTTGCACTCTACCACTGAGTTACTCCCGCATGGAACGCATCGCCCCTCAGGGGACGAAGAGAGGCATCATCTGCCTGTCCGCGGCGCTGTGACCGCCGGAGAAAAAGCTGGAGGCGGCATCCAGATTTGAACTGGAGATGGAGGTTTTGCAGACCTCTGCCTTACCACTTGGCTATGCCGCCAATATTCTGGAGCGGGAGACGGGATTTGAACCCGCGACTTCAACCTTGGCAAGGTTGCACTCTACCACTGAGTTACTCCCGCTCGAAGAAGGCCAAGCTACGCTTTCCCTCCAAACCTGTCAAGCTCCGCGCAGCATTTCCCGACCGCGCACACGCGGAAAACCCTGCTCCGGCGGGTGTTCACACCAGAGAGCGCACCCGGCCCCGTGCCGGAGGACGCACATTCCCCGCACGAGCCCAAAGCCACTCCCGACCGCGCATACGGGAACTCTGGCGCACATTGCGCCGTCCGCTCCCGCAGCCGCCAGAGCGTCACGCAATTTCATTGCGAAAACACGCTAGTCATCCAGCAGGCCAAGCAGGCGGGCAACGCGCTGTTCATTGAGGCCGGAATGCGCCTGGACCAGTTCCTCGCTCTGGAGCACGGCTTCCTCCTCCACCCGCGCAAGTGTCAGCCGCACTTCCTCATTGTCGGGATAATGCGGCGTAACGGGCAGCTCTTCCACGGTGTCCAGCGCAGGCGCGGCAGAGGCGGCGGCATCCGCGGCGCGGTTCCCGGCGGGCAGCATGGCGTTGACACGCTCCTGAAAGGTGGGGAAAAAAGCGCCGAGATCATGATTCCGGCTGCGGAACTGCACTTCCATGATATGCTCCTTGCGTCGAAAAGGCGGACGGCAGAAATGTCCGCCCGCTGTCAGTCCGTCTCCACTTTAGCAAAAAGCATGCCTGCAACGTCAGCCCGGCCTCGCCGCCCTTCCAATTCCGGCGCGCTGAAACGCAAAACACCGGGCCGGGCGCCAGAAGCGTCCGATCCCGGTGTTCATCGCAGATACCCGCATCCCCTGCCGGAGCCGGGCACCCGGACGTATCGGCATCACCCGCGCGCGGCCGCCAGTTCCTCCAGAAAGCCCGCGGGGACCTCGAAACCGAGTTCCAGGGCCTTGTCGGCGGCTTCGCCCGCCTCGGCGGCGCGCCCCTGCTCAAAGAGCGCCAGGGCGAGGTTGTTCCAGGCGGGGGCAAAGCCCGGTTCCCTGGCAAGGATCTCCCGGCACAGTTTTTCCGCCGTGTCGAGCTCGCGCTTCATGAAGTGGGCCGTCGCCAGGGCATTCTTGGCCTGGAGAAAGTCCGGATCCCATTTCAATGCCTTGGTGAGCGCCTCGATGGCCTTGTCCGGTTCGCCGCGCTGGAGGTGGACAAAGGCGATATTGCTCTGGGGAATGGGAAATTTGGCCCGCGAATTGGCGGCCTCCTGATTATAGCGCAGGCAGCCCTCAAGATCGCCCCGTTCAAGGCAGATGCCGCCCAGCTGGACATAGGCCTCGGCCAGATGGGGGGAATTGCGCAGCGCCGCGAGAAAGGCCTCCTCGGCGGCCACGAAATCGCGCTTGCTCAGAAAGGCCAGCCCCAGATTGTAATAGTGGTTGGCGCACTTTTCATTGACCGCGATCTCCGCCTTGAGGTCAGCGATGTATTCGTCGATATCGTCGTAGCGTTCTTTCATGACAGGTGTCCTTCCCGTTTCAGGAGCTCATGATACCAGAGGCAGAAATCGAAAATGCCCTGATACTTTTCGTCCTTGTTGATGATGCCCAGAGCGCATTGGGCCACGCCCGCCCGATAGGAGCGGTCGCGCGAGGCCGCGCCGGCGGCGCGCGAAAAGGCGTCGATCAGCTCCTGGGCCGTGCGCTGGCTTCGGTCCGTGCGTATGTCCAGAGGATCATTGGGCTTCTGGAACGGATCCCAGAGATCATAGCCCAGGCGGTCCACAAATTTGCGGCGCCGCGGGTTCATCTTTTCATAGATTTCCCGCTTGAGCCGCGCCTCGTCGGCGCTGAGCTCGCGCGGGACCTCCTCCGCGAAAAGACGCGCGGCCACAGTGCCGGGCGCGGATGCCGCGCCACGGGAATCAGCGTCACCCATGGCTCACTCTTCCGGCCTGGCGGGGCCGATGCCGAGATAGTCCTCATCATAGCGCGTGAGCAGCGCCATGGACAGAGGCACATAGACCTCGGCAAGCTCCGAAAAACGGGACTGGACGGTTTCGGCGATCTCGCGGCTGAGGGCATCCAGCCGCGCCTGAAACCTGTCAAGCTGCACCGTGGGATAGGAATGTCCCGTGTCAAAGCGCGAAAAACCGCAGACATGGGCCTGGCCGCCAATGACCGTGGGAATGCCGTAGAGGCGGCAGGTGATGGGCCGCGCGGCATAGAGCAGGCAGCGGTCGTCCGGGCCGAGCAGCGGGCAGGGCTCGCGCAGGGCGGCGGCCCTGGCCATGATGGCCTCCGGGCTTTCGCCGTCCTTCTCGGCGCGGAACATCTCCCGCTTGAGGCGGGTGAGGGCGCGGTCGATTTCCGAGGCGCGCGTCAGGATCTCCGAACGTTCGCGGCCATGGCCGAAGGCCGTGTTGAACGCGACATTGACGGCCATGGCCTCTACCAGGGAAAGATCAAAGAGCGCATGACAGCAATCGCTGCAGCCTTCACGGCAGGTCACGCACTCCGGATATTGCGCGGCAACGCGGGCAAAGACGGCGTCCGCTTCGTCCCGCAGGACGGCATACCGGGCAAATAGGGGGCTGAGGTCTGGAATCATGTGCTTTCCTGCCGATGCTCCGGGCCGGAGTGTGGATGCGGTTGCGGGCGCGCCGGGTGCCGGGCGCGGGCCGGCGCGCGTTCCCTTCCCCGCCGCAGGGGCGGGGAGCGGAAACGGCGAGCGCCACCGGGCATGCGCGTCCGGCGGCGCTCCAGAACGGATCTCCGCGGGGTTTCCCCGGAGGGACGGACTACTGCTCTTCCACGGTGATGGCGTTGCTCTCGCACACCTCGACACAGGATTCACAGCCGAGGCATTCTTCGGCGTTGACAGGTTCGGACTTGCCGTCCTTCAGCTGATAGACTTCCACGGGGCAGACATCCACGCACTCGCCACAGCCCACGCACTTGTCGGTATCGACGGTCACATTGTAGCCCATTGTTTCCTCCAGAAATTTGATGTTCCGCTTTTGCGGGGGTTCTCCTCCGCCAGCAAGGCATAGCTTTCCGGGAAGGGCCTGTCAAGTAGCCGGAGAATTTGTCCCAGCTTCCCGGCGTCCGGTTCAGGGCACGAGCCGCGCCTGGTAGACGCGGCCGTCCCTCACGATCTGCAGGACGGCCTCCGGAGCCAGACGCTCGCGCCGGAAGACCTCCAGCAGCTCTTTCGTGGAGTGCAGGCGCCGCCCCGCTGCGCCGGCCACGCCGTCCCCCGGCCGCAGAAAGGCCGCGGGGCCGTCGGGCCGCACCGCCGCCACCACAGGGCCGCCCCTGCCTTCCCTGACGTCAAAACCCCAGCGGCGTTCCAGAAGGCGGCGCGTGGCGGCGTCATCCAGCGGCACGGGCGTCAGGTCGAGCGTGCGCGTGGTTTCGGCGCGGCGCAGGGCGACGCGCACGCGCTCCCCGGATGTCTGGTTGCGCAGGGCATTGACAAGATCGCGCCCGTCGCGAAGAGCCGTGCCATTCAGGCTCAAAAGGATATCCCCGGCCTCAATGCCCGCGCCCGCGGCCGGCGTGCCCGGCACCACCTCGCGGACAAGCACGCCCGCCGCATCCAGCCCCAGGGCCTGTGCCGTGCGCCCGTCCACATCCTGCCCAAGCAGGCCGAGCCAGAGCGGCGCCGTCCGGCTTCCGGCCAGGATGTCTTCCAGCACGCGGCGCGCCTTGCCCGCGGGAATGGCAAACCCGATGCCCTCGCCCCGCGCGTCCAGCACGGTATTGATGCCGATGAGGCGCCCGTCCAAGTCCAGGAGCGGGCCGCCGCTGTTGCCGGGATTGATGGCCGCGTCCGTCTGGATGAGATCCGTGAGCATGCCCCCCTCGTTGCGGATGGAACGCCCCAGGGCGGAGATGACGCCCGTCGTCACCGTATGCGTGAACCCGAAGGGATTGCCGATGGCGATCACCGTCTCGCCGGGCATGAGGTCGCCCGTATCGGCAAGCCGCGCCGAGGGCAGCCCCGAGGCGCCCCTGATCTCCAGCACGGCCAGGTCAAAATCCGGCTCCGCGCCCAGGATGCGCGCGGGAAACTCGCGCCCGTCCTGAAGATGGATCATGATCTCGTCGCCGCCGGCCACCACATGGGCATTGGTGAGCACCAGGCCCCGCCCGCCATCCACGATGACCCCGCTGCCAAGGCTCACGCGCTTCTGGCGGGCGCCGCCCTCCAGCCGGTCGGGCAGCGGGCCGAAAAAGCGTTCCAGCGGCGAAAGGCGCCCGCGCTCCGCGAAGCGGGCGCTGGTGATATTGACCACGGCGGGCGCGGCGGCCCGCACGGCGCGCACCACGGGCGTGAGGCGCGCGCTGTCCGGGGGCACGGCGCGGGCCGCGCCGCCGGAACAGAAAACCCCCGTCATGACAAGGAAAACAACAACGGCAAGGAAGCCGAAACCGTGCCGCCCCTCAGGCCGCCCCCACGGACGCGGCGCCCTGTCCACGGTCCGCCGGCAGGAACCGGCCATCACCGCGCCTCCGCGTCGCGGGCGGCCAGCGCCGCGCCCACGGTTTCCAGCAGGACGGCCTCAGCCGCGGCCATGGGCAGGTCGATGGTGCCGCCCGCGGCATTGCGGTGGCCGCCGCCGCCAAGGGCCATGGCCATGGCGCGCACATCCACGCTGCCGCGCGAGCGCAGGCTGAACTTGCAGCATTCCGGCCCTTCCTCGCGCAGCAGGGCCGCCACCCGGACGCCCTGGATGCGCCGAAACCAGTCCACCATGCCTTCCATCTCCTCGCGGGAGGCATGGCACTCCTCCAGATCCTCCTGAAAGACCGGGCACATGGCCACGCGCTCATCACAGGCCAGACGCACGCGCCCCAGCAGCCGGCTCCAGAGGCGCAGGCGGCCCATGCGCCAGCCGCTGTCCAGCCGCTCGCGCAGATCCGAGATGCGGCAGCCGCCCCTGGCCAGCAGGGCGCAGAGCTCAAAGACCTCGGCATCCGTATTGCCGTGGCAGAAGCCGCCGGTATCGGTAATCAGCCCCAGGGCCACGGAATCGGCCAGGGGGCCCGTGAGCGGCTGCTCCAGGGCAAGGGCCACGCAGGTCATCAGCTCGGCGGTGGCGGCGGCTCCGGGGTCCACCCAGTTGGCGATGCTGCCCATGCCGGGGCCGCCGAGATGGTGATCGATATTGACGCTGGGGAAGCTGCCCGCGAGCGGCGCCAGTTCCGCCCCCAGGCGGTACGGTTCGTCGCAGTCGAGGAACAGGGCGCTTTCCGGCGCAAAGGGCAGATGCGCCAGACTGGTATGCAGTTTGCCCGGCAACGGCAGAAAGGCCAGCGTGCCCGGCAGGCCCGTGGAACTGTACAGCACGAACTTCCGGCCCAGGGCCGCGAGCAGGTAACCGGCGGCGGCCATGGAGCCCAGGGCGTCGCCGTCCAGATTGACATGCGCCGCCACGAGCACACGGTCCATGCCGCGCACGGCCTCGGCCACGCGCAGAGCGTCGCCGCGCCATTTTTCGGGCACGGCGTCAATCAGCGGCATAAATCTCCACCTCGCTGTCGATCATTTCTTCGGGAGAGACGGCCTCAAGCATGAGGCAGCATTTGTCCATGCGCGAACGCAGGTGGCGTTCGCTGTTGGAAACGGACACGACCGCCAGCCGGAGGCGGGTGAGGCTGTTCTCGGTGCCCGCCTCGGCAATGGCCACGTTGAACGTGTTGCGCGCCTTCTGCTTCAGGCTGTTGGCCACGCGGCGCTTGGCCTTGAGGTTGTCGTTGCCGTCCAGGCTGAATTCAACGGTCAGCACCGCCAGGAACATGGGCATGGGGTTCTCGTCGCGCGCGCCGGAGGCAGCAAATTGCTGCCTCCGGTGAAAGGTCGTCCGGGTGGCCTAGAGGGTGGCGGCCTCCTCCACGGTCTCGAAGGCCTCGATGACATCGCCGATCTTGACATCATTGAAGTTCTCAAGGCCAACGCCGCACTCATTGCCCTTGACCACCTCGCGCGCGTCATCCTTGAAGCGCTTCAGCGAGGCGATCCTGCCGGTATAGATGACCACGCCATCGCGCAGGAGGCGCACGCCCGCATTGCGCGCGATCTTGCCGTCCGCCACATAGGAACCGGCAATGACGCCCACCCTGGGTACGCTGAACGTCTCGCGCACTTCGGCCTGGCCGAGGTAGACCTCGCGCTGCACCGGCGCAAGCATGCCGGCCATGGCGTTCTTGATGTCATCCACAAGCTTGTAGATGATGTCGTAGAAGCGGATGTCCACATTCTCGCGTTCGGCCACATCCTTGATGCGCGCGGCGGGCCGCACGTTGAAGCCGATGATGATGGCCCTGGAGGCCGAGGCGAGCAGGATGTCCGATTCGCTGATGGCGCCCGTGCCGCCATGCACCACGCTGATCCTGACCTTGTCCGTGCTCTGCTTGTTCAGGGCCTCGGTGATGGCCTCCAGCGTGCCCTGCACGTCGGCCTTGAGCACCAGGTTGAGGGTCTTGGCCTCCTGGTCCGAGGGGCTCTGCGACAGGAAGGATTCCAGCGTGACCCGCGCCTCGGAGCGCAGGTCGTGCTCACGCTGGCGCACCGCGCGCGAATCCGCGATGCGGCGGGCCAGCTTGTCATCAGCGACCACAAGGAATTCCTCGCCGGCCTCAGGCACGCCCTCAAAGCCCTGCACCTCCACGGGGATGGAGGGTCCGGCCTCCTTGACCTTCTTGCCCTGGTCGCTGGTGAGCGCGCGCACACGGCCGGAGAACTGCCCGCAGACGAAGTTGTCGCCCTGGCGGAGCGTGCCTTCCTGAATGAGGACCGTGGCCACCGGGCCGCGCCCCTTGTCCAGCCGCGCCTCCACGATATGGCCGCGCGCGGGCTTGTCCGGATTGGCCTTGAGATCCATGATCTCCGATTGCAGGGCCACGAGTTCGAGCAGATCGTCCAGCCCCTGGCGGGTCTTGGCGGAAACGCGGGCCACGATGGTGTCGCCGCCCCAGTCTTCCGGCTGAAGGCCCAGCTCGGCCAGCTCGCGCAGCACCCGGTCGGGGTCGGCGCCGGGCTTGTCCATCTTGTTGACGGCCACCATGATGGGCACATTGGCCGCGCGCGAGTGGTTGATGGCCTCGCGGGTCTGCTCCATGACGCCGTCATCCGCCGCCACCACCAGAATGACAAGGTCCGTCACCTGGGCGCCGCGCGCGCGCATGGCCGTGAACGCCTCATGACCCGGCGTATCGAGAAAGACGATCTCGCCGCGCTTGGTCTTCACATGGTAGGCGCCGATATGCTGGGTGATGCCGCCCGCCTCGCCGCCGGTCACGTTGGACTTGCGGATGGCGTCGAGCAGGGAGGTCTTGCCATGGTCCACATGGCCCATGATGGTCACCACCGGCGGCCTGGGCTTGAGGCTTTCGGGCGTGTCGGCCTCCTTGGGCATGAGGTAGTCCTCTTCCGAGAAGCCGGCCTTCTCCACCTCGTAGCCGAATTCCGCCGCCACCAGCGTGGCCGTGTCGATGTCCAGCGACTGGTTGATGGTGGCCATGACCCCCAGCCCGAAGAGCACCTTGATGATCTCGTTGGCCTTGAGGCCCATCTGGTGGGCCATGTCCGCCACGCGGATGGCCTCGGTCACGCGGATCTTGCGCTTGGCCGCCTTGATGGGCTGGGTGGTCTGCGGCGCGGCCTGAAGCTTGCCGCCCTTGCGGCGTCCCCGGCCGCGATTGAGGCGCAGGCCCTCCTCATCGTCGCCATGGCGCCCGAAATCGCCCTGCTGAAAGTCCACGGTGCGGCGGCCCTTGAGCCGCTTTTTCTTGCTCTGGCCGTCGCGGCTGTCCGCCTGCCCCGGAGCGGGCTGGCCGAACGCGGGCGCACCGGGCCGCCCGGCGCCGAAACCACCGGGCCTGCCCGCGCCGGAAGCGCCGGGCCGCTGCCCGTAGCCGCCGCCGGGGCGCTGCCCATCGCGATAGCCGCCACGGCCGCCGGGCGCGCCCGCCGGGGCGGGGCGCGGCTGACTGCCGGGCGCGGGCCGGGAAATGATCCGCACCTGCGGCGCGGCCTCCTGCCGGGCGGCGCGCGGCTGCTCTTCGCCGCCGTCTCCCTCGGCATCGGCCTCGCGGCGCGCTTCGCTGCGCGGGGGCAGGGTCGGCGCCGAGGAGCCTTCGGGCTCGGCCGAGGCATCCGGCCGCGCGATGCGGGAAAGTTTGGCGCCCTTTTCCGCCGGTTCGGCGGCAGCCGCGGGCGCGGCTTCGGCCGAGCCCGAAGGCTCCTCGGCGCGCGGCGCTTCGGGCGCGGCCTCCGGCGCCGGAGCCTCTTCCCGCGCGGGAGCGACAGGCTCAGGCGCGGCAGGCGCCGGTTCGGCGGGGGCCTCCTGCGCGGGCGCCTTCGCGGGCGCCGGAGCCACGGCGTCTTCAGGCTTTTTGCGCGCCGTAGCGGCCTGCCCCGGCCGGCTGATGACCCGCGCGCCCGCGGGGCGCCGGGGCGCGGCTTCGGGAGCCGCAGCGGGGGCTTCCGCGGGAGCGGCGGCCTTCGCCGCCGGGGCCGCGGCAACGGCCTCTCCGGACGGCGCCGGTTCGGCTTCGGGCTCCCGCGCCGGTTCCGGCGCGGGGACGGCGGCTTCTGTCGGCGCCGGAGCTTCCGGGGCCGGGGAGCTTTCCTTGCGGCGGCGGCGGACAATGACATTGGGCTGGACCGTGGTGCACTCCACCGCGCTTTCCCTGCGGGCGGCAAAGTGCGCGCGCAGGCGCCCGGCCTCTTCCGGCTCAAGGGAGCCGGCCATGCTCTTGGCCGAGACCCCAAGCTCGCGCAGGGCGCGGAGCATGTCCTTGGAAGGCACGTCAAGCTCGCTGGCGAGGTCCTTCACCTTGATCTTTATTTCTGCCATATGGCCCCCTTGCTCGTCCCGGCGGCAGCGCGTGCGCGCCGCCCCGAATGCCGCGTTCCCGGCCTGTAGTTCGCGAACCTGCGTTCGCAGGCGGGATCGGAACACAGATACCAGCCCCTGCCCGGACTGGTGTGCGTCTCGTCAATACTCAAACTTCCTTCCGGCGTCAGCACATGGCGGCGCAGGTCCGCCTTGGCAAAGCGGCGGCGGCAGATGACGCACATCCGCACCGGGCCGCTGTCCGCCCCGGACTCAGGCATGGCCGCCGTCCGTTCCGGCGCCGTCAGCGTCCGCCCGCTCCGCTTCCCCGGATTCCGGCAAGGCCAGGCTCACGTCCGACGGCTCCGGATCTTCCTCCACCACCGGCGCAAGGAAGTTGATGGCCGAGCGCAGGTCGGAGATGCGCGCCTCACTGATGCCGAGCTTGTCCGAAAGCTCCCCGTCCGTGGCTTCGCGCAGGGCGGCCAGCGAGGAATAGCCCGCCGCCAGCAGGGCCTCGATGGAAACTTCGGCCACGCTCGCCACCTGCTCAAGGCCGTGACCGATGGCATTGGCCTCGTTGTAGCGGGTCTCGGTGAAGATATCGACCTTCCAGCCCAGCAGCCGCGCCGCGAGTTTGACGTTCTGCCCCTTGCGGCCGATGGAGTTGGTGAGCTGGTCGTCGGGCACGATGACTTCCAGCAGATTCTCTTCCTCGTCCACCACGATGCGCGAAACCAGGGCCGGCGCCAGGGCATTGCGCGCATAGGTGGCGATGTCCGGGCTCCAGACCACGATGTCGATGCGCTCGCCGTGAAGCTCCTGCACGATGTTCTGGATGCGCGAACCGCGCACGCCCACGCACGCGCCCACCGGGTCCACATCGCGCTCGCGCGAGATGACGGCCACCTTGGCGCGGGAGCCAGGGTCGCGCGCAACGCCCATGATCTGCACCACGCCGTCGTCCACCTCAGGCACCTCGCGGCGGAACAGCGCCGCCATGTAGTCGCGGTGCGCACGGGAAATGACGACCTGCGGGCCGCGCCCCTCCTTGCGCACATCAATGATGAGCGCCTGGAGACGGTCGCCGCGCTTGTAATGCTCGCGCGGGATCTGCTCCTCGCGGGGCAGGATGGCCTCGGTGCGGCCGAGGTTGACCACCCAGCCGCCCTTGTCGCGCCGCTGGACGATGCCGGAGACGATCTCGCCCACGCGGTCCTTGTATTCCTCGTAGATGATCTCCTGCTCGGCGTCGCGCATGCGCTGGATGATGACCTGCTTGGCGGACTGCGCGGCAATGCGCCCCAGATCCTCCACCTTGACGCGGAAGCCCATCTCGTCATCCAGCTGGACCGAGGGATCGTGCTCGCGGGCCTCGGCCAGGGCGATCTGGGTATCCTCATTGGCCACGTCGCCGTCCTCGACCACGATTTTGAACTGGTAGACCTCAATGTCGCCGGTGTCGTCATTATAGGTCACTTCCACGTCCATGTCCTCGCTGAAACGGCGCAGCACGGACATCCGCACGGCCTCTTCCAGGGTGTCGATGAGCATGTCGCGGTCAAGGCCCTTGTCCTTGCTGATCTGGTCAATGGCCTTCTTGAGTTCAAGATTCATGTCTGCCTCCGGCTGCCGCGCGGGCGCGGCAGGCTTGGCTGGGATGGCGGCCCCGCCCCTTGCCGGGCTTGACGGGCTTCTGAAAAACAGGGATGCGTGCGGCCCGGCGCACCTCCGTCCACGGCAGCCGCACCGGGGGCTGCCCTTCGGGACGCACCTCCCCATCGGGAGAAAGCGCGCACGGCTCCAGCGTAAAACCTTCGGCGTCCACGGCGAGCAGCCTGCCGCGCCAGCGCAGGCGCGGCGCGGCGCCGTTTTCGCCGGCGGCCGCCACGGGCGCCGCGAGCCGCACCTCCAGCAGGTCGCCCACATAGGGACGAAGCTGGTCGAGCGTAAAAAATCGGCGGTCAAGGCCGGGGGAGGAAACCTCCAGCACCCAGGCCTCCGGCATGCAGTCCTCCACATCCATGGCAAGGCCCAGCTGCCGGGAAATTTCCTCGCACTGACCAATGCTTGCCGAACCGGCCTCCGCGGGATCGGAGGCCACGGCGCCCGCCACCGGAGCGCCTTCCGCGGCCGCCGCGCGGGGCAGATCCACAAAGACGCGCACTGTGGAACGGCCGCCCGGCAAAATCTCCACGCCCCAGAGCTCCAGCCCCTGGGCATGCACAAGCGGCGTCACAAGGCGGGTGACGGTTTCCTCAAGACTCTCCGGCATGGCGTTCGGCATTCTCCATGGACAGGGGACGCGCCAGCGCGCGCCCCGGCGCCGGGACAAAAAAAAGGGGGCCTCTCAAGGCCTCCCCACATGAACGGCACCCCGCGGACGCGCTGTGCGCGGACCCGCGGGCGGGCGAACCCGCAAATCCCGTTCGAGGACGCAGCGGCCGGCCCTGAAAACCGGAAAAACGCAAGGCACGACCACTTGAACGCGCCTTCAATACGCGCTTTCCCCACCGCTGTCAAGCGGGGAACGGCACAAGCGCACCCATGGCGCCCCGCCCGTTGCCCAGCGGGCGGCGCGGCAGCCCCGCGCACGCCGCGCGCGTCAACCGCCGCAGCGGCAGGGCCTTAGCGCCCGGAGTTGCAACTGCCGGACGCTCCCGCGGCTCAGAGCCTGGTCACGTCCTCCGCGCCGGAAGCGGCGGGGGGAAGCTCGCGGCCCGGTTCGGGCGCCGCGTCCCCCTGTTCCGCTTCCGGAGCCGGCGGCGCTTCGGGCGTGGTCCCGGTTTCCGGAATCGTCCTGGGGGCGGCTTCGGGAGTTGCCTGCGGGGCCGCCTCAGGGGCGGGTGCCGCTCCCGGCGTCGCGGGCGCGGCCGGTGGCGCCGCCTGCGCCGGCGTTTCGGAAGCCTCAGGCACGGCCGGAGCATGGGGAAGAGCGGGCGCGGCCCCGGCGCCGGTTCCAGCTTCGCCCCCGGTTTCGGGAACGACGGGCGGCGTCGCCGGCGCGGCCCCGTTTTCCTCAGGCGCGGGCCCGTTTTCCTCAGGCGCGCGTCGGGGCGCAAGACGCGCCTGGGCCATCTTCTGGATGGCGGGCAGCGTCCGCAGACCGGCGGCGGGCACTGTTCCCAGTTCGGGCGCCAGCAGGAGCGTGGCGGGCTGCGCGAGGAGCGCGCTCATCACGGCGGCCGCCACGAGGCCCCCGCCGCCGTGCTCACCGCGCACGAAACGGGCCATGACGACAGCCGCCAGCAGGCAGAGGCCGCCGAGCAGGGGCAGCCCCGGCATGCCCCGGAGGGAAGCCAGGACCTGCGTATCGGGCATGAGCGGCACAACCCGCGCCAGCGCGCCCTGGGTCAGCTCAAAGCTCATGCCGAGCAGGAGCAGGCCCGCGGCCAGCAGGAGCACCGCCGCGCAGGCATAGAGCAGATGGCCGCCCAGGCGCGGGAGGGCAAGGATGGCCTTGCCCAGAAGCGGGGCCGCCACGCAGGCCAGGGCCACAGCCGCCATCTGGCCCCCGGCGGCGGGAATGCAGGGCGTGAACAGCAGGCCAAGCACCAGAGCGCTCCAGACAAGGGCGGCACCGCCCGCGCGGCGCGACGCGGTCAGGCTGCGGGGCGCCTCGCGCAGCACCCGCACCCAGGAGACGCCGAACACCGCCAGGATCCAGGGAGCGAGCCCCGCCGCCGCGAGCACGGCGGCCAGCCACCAGAGCGGGGGCAGCGGCCACGGCTTTTGCACGGCCCCGGCAAAGAGCTGCTGCAGATAGCCCCCGTCATCCTCGCCGAGCATGATGGCCGCGAGCCACGCCCCCAGCAGGAGGAGCAGGAGCAGGAAGCCCAGAAGCGCATCCAGGGCCTGGGCGCGCCGGAACCCGCCGCGCCAGAGGAGAAAACAGAAGCCCGCGGCCAGGGGCAGCGCAAGATGGAAGGGGCCGCCCGCCAAGCCGGCCAGACCGGCCAGCACAAAGCCCGCGGGCAGGGTGCACCAGGCCCGCTGCGCCTGCCAGCCCCGGCAGAAACAGACGAGCGAAAACACCATGAGCGCCGCCGCCAGCGCCGCCGGCCCGGTAAAATGCCCCAGCGGCGCGAAGAGCGGCGCGGCCAGCAGCACCAGCCCCGCGGCCAGCGCCGCCGCAGCGCCGAAGCCCGCCGCGCGCGCAAGGCCCCAGGTGGCCAGCAGGGCCAGAGCCGCGCCCAGCGCGCCGGCAAGGGGGAAAAGCAGGTCGGTGGCGCCCGTGAGCATGACCGGAAGCGGCGCGAGCATGCCCAGGAACCAGGTAAAGAACGGCCAGTGGGCCACGCCCTCCGCGCCGGGTGTGAGCCACGCGCTTTGCGCCATGGAAAGGAAAAAGGCCTCGATGTTCCGCGCCTCGGCCGGGCAGTAGAGGGCATCGCCGCGCGCGGCGTGCCAGAAATCGGGCCAGACCTGGGCGGCGAGCACCAGCAGGAGGAAGAGCGGCCCGGCATGGGTCAGCGCCCGGAAAACACGTTCGCAGCGGTCGGGCCGGCGGGCGCCTTCGGCACGCTCGGCGGCCTCCGCGGCCGCCATGGCTTCCGCGACCGTGTCCCCGTGGCGGCTGCCGCCCTTTCCCGCGGCGCCCCCCGTTGCGGTGGCCGCGGTGGCCGCGGCTTCCGCCTCCGTCGTTCCGGGAGCCGGTCCCGCCGTCGCGGACGGCGCTCCGGAAGGCTCGCCGCCGGAAGAGGCAGGTGCCGTCAACGGGCCTTCATCCTTGCCGGTGGGGGTCACAGCGTCGCTCATGGCTGGCTCCTGTAGGTATCCTGATGTTTTCCCGGTCACGATCCGGGATCCCGGCCGCCCCGGCAGTCCCGGACGCGGAGGTCATTGCATCTCCAGAAGTACATGGCGGCATTGCCGACCGTCAAGTTCCACCTCCACGGCGCGGCCGCCGTCCGCAAGGCGCGGCGCCGCTCCTGGGCTTCCCGGCGCAGCATCCCCGGCGGAACGCGCCGGCCGGGGCAGCGGTACGGAGAGCGTGCGCCGGCGCGGCGCCACATTGCCGACAACGAGCCACATGCCGCCTTCAGGCAGGGAACTGAGCGCCGCCACCCAGCCCTCCCGGCCGCCGCTCACGGCCACAAGTTCGCCCAGGGCAAGCCCCGCCGCCTTGCGGGCGCGCAACAGGCGGCTCACGGCGCGCACAAAGCTGTCGTCGTCACCCTCCTGCTCCGCCAGCGTGCCAAAGGCGAGCCGCATGGGCGGCGCGGCGCCGGCACGGCCCGGCGTGTCGTCCCACACCGGGATGACGCCGTCACCCCCGCCTTCCGGCGGCAGCGCCCCGGTGAGCTCGGCGGGGCTGAAAAACGCGAGGCCGGGCAGGCCGATACGCCAGCCGAGCAGAAAAAGGCAGGCCTCGCGCAGGGCCCGCCGCTCCCCGGCAGCGGCGGGAACGCGGACCGGCAGCCCCAGGGCGCGCAGGGCCAGGGATGCGGCCGTCTCCCCCCGCTCCGTGGGGAGAAGCCCGCATCCGTCGTCCAGACCGCGCGCGCACCGGCGCTGCTCAATGCCCGCGTCAAGAGCGGCGCGCAGGGCGGCGGCCAGGGGCGCGGCATCGCCTTCCCGCAGGGCGCGGGCCACGGCCACGGGCGTGGCGGCATCCCGCTGAAAATCCACCGGCCCGCTCAGGACAAGGGGCGTGAGCGCGGCGGGCAGGGCATCTGCCTGCATGGCCCAGCCGCCGTAACGGTGGATCTCGCGCGCGGCTTCGTCCAGAGCTTCCAGGCCGGGTGTGAGGGCCGCGCGGTCGGGGGCGCTCCAGTCCCCGCCGGAAGCCGCCCCCGCCGGGGGCACATCCAGACCCATGAGCGCCTCAAGCCGGAGGCCGGTGAGCGTCTGCCCCTCAAGGCCGGTCTGCCGGATGCTGGCCGCCGAAAAAATGCGCCGCGCCTGACCGCCGGGGTCCTGCCAGTTCAGGACCGGCCGCGCCACCCCCGGCCCGTGGCGGTAGACCCAGCGCCGAAGCTGACCATCCACCCCGCGCACCTCGCCGGTGGCGGCCCAGCCCGATGGCGCGGCCCAGGACAGCCGGTCGCGCATGAGCGCGGACGGCAGGAGGCCGCGCCCGGCCAGACGGGCGACGGCTCCGGCATCCAGAGGGCGGCAGTCCCACTCTCCCCCGGCTTCGGGCAGGTCGCCCCAGGCCTCGCGCGGCACGGAAATCATGGCATAGACGCCGCCAAAACGCGGCACCTGCCGGGCCTGAAGAATGAAATCCGGCCCAAGGCCGGTGGCCGCCGGCGGCAGTTCGCCCCCTGTCTGGACGCCCGCCGCTTCCGCCATGGCCGTCAGGCGCGCCAGGTCTTCCTCACTGCCCCAGGCCGGGTCGGGAGTGAACGAGGCGGTCGCCGTGGCGGCGCGCTCGCGGTGGCGCTCTCCGGCGGCGCTCCCGGCTGTCCAGATGCCGCCCTGTTCGCCCACGGGCGCGAGAAAAAGCCCTTCCAGCCCCAGCGCGGGGAGCCGCTCCGGCAGGCGCGCCGCATGCAGGGCGCGAAACACCGGCGTGGCCGAAGCCAGGCCGCGGGCATCCAGCGCAAGCCAGTTGGGAGCGGCGCGCAGCAGCACCGGCACGCGCCGGGCCGTGCTGCTGTTGTGCCACAGGCGTTCCGTGCCCGAAACCTGGGCCGCCAGTTCCGGGACCTGCCCCAGCATGGACTGGCGCTCCAGCCATTGCAGATAGCCGGGATCGGCGCGCGG
>CAZNXQ010000023.1:0-4650 GCA_964576895.1 uncultured Desulfovibrio sp.
TGGGATTCAGGCGCATGTGCGCGACACTTCTGTGGCAGTCCGTGCAATAGGGCTTCACGGCCATGCTCGCGACCGTCGCGTTGACCGGCGCGTGGCAGTTGATGCAGTTCTGGTTGACGATGTCACGATGCTTCCTGGCGGGCGGGATCGGAACATCCTTGCCCTGGATATTGCCGAGGACATCCTCCATGGCCGCTTCGGCCTTGAAGGGGATCTTGGCCAGCAGCGCGTGGGGGGCATGACATTCGTTACAGGAAAGTTTGGCGTGCATGCCGAGTTTCTGCGTTACCGCCGCTTCGCGCATGATGTGGCAGGAGGCGCAGAACTGCCGCTGGTCCGTGGCATTCAGCGCCCAGGCGAATACCCCGGCAAGAACGACGCCGATGACCAGACCGCTGAACAACAATTTCCACACAGGAGCTCCGGGCCTTGTGCCCGGCCCATTCCTGGCGCCTTCCATGGGATCCCCCTTGTTCAGGTTGCATGGGTCTTGTCTGATGCGTAGCGTCTTTTCCACTGTTTTGCAAGAGGTCTCGGCCCCGCCGGTCTTTCCTTCATTGACAGCGCGGCCGGGTTCGGGCAAAGGGGCCATGTTCCGCTGGGGCAAAACGAAAGGAAGGATCATGGGGCAGGGTGTTCTCGGCTATGGCAGCGCATTGCTCGCCACGGTGATCTGGTCCGGCAACTTTGTGGTGGCGCGCGCGGTGGCGACGCTCATTCCGCCATGGCAGTGCAATTTCTGGCGCTGGTTCGTGGCGCTGGCGGTCATCCTGCCGTTCGCCTGGAAAGGGCTGCGCGCGGACTGGCCCGGCATCCGCAGGCATTGGCCCTACCTTTCGCTGATGGCGCTTCTCGGCGTCACCCTCATGAACACCCTCATCTACAAGGCCGGGCAGACGACCACCAGCCTGAACATGGCCCTGCTGGTGCCCACGGCGCCCATCATCATCCTTGTCTTTTCGCGCCTGCTCTATGGCGAGCCCATCACGGCGCGGCGCCTGGCGGGCATGCTCCTTGTCATCTGCGGCGTCTGCCTGCTCGTGAGCCGGGGGGACTGGGACCGGCTCGCGCACCTGCGTTTCACCAGCGGCGATGTGTGGGCGCTGGGCGGGGCGTTCTGCTTCGGGCTGTATTCGCTCTTCATGCGCCGCCGCTCCCATGATGTTTCGGCCCTGGGCTTCAATGTGGCCACCTTTTCCCTGGGACTGCTCTTTTCCCTGCCGTTCACCGTGGCGGAAGCCTGTGTGTTGCCGTTGCCGGAACTGAGCCCGGCCGTCCTTGCCGGCATCCTCTATACGGGCGTGGGCTGCTCCTTTCTGTCCTTCTGGCTCTGGACGCTTGCCGTGGACCGGATCGGTCCGGTGCGGGCGGGCATGGTCTATTACAGCCTGCCGCTTTTCGCGGCGGCCGGCTCCTTCCTTGTGCTCGGCGAACGTGTGACCGAGGCCCAGCTCATGGGGGGCTGTCTGGTCATCGGGGGGATCCTCGTGGCGACCTGGCCCCGCCATGCCGCTGCTTCCACACCAAACGAAGGAAAAACGGAAAATGAACAGGGAACGAAATCTGATGCCTGATGGGGCGGCTTCCGCGGAAGAGGCGCTGCCGCGCGTGGTGCTTGCCACGCGCAATGCGGGGAAGATCGCCGAACTGGCGGCTCCGCTGGCCGCATTTGGGGTCGTTCTGGTGGGGTTGGAGGGCTTTCCCCACATCGGCGAGATTGAAGAGGATGGCGCCACGTTTGAGGAAAACGCGCTCATCAAGGCGCGCACTGTGGCCCAGGCCACGGGACTCGTGAGCGTTGCCGATGATTCCGGCCTGGTGGTGGAAGTGCTCGGTGGCGTTCCAGGCGTCCATTCCGCCCGCTATGCCGACGACTGGGCCTTGCTTCCCGGAGAAAACCGCGACCAGCGCAATATCCGCAAACTGCTGCATGTCATGCGCGAGGTGCCCGCTGCGCGGCGCGCCTGTCATTTTGTCTCGGTCATGGCGGCGGTGCGGCCCGACGGCCGGGAGCTTTGCGTGCGCGGCGAATGGCCGGGGCAACTCCTGACCGCCCCGCGCGGAACGAACGGTTTTGGGTATGATCCCGTCTTTTTTGACCCCGCCATCGGCCGGACGGCCGCCGAGCTCACGCGGGAGGAAAAAACTGCCCGCAGCCACCGCGGCCGGGCCGCCACCGCGCTGCTTGCGCGCTGGCAGGACTTCATGAACGCCTGAAGGGCCGCCGGCAGGGGTTGCGCCCCCCGCTGCCGTCAAAAGACTTGAAAGGCTCTAAACTTTTTCTTGCAGATGCCGATCGTCCTGAAAGAGGCGGCCGTTCCTTGCCGATGCCTGGGCGGAGTGCGCCGCTCCGCCCCTGTTTCGGGCGGAAGGGAAAATATGCTTGCACGGATTTTGCATTGGATACGGCAAGCAAAGTTTTCCGCATTCCGGCCTCAGAGCGGGGCAGAATTTTTCACGGCGAGAGGCGCGCATGGGCATCAGCATTTCCGGTTCCAACGCCATTTCCGGCCTGAGCGGCAATGATACCGATTTTGACAAGGTATTGACGCAGCTCAAGCAGATAGAATCCACCCAGCTGAACCGTCTGGAAGCCTGGAAAAGTGACTGGAAACTCCGCTATGACGGATTTACCCAGATCATCGAGCAGATCCAGGCCGCCAGCAGCATGCTTTCAAAGCTGAGCGACAAGAACAATTTTGTCACCAAGCTCGTCAATTCGAGCAATGACAATATCATTTCCGCCGTGGCCAACGCCTCGGCCCAGGATGTCCAGCACACCATCAAGGTGAGCCAGGTGGCGAGCAACGCCATCTGGGCCAATACCGGCCATGTGTTCGCGTCCAAGAACGACGTCATCAACACCACGGGCTCGGACCAGTACTTCAGCTATACCTATGCGGGCAAGCGCCATGACTTCAAGGTGCCCCCCAATACCACGCTGGATTCCTTTGTCAGCATGATCAACAATTCGTCGGACAATCCGGGCATCAAGGTCAGCCTCATCCAGACCGGGTCCGGCTATGTCTTCCAGGTGGCGGGCAAGGAGACGGGCGCCGCCAACGACCTGATCATTCATGACAGCAAGCTGGTGGGCATGGACGCCAGCGGGTCGACCTCCACCTGGCAGACCAATGCCGCCCTTGACCTCGGCCAGAGCATGACCGCCCCCACGAACTATGTTTTTGACCTCGTGCTGGCCAACGGCGTCAAAAAAACCGTGACCGTGAGCGGCGACAAGACGCCCGACGAGCTGTGCGCCGCCCTGGAGAACGCCGCGGGCAAGGGCGTCATCTCGGCATCCGTGGACGAAAACGGCACGCTCACGGTTTCCGGCGTTCAGTCCATCAGCAGGCGCACGGACAAGGACAAGGCCTATGTGCCCGCGTCCACCCAGGTGACGCTTGCGGGCGACCTCAAGAACGGCAAGGAGTATGTCAAGCTCAATGCCAAGGGCGGTCTGGCCGAGGGCCTTGCTGACGATGATCTCATCACCTTCACCATGCAGATGGATGACGGCAGCACGCGCACGTTTGAGATCAAGGCCGGCGCCAGCAAACGCGACCTGCTCGTTCAGATGGCGCAGGCCACGCAGGATGGCGGCAGCCTGGATATCGGCCTGGGGTCGGGCGGCTGGGGCACCAAGCTCTCCGGCGTCACGGGCGTCAGCTTTGCGGCGCAGAACGGCGCGACGCTGAACACGTCGGCCCTCACGACCAAGACCACGGCCGCCACGGGCGTCAGGGATACGCTCGGCGGCAGCGTGGACGCCACGACCACCCTGACCTTTGCCAAGGGCAAGCTCACCGATCGCGTGGATGGCAAAAAGGCCGGGGAGGACGCCGAGGACATGGTCTACACCCTGACCACGGACTCCGGCGAGGTGCTCTACCTCAAGGGCCTGAAAGGCTCCATGACCAATGAGGAGCTGCGCGACGCCATCCAGAACGGTACGGGCCTGGTGGATGGCAAAGGCAAAGCCGTCACCTGGGCCGACAAGGGCATCAGCGTGGCCTGGGACGAGGACGCCGGCACCCTTTCCATGGACGGCATCCAGAGTTTCAGGATCACGTCGGGCGCGGTTTCGCCCACGGGCTATACCACGAGCCTCTCGGCCACCACCACCATCTCGGCCACCAACGGCAATACCGGGCCGACCTCCACGGGCGACCTCTTTTTCACGGATCCCGCCACGGGCGACTTCCAGCTGGAGAAAACGCCGGACCTTGTCTATTCCATCACCACCAACAGCGGCGTCAAGGGCACCTTGACCCTCGCTTCCGGCACGTCCATGAAGGAGGTGCTCGCCGCGCTGAAGGACCCCGCCAATGCCGGCTGGTCCTGGACGGACGCGAACAAAAATTCTGTCGCCGCTCCGGCGGACTTTTCCGTGAAGTTCACGGATGCCGACGGCAAGGAATATGTGGATGATGCCGGGAATCCGCTTTCTCTGGACGACATCGACGGCCCGGTCTACCTGAATTTCGGCAATGTCCAGACGGCGACAGGACCCGGCGTCACCGGACAGGTGGCGACGAGTTCCAACTGGAATATCCAGCGCGCGGCCAATTCCCGCTATCAGGTGGACAACTGGCCCGTCGAGATGGAGTCGGCCACCAACAAGATCAGCGATGTCATCGAGGGCGTGGT
>CAZNXQ010000023.1:4750-22998 GCA_964576895.1 uncultured Desulfovibrio sp.
CCGTCGAGATGGAGTCGGCCACCAACAAGATCAGCGATGTCATCGAGGGCGTGGTCTTCACCATCCAGGATGTGGGCGACGCCCGCATTGCCGTGAGCACGGACATCACCTCGGTGGAGCAGTCCATCCAGGATTTTCTGGACGCGGTGAACTCCGTCCTGCTGACCATCAATGAGCTGACCAAGTACGACGAAACCAAGGAAGTCACGTCCAATGATCCGGACGACATCGGCAAGGACAACTACAGCCCCTCCGGCCTTACCAACCAGAAGGGCGGCCTGCTTCAGGGCAACTATGGCGTCCAGCTCTTCAAGTCGCGCTTTTCGAGCCTGCTTGGTTCGTCGCCGCCAGGCTTCATGAGCCGTCAGTCCGCCACGGACATCCTTTCCGGCGATGTGCTGGCAAGCCTCGCCAATCTCGGCATCAAGACCGATACGGACGAGAACAGCGATACCTACGGTCTGCTTGTCATGGCGCCCAGCTCCAGCATTGCGGAGCTCCAGTCCCTGGACAAGGAAAACTATACCAACATGATCACCAACAACCTGGAAGCCGTGGTGGACTTTTTCTGCGCCAGCGGCACAGGTTCGTCCACGAGCACGGACTTCCGCTATGGCAGTCATGTCGAGGGCATCACCAAGGGCGGCAACTACGAGGTCAGGTACTCGGTCGACGATAGCGGCAACATCACCAGCGTCACCGTGGGCGGCGTGGAGGCCAAGCGCGACGAAAGCCAGCCGGGCTATTACTACAGCGTGGCTTCGGGCGATGCGCGCGGTCTTTCCATTCTCATCGACGATCTCACCCCCGGCGAACATCCTCCGGCAGGCGAAAGCCCCATGTATGTCCGCATCAAGCAGGGGCTCGTCCAGACCACCAACAGCTTCCTCAAGGACGAGCTGGTCTTCAACGACGTCAACATCTCGGCCAATTCCACGCCGGACCAGATCGCGGACGCCATGGCGCTCAAGGCCAAGAACGGCGCGCTCATGTCCCTGCGCGACAACTACATGAACGTCATGGAGAGCATTGACGCCAAGATCGAGCGCGAGCAGCGGCGCCTGGACATGTGGGAATCGCGGCAAAAGAAGATCTTCGCCAATCTGGAGACCCTGCTCAAGCAGTACGGAGAACAGCAGACCTCCCTTGAAGCGCAGCTCAAGCAACTGAGCGGCAACAGTTAGGGCGACAGGACAGCATGACGACCGGCGCGGCTGGCGGGCCGCGGCGGACACAACAACGGGCAACGAGAAGAGGAACGGCACATGAACAAAGCGGCAAATGCCTATTTTCAGACCAAGGTCAGCACCACGGATCAGGGGCAACTTCTCCTCATGCTCTACGATGGCGCGCTCCGCTACCTCCAGCAGGCGCGCGACAAGATGCTCGCCAGGGATTTCGCGGGCAAGGGCATCCTCATTTCCAAGGTCATTGATATCGTCAACGAGCTCTCCGCCTCCCTGAACATGGAGAAAGGCGGCAGCCTCGCCGTCAATCTCAACAATCTGTATATCCTCTGCACGGCGCGCCTGCTCCAGGCCAATCTCAAGATGAACGTGGATTCCCTGGACAGCGTGGTGCAGATCCTTTCCGGCCTGCGCGGCGCCTATGCCCAGATCATCGAGACACCTGAGGCGCGCAAGGCCGCCGCCGAGATCGCGGGACGCATGCAGCCCATGGGCTCGGTGAGCAAAACCACCCAGCCGCTCATGCAGACCACCGCCACAGCCGTGCCGCGCACGCACGCCCAGGCCGTCTATGGCCGCAACGCCCTGCGCGCCCCCGCGGCCCCTGTGGCGGCACCTCAGGCGCATGACGCCGCCACTGCCGGGCAGGCCACCGCGCCCGAAGCGCCGCGCGCCCATGTGCAGCAGTTTGCGAGCCCGGATGCCGCCGGTTCCCAGGCCCCCGCGGGTTCGCCCATGGCGCCGCGCGGCATGCGTCTGCCCGGCGCCTATGCGCGGGGCTGAGGCGGCCGGAGGGAGCCGCTTCCCGGTTTTTTCGGAAAGCGCCGGTGGCCGGGGTGTCCGGCGCCGGCGCTTTACTCTTGCCCGCCAATGCGGTACAAGGAAAATGCAGGTGCCAGAAGGCACTTTTGCGAAAAAAAATATCGGAGGTTTCTCATGAAATATCTGCGTTCCCTTGCTCTTCTCGCCGCCTTTGCGGCGCCTGTTGCCCTTGCCCTTCCCGCCCAGGCGGCCTTTGACGGCCCCGGCGCCAAAGCCGCCGCCGGCGGTTTTGAAGGCCCCGTGAGCGGCGCCATGGCGGACACGGTGGCCAAGGCCGTGACCCTGGGGGATGACTCCCCGGTGGTGCTCACGGGCAATATCGTCTCCCAGGTGGCGGGCAGCAAGGACAAGTTCACGTTCAAGGACGCCACGGGTGAAGTGCGCGTGGAGATCGACCGCAAGGTCTTCGCCGGCCGCACCGTGACCCCCAAGGACACCGTCCGCATCATGGGCAAGGTGGACAAGGATTTCGGCAAGGACGTGAAGATCGACGTCAAGGTGCTGGAAATCCAGAAGTAACAGGAAAACAGCATGCGGGACGGGGTGCGGAAGCGTGCCCCGTCCTTTTCTTTCCGCAGATTTTTCCGGCCTTTTCCCGCCGCCGCGGGCCCTGTATGTATCCCCTTCCGTCGATCTCAGGAGATGCCGGTGACGATGCCGACACAGCGTCCCATACTGTCAATGGCGCCCCGCAGGCGCTTCTGGTGGGGCGTGTGCCTGGCGGCCGTGGTCCTCATGGCGCTCATGCTGCTCTGGCGGTGCGGCAACAACGGCGACCGCGGCCCCGGCATGGGCGCGGATGCTCCGCCGGTGCGGGTGGCGGTGGCCGTGGTCCAGAATGTGCCGCACTTTCTCAACGGCCTGGGGACGGTCCTGCCCTCCAGTGATGTGCTTGTCAAAAGCCGGGTGGACGGCCAGCTCCAGCGCCTGCATTTTCAGGAGGGGCAGCGGGTGGCCGCCGGCGATCTTCTGGCCGAGATCGACCCGCGGCCTTTCAGGGCGGCGCTGGACGAGGCCGAAGGGCATCTTGCCCGTGACAGGGCCCAGCTGGAAAATGCCCGGCGTGACCTTGCGCGCTATGCGCGTCTTGCCAAAGGCGACTTTATCGCCGAGCAGCAGTATGAGAACCAGCGCGCCCTGGTGCGCCAGTACGAAGGCACGGTGGAGGCCGATCAGGCCGCCGTGGATTCGGCGCGGCTCCAGCTGGAGTACAGCCGTATCACCGCTCCAGTGGGCGGCAGGCTCGGCCTGCGCGCCGTGGACGAGGGCAATCAGGTGAAGAGCTCGGACGCCGGAGGCATCGTGCGCATCACCGAGGTCAGCCCCTGCGATGTGCTCTTCACCCTGCCGGAAAGCCAGGTGGGCCTTGTGACGCAGGCCCTGCGCCGCCGCGAGGCGGACCCTGCCCTGCCGCCGCTGATGGTCCAGGCGTGGGACAGGGAGCAGAAGCGGCTCCTGGGCGTGGGCGAGCTGCTTTCGCTCGACAACCAGATCGACACGGCCACCGGCACCGTGCGGCTCAAGGCCCGCTTTGCCAATGCGGACGGCAGCCTTTACCCGAACCAGTTCGTCAATGCCCGCCTGCTCGTGCAGACCCTGCATGACGCGGTCACCGTCCCGGCGGCCGCTGTCCAGCTTGGCGCGCGCGGTTCCTATGTCTACCTCGTACGCAAGGAGGACCGGGACGGGCAGGAAACGGATGTGGCGCTGGTGCGCGAGGTGAAACCCGGCATTGCGGCGGGCAGGCTTGAAGTCATCGACAGCGGCCTTGCGGGGGGCGATGTGGTGGTGGTGGACGGCGTGGACCGTCTGCGCGACGGCATTCGCGTGCGCGTGGCCGCCACCATGGAGACGCCTCCGGCGGAAAGTCCCGATGGTCCCAGGGATCCCGCCGCTGCCGCTCCCGCTTCCCCGCCGGCATCCGAAGGCGCGGCGGCTTCCGCCGGCGCGGGCGCGCCATGAACATCTCGCGCCTTTTCATTCTCCGCCCCATCGCCACCTCCCTGCTCATGGTGGCGCTTTTGCTTTCCGGGCTGCTGGCCTACCGTTCGTTGCCCGTGGCGGCGCTGCCGCAGATCGACTATCCCACCATTCAGGTGCAGACCCTCTACCCCGGCGCATCGCCCGATGTCATGGCAGCGGTGGTCACGGCGCCGCTGGAACGCCAGTTCGGCGTCATGCCGGGTCTGGTGCAGATGAGTTCGCTTTCTTCCGCCGGGGCGTCGGTCATCACGCTCCAGTTCGATCTTTCCGTGCCGCTGGATGTGGCCGAGCAGGAGGTGCAGGCGGCCATCAACGCCGCCGACAACCTGTTGCCCGGCGACCTGCCCAATCCGCCCGTCTACAACAAGGTGAATCCCGCCGATCCGCCCATCATCACCCTGGCCGCCACCAGCGACGCCGTGCCGCTCACGCGGCTGGAAGACCTGGTGGACACGCGCCTTGCCCAGAAGATTTCGCAGTTGCCCGGCGTGGGGCTGGTGACGCTTTCGGGCGGTCAGCGGCCGGCGGTGCGCATTCAGGCCAATCCCAAGGCTCTGGCGGCCGCCGGGCTCACGCTGGCGGATGTGCGTTCGGCCATTTCGCAGGCCAATGTCAATGGCGCCAAGGGCAGCTTTGACGGGCCGGAGCGCGCAAGCACCATTGACGCCAATGACCAGCTCGCCTCGGCGGCGGAATACGCGCAAACCATCATCGGCTACAGGGACGGCGCGCCGCTGCGTCTTCAGGATGTGGCCGAGGTGGTGGACGGCGCGGAAAACGCGCGCCTGGCCGCCTATGTGGCCGTGCGCGGACCTGACGGCGGCGCGGATGTGTTCCGCCCGGCCATCGTGCTTTCCGTCCAGCGCCAGCCCGGCGCCAATGTCATCAGTGTGGCCGACAGCGTGACGCGGCTCCTGCCCCGGCTTCAGGAGACGTTGCCCGGCAATGTGCAGGTGCGCGTGGTGACGGACCGTACCGTCACTATCCGCGCCACGGTGCATGACGTCCAGTTGGAGCTTCTGCTGGCCGTGGCCCTGGTCATCGGCGTCATCTGGCTTTTTCTGCGCAATGCCGAGGCCACGCTCATTCCCGCGCTGGCGGTGCCGCTCTCGCTGGTGGGTTCGCTGGGGGTCATGTATCTGGCGGGCTATTCCCTGAACAATCTCACGCTCATGGCGCTGGTCATAGCCACGGGCTTTGTGGTGGATGACGCCATTGTGGTCATCGAGAACATCACCCGCTACCTGGAGGCCGGGGAACGGCCGCTTCAGGCCGCGCTCACCGGCGCGGGGCAGATCGGCTTCACCATCATTTCCCTGACCATTTCCCTGGTGGCGGTGCTCATTCCGCTGCTCTTCATGGGTGACGTGGCGGGCAGGCTCTTCCGGGAATTCGCGGTCACGCTGGCCGTGACCATCCTCATTTCGGCGGTCATTTCGCTCACGCTCACGCCCATGCTCTGCGCGGTCATGCTCCGGCCGGAACGGCATTGCGTCCGGAATGGGCGCCATGCCGACGAGCCGGGACGTTTTTTCCGCCGTCTGCTGGCGTGGTACGGGCGCAAGCTCGACATTGTGCTTCGGCACCAGCGCCTGACCCTGGCCGTGGCCCTGGGCACCATGGCGCTTACCGTGGCCCTGTATGTGCTGGTGCCCAAGGGCTTTTTTCCGGTGCAGGATACGGGCGTCATCCAGGGCATTGCCGAGGCCCCGCAGGATACGTCCTTTGCGGCCATGGCCGGGCGTCAGCGCGAGCTGGCCGATCTCATGCTGCGCGACCCGGCGGTGGCCGGCGTGGTCTTTTTCGTGGGCGTGGACGGCATCAACCAGAGCCTTGCCACCTCGCGCCTGACCATTGCCCTCAAACCCCTGGCGGAACGCGACGCCCGCGCCCCGGCCATTGCGCGCAGGCTCATGGCGGAGGCCAGCCATGTGCCGGGGCTCTCGCTCTATCTTCAGCCCGTGCAGGATCTGACCATTGAGGACCGCGTGTCCCGCACGCAATATCAGTTCAGCGTGGAGGCCCTGAGCCGCGCCCAGCTTGACGAATGGATCCCGCGCATGACCTCGGCCCTGGCGGCCCTGCCCGAACTTTCGCATGTGACGAGCGACCTCGGCGCGCCGGGGCGCATGGCCTGGCTCGACATCAACCGCGACGCGGCGGCGCGCCTCGGCATCAGCATGACGGACATCGACAATGCCCTTTATGATGCCCTGGGCCAGCGCCTGGTTTCCACCATCTTCACCCAGACCAACCAGTACAAGGTGGTGTTGGAAGTGGCCCCGCGCTTCCGTCTGGGACCGGGGTCCCTCGGCGATATCCATGTGCGCGGCTCCGGCGGCGAGGCCGTGCCGCTCACGAGCGTGGCCACGCTTTCGGAAAAGCCGGCGCCGCTTTCCATTGCCCGGCAGGGGCAGTTCCCCGTGGCGACCATTTCCTTCAACGTGGCGCCCGGATCTTCTCTGGGCGCCGCCGTGGATGCGGTGCTTGCCGAGGAGAAGCGTCTTGGCCTTCCCCCCGCGCTGCGGACGGAATTCCAGGGCGCGGCCAGGGCCTTTCTGTCCTCGGCGGACAACCAGGTCTGGCTCATTCTCGCGGCCATCATCACCATGTACATCGTGCTGGGCGTGCTCTACGAGAGTTATGTCCATCCGCTGACCATTCTTTCCACGCTGCCCTCGGCCGGAGTGGGCGCGCTGCTCGCGCTCATGCTGGCGGACATGGAGCTGGGCGTGGTGGGCATCATCGGCATCATCCTGCTCATCGGCATCGTGAAAAAGAACGCCATCATGATGATCGATTTCGCCCTGGAGGCCGAACGCGGCGCAGGCCTTGCGCCGGAAGCCGCCATCCGTCAGGCCTGTCTCCTGCGGCTGCGGCCCATTCTCATGACCACGCTGGCCGCGCTTCTGGGCGCCCTGCCGCTCATGATCGGCTGGGGCATGGGCGCGGAGCTGCGGCGCCCTCTGGGCGTGACCATGGTGGGCGGGCTCATCGTGAGCCAGGCGCTCACGCTGTTTACCACGCCGGTGATCTATCTGTGGTTTGACCGCCTGAGCCGGGGCTTTGCCGCCTGGCGCGCCCGGCGCGCGTCCGGTGCCGCCGCGGGGAGGGACGGGGCATGAGCGGCCCGGAACACGAAGCGCGGCCGGGGACCTCCCCCTCTGACGCCCAAGGCCCCCCTGCCCGGCGCCGCCGTTTCGGGCCGGAATTTCTGCCGCTGAACATTTCCGCGCCCTTTATCCGCAGGCCGGTGGCCACCACTCTGCTCACCATTGCCGTGGCCCTGGCGGGCATGGTTTCGTTCAGGCTTTTGCCGGTGGCGCCCCTGCCGGAGGTGGATTTTCCCGTAGTGGTGGCCCGCGCGCGCATGCCCGGCGCCGGGCCGGAAACCATGGCCGCCACTGTGGCCACCCCGCTGGAACGCGCCCTGGGGCGTATCGCGGGCGTGACGGAAATGACCTCGTCCAGCAGCCTGGGCTCCAGCAATGTGGTCCTGCAGTTCGATCTGGACAGGAACATCGACGGCGCGGCGCGTGACGTGCAGGCGGCCATCAACGCCGCGCGCTCCACCCTGCCGACCATGCCGTCCAATCCCTCCTACCGCAAGGTGAATCCGGCGGGCGCGCCCATCATGATCCTTTCCATCACGTCGGATGTGCTCACCCGCGCCCAGTTGTATGATGCCGCCTCCACGGTGCTCGCCCAGAAGATCTCCCAGATACCGGGGGTTGGCGAGGTCACGGTGGGCGGCGGCGCGCTCCCGGCCGTGCGCGTGGAGGCCATACCGGACGCCGTGTCCCGTCTTGGCCTGAGCATGGAGGATATCCGCAAGACGCTTGCGGGCGCCAATGCCTTTCTGCCCAAGGGCATGCTGGAAAGCGACACCCATTCCTGGCTGGTGGGCGCCAGCGACCAGTTGCGCGACGCCGCGCAGTACCGGCCGCTTATCGTGGCCCGGCGGGAAGGCGGCGCCATTCGCCTTGATGATGTGGCGCGCGTGGAGGATTCGTCCCAGGATGTGCGCAACATGGCCGTGGCCAACGGCAAGCCGGCCATCCTGCTCATTATTTTCCGCTCGCCCGGCGCCAATATCATCGAGACCGTGGACAGGGTGAAGGCCATGCTGCCGCAGTTGCGCGCGTGGCTCCCCGAAAGCGCGGACCTTTCCCTGCGCATGGACCGCTCCCTGACCATCCGGGCCTCGCTGCGCGAGGTGGAAAAGAGCCTCATGCTCGCCATGGGCCTGGTGGTGCTCGTCACCTTTCTCTTTCTCCGCAATGTGCGCGCCACGGCCATTCCGGCGGTGGCGGCGCCGGTCTCGCTCATTGCCACCTTTGGCGTCATGTATCTCTGCGGCTACAGTCTGGACAACCTTTCGCTCATGGCGCTCACCGTGTCCACGGGCTTTGTGGTGGATGACGCCATTGTGGTGCTGGAGAATATCGTCCGCCGCCTCGAACTGGGGGAAAGCCCCCTGCGCGCCGCCTTGCGCGGGGCGCGCGAGGTGGGCTTTACCGTGATTTCCATCTCGCTTTCGCTGGTGGCCGTCTTTGCGCCCATCGTGTTCATGGGCGGCGTGGTGGGACGCCTGTTCCGGGAATTCGCCGTGGTGCTGACCACGGCAGTGCTCGTTTCCATGCTCGTTTCGCTTACGACCACGCCCATGATGTGCGCGCAGCTGCTGCGCCCCTTTGCCGAGCAGGCGAAACAGCGCAAGGAGCGGCTGCTGGCCCTGCAATCGGGGCGGTTCGGGCCGTTTACGCGCTGGTTCACGCGCCTTGGCCTCTGGTGGGGGGCCGGGCTCGCGCGGCTTCAGGGGGCCTATGCGGCAAGCCTGGATGTGGTCCTGCGCCATCCGCGTCTGACGCTCCTGTGCCTGTTTCTCGTCATCGCGGGCAATATCTGGCTCTATGTGATCATTCCCAAGGGATTTTTCCCGCAGCAGGACACGGGGGTCATCATGGGGGGCATCCGGGCGGACCAGAGCGCCTCATTCCAGTCCATTGAGGGCAAACTGGAAAAACTCGTCAATGTCATCCGCGCGGACCCGGCCGTGGAGCAGGTTTCGGCGCATATTTCCGGCGCGCGGGCGGGCGGCGGCGTCTTCATCGCCCTCAAGCCCCTGGAGGAGCGCAAGGTCAGCGCCGAGGCCGTCATCGGGCGTCTGCGCGGGCGTCTTTCCGGCGAGCCGGGCCTGAGGATCTTTCTGCGGCCGGCGCAGGACATCATGATGGGCGGGCGCAGCTCGCGCTCGCAATACCAGTACACGCTTCAGGCGGACAATCTTGAGGAGCTGCGCCGCTGGGGACGCAGCCTCCAGCAGGCGCTGGCCGCCGAACCGCTCTTCAGGGATGTGGACAGCGACATTGAGGAGCGGGGGCTCCAGACCATGCTCAGCGTCAACCGGGACGCGCTTGCGCGCGCGGGGCTGACCATGCGCGATGTGGACGCGGCGCTCAACAATGCCTTCGGGCAGCGTCAGGTCTCCACCATTTACCGGGACAAGAACCAGTACCGTGTGGTGCTGGAATATGGTCCGGACTGGCTGCAGGGCGCCGAAGCGCTGGAAAAGGTGCGCCTGCCCGGCAGGGAGGGCCTTGTGCCCCTGCTCTCCGTGGCGAGCGTGGGGCCGGGCTTCGCGCCGCTTTCCGTGGCGCATCAGGGGCAGTTCGCGGCGGTGACGGTGTCCTTCAATCTGGCGCCGGGGGCGTCGCTTTCGCAGGCGCAGGCCGCCATTGCCGAAACGCGCGTGCGTATCGGCATGCCCTCCACCATTGTGGGCAGCTTCCAGGGCACGGCCAGGATGTACAGCGACACCATGCGCGGCCAGGTGATCATGATCCTCGCGGCGCTGGCCGCGCTCTATATCGTGCTCGGCATGCTGTACGAGAGCCTTGTCCACCCCCTGACCATCCTGTCCACCCTGCCTTCGGCGGGCGGCGGCGCGTTGCTGGCGCTCATGGCGTGCGGCATGGAATTCAGCGTCATTGCCCTGATCGGGGTGCTGCTGCTGGCGGGCATCGTCAAGAAAAACGCCATCATGATGATCGACTTCGCGCTTGAGGCGCAGCGGACGCGCAATCTGCTTCCGGAAACGGCCATCCGCGAGGCGTGCGCCCTGCGTTTCCGTCCCATCATGATGACCACCGCCGCGGCCATTCTCGGCGCCGTGCCGCTGGCCCTGGGGCAGGGCGACGGCGCGGAGATCCGGCGCCCGCTGGGCGTCGCCATCGTGGGGGGGCTTTTGCTGAGCCAGCTGCTCACGCTCTACACGACCCCCGTGGTCTATCTGTGTCTGGATCGCGCCCGCATCCGTGGGCGCAGGTTCTGGCTGCGGCTGCGCTATGGCCGGGAACGGGGGCGCAGGCTCGCGCTTCTGGGCCGGAGAGCCTGAATCCGGTGTCCGCGGATATGAGGGATTTGTGATGCTTGATGCGCCACGTCCGGTGGAGGTTTGGCTCAACCACCTTTGGCGGGGGGATATGCCGACGGGAGATGCCCTTGGATCCGCCCGTCTGGCGCGGCGGTTCCATGTCACGCTCCCCAAATACGCGCCCACGCCGTTGCGGGCGCTTCCGAATCTGGCGCGGCGGCTTGGCGTGGGGGGGCTGCTCGTCAAGGATGAAGCCCCGCGTTTCGGCCTTTCCGCGTTCAAGGGCCTGGGCTCCGCCTGGGCGCTTGCCCGCGTGCTTGGGCAGCGGCTGCATATCTCCGCCGGACGGTTGTGTCTGGAATGCCTGCGGACGGCGGAGGCGCGGGAATGCCTTGGGGAGCTGACCTTCGTTACGGCCACGGACGGCAACCATGGGCGCGGGCTTGCCTGGGCGGCGCGCCTGCTGGGGCATGCGGCGCAGGTTTTCATGCCGGCGGGCGCGAGCGGGGACCGGGTAAAGGCCATCCGCGCGCAGGGCGCCCACTGTGTGGTCACGGATCTTCCCTATGACGATACGGTGCGGCATGCGGCGGCCCATGCCCGGCGCACCGGCGGTATTCTGGTGCAGGACACGGCCTGGGAAGGCTATGAGGAAATTCCGGCCTGGATCATGGAAGGCTACGGCACCCTGGCACTGGAAACCCTGGAGCAGATGGCGGCGCTGGAAGAGCGCGGCGCGCCCCTCTGGCCGACGCATGTGTTTTTGCAGGCAGGCGTGGGCTCCTTCGCCGCCGCCATGATCGGCTGTTTCAGCCGGGGGCTGCGGGAGCGCGGCCTGCCGCTTCCGCGTTTTGTGAGCATGGAGCCCCAGGCGGCGGATTGCGTTTGCCGGTCGCTGGCGGCCGGGGCGCCGCGCAGGACTCCCGGCAGTCTGGAGACACTCATGGCCGGGCTCTCCTGTGGCGAGGTGAGCCGCCTTGCGTGGCCCGTGCTTCGCCATGGCCTTGCGGCCGCCTGCGCCTGCCCGGACGACACGGCGCGGCGGGGCATGCGGCTGCTCGCGCTGCCGGAGGGCGACGATCCGGCCGTGATTTCCGGAGAGTCCGGCGCTGTGGGCGCGGGCCTCCTGGAATGGCTGACGGGAAGCGGCGGAACTCCCGCCCGGACGGCGCTTGGTCTGGGGCCGGGGGCGCGGGTTTTGCTCATCAGTACCGAAGGCGCCACAGACCCTGCCGTCTGGCGGCGGATCGTGGGGAAGATGCCGCCGGAGACGTGGTAGCCGGCGGCGTCAACGACTGTTCAGGCGTGGTCCGCTATTTCCACCGTGATGTGATCCGCCTCCCGATTACGCAGGGAGATCGTCACGCCGGAAAGCCGCAGGGCAACAGGGTCCTTGAGGGGCGCGCGCCCCACGACGGACACTTTCGCGCCGGGGATGAGCCCCATATCGCGGATGCGCTGATTGACCTCGCCGCACGCCTCCACCCTGGCGATCCTGCCCTGCTGGCCCACTTTCATCTGTCGCAGGCTGATAAGCTCGCTCATGTCCGCTCCTTTGTCGCGCGCCGCTTCGGGGATGATTCGGTGCGCGTTAAAGGCTTGCCGCAAAGCAGCGCCGCTGTCAAGAAAAAAGAAAATCATTTTCATTTTTATCGCCAGGTTTCCGGAAGCGCAAATCTTGATTTTTTGCTGCATTTCCGCGTAGTTTTCCGGCAGGTGGGGGGGAAGAAGCACGCTTCTCTGCACGCGGGATGCGCTCTCGCAGGGCGGACGGCGCCGCCGCCAAGCCGGAGGCGTGCGGTGTCTGCACCGCCTGCGGTATGCGCGTTGGTATTTTCAGGGAAAGACGGTTTTCCGCACCTCAGCACATGGAGGCCACATGTCCGGGCAGGAAATGCGTTCCAGAGAGCAACTCAATGCCGCCCTGAAGCGGAAACTCCTGCACACTCTTGAAACACCAGGGATAGTTTCGACGGCCATTGCAGGCTTGCATCTTGTCCGTCGTGAAGATGACGGCACGTCGGAAAACTGTTTTGAAAAACCGCTGGTGGGTCTTGTCGTCCAGGGTACCAAACATTCAAGCATGGGCGGCCGGGAATATAGCTATACGAAGAACCAGAGCGTTGTGGCCGGTGTGGATATGCCCATCAGTTCCTACGTCATCAACGCGACGCGGGAAACCCCCTTTCTTTTTCTGTATCTCTATCTTGACCGGGAGCTGCTCTCCTCGTTGACGCTGGAAATGCGGCAGGGGATGACGGATATTCCGCCAATGAGCGCCAGCGTCTCCATTGCCGATACGGATGCGGACATCCTGGAAATGTTCCTCAGGCTCCTCACTCTTCAGGAAAAGCCGGAACAGCTGCCATTGCGCGCTCCCATGATGCTCCGGGAACTGCATTACCTGCTGCTCCTGAGCCCGCATGGGCCCATGCTGCGTCAGCTGAGTACCCCCGGCACGCGGAATAATCAGGTCGTTCAGGCCATAGGCTGGATCCGGGAAAATTATAAAACGCCCATGCGCGTCGAAACTCTGGCGCGTCAGGTCAACATGTCCGCAGCCAACCTGCACCGGCACTTCAAGCTACTTACGGGTCTGAGCCCCTTGCAGTACCAGAAGCAGTTGCGCCTGCATGAAGCCCGGCGCCTCATGCTCATGGAAAATGAACGCGCCTCCTGCGCGGCCCTCAGCGTGGGGTATGAGAGCGTTACGCAATTCACCAGGGAGTATAAACGGATTTTTGGCGAGCCTCCCCTCAGGGATATGAACCGCCGGCGTTCTTCCGCCGCGTGACTCCCGCGTTGAGTCCCTGTGGCGGGCCCTCGCCCGCCCCGATTATGGCCTGATGACGGTCTTCAGCACGCATTCCGTGGGAGACACCTGCTTTTCAAGGGCCTGCTGCAGTTGCTCCAGCGGCAGGATGTCAGTCACATATTTTTCCACGTCAAGGAAACCACTTGCGATAAGGTCGATGGTTTCCTCAAATTCCTTCCGTGTGCAGGAAACGCTGCCTGTCAGACGGATCTCGTGCAGGACGGCGCGGTTCAGCGCGAAAGGTATCGTGGGCGTCATGGAATTGCCGATCATGACGATTTCTCCGCCGGGCCGCACGCCGTCCAGGCAGGTGTCGAGGGAGGCTTCCGTGCCCACAGCCTCAAAGACCACATCGAAGCCGCCGTGGGAAGCCTCCTGCATTTTCGCGGCCCGGTCGGGAGCGTTCCCGTTAAAATAGGTGTCGAAATCGCCGATTTCCCGCGCCTTGCCCGTTTGCCGTTCATCGATCCTGGACATGGCGAGGCGCGACGCTCCCGCTTTTCTGGCCAGACCGCCGATGATCTGCGCGATAATGCCGCTGCCAACCACCAGTACCTTGTCATGCAGCTTCAGGCCGGAACGTCTGACCGCATGGTAGGCTACCATCAGCGGGTCAATGAGTCCGGCGGCGATGTCCGACACGGTGTCCGGCAGCCGGTAGGCGTTCTGCGCCTTGCCGACAAAGTATTCCGCATAGCCGCCGTTGCACACGAAACCGATGTAGTTCGTGCCGTGGACGCTGCGGCAGAGATGTTCCCTGCCCGCCCGGCACATGTCGCAGGCGCCGCAGTAGAGATTGGCCCAGAAGGTCACGCGCTCGCCCTTGCGGAAATTGCTGTCACCGGGGTCAACGACCACGCCGCAGAATTCATGGCCCATATGGAAATTTTCAATGGGTTCCTGACTCCAGCCCTTTCCCGCTTTCCACATATGGATGTCGCTGCCGCACACTCCGCAGGTGGCGACCCGTATTTTCACCATGCCCGGCGCCATTTCCGGAACGGGGACTTCCCTGATCTCGATCTGCCGGGGGCCGGCGAGCACAGCCGCTTTCATCATTTCCTGCACCATGTGAAGCTCCTTTCTGCGTCCGCAGGCATGTCTGCCCGCACAGACTGCCGGTAGGGGCACTCCCCCTGTACCGTTCGCTGGTGGATGGACCTAGCTTTTCCGGACCTGCCGCTGTTGTTCGGCGGGATATCTGTCGCCCACGATTTCCACACTGCCGAGTGCGGCCTCCGGTTCTGCCCATTCCTCAGGGCGTACGGCCAGATTTGCGGCCCGGATGTTTTCTTCCAGGTGAGAGAGCTTCGTCGTGCCGGGGATGGGGACGATCCAGTCCCTTTGCAGCAGCCAACCGAGGGCGGCCTGGGCGCCGGTGATGCCTCTGGGGCGACAGAAGCGATTGAGGACTTCCACGAACATCAGATTTTTCCCCAGGGCGTCGGGCATGAACCTGGGCAGCGTGTTGCGATTGTCATTGCCGGAATCGAATCTGGTGTAGGCGGTCATGTCGCCGCCGAGGAACCCGCGGTTGAGGGGACTGTAGGGTACAAATCCGATGCCCAGTTCCTCAAGCACGGGAAAGATGTCTGTTTCGGGTTCGCGCCACATCAGATGGTATTCACTCTGGACGGCCGTGACAGGCTGTTCGGCATGGGCGCGTCGGATGGTTTCCGGCCCCACCTCGCACAAGCCGAAACGCTTCACCTTGCCCTCGCGGATGAGATTTCCGACGGTGCCGGCCACATCCTCGATAGGCACTTCAGGGTCGAACCGATGCTGGTAGAAAAGCTCGATGGCATCGACCTTCAGTCGTTTCAAAGATTCTTCCGCCACCTTGCGGATATTTTCCGGACGGCTGTTCAGCTTGCCGGTCTGGTAGACGCCATCGACAATACTGTGGCCGAACTTGGTGGTGATGGCGACCTTGCCCCGGTAGGGAGCGAGCGCTTCCCCTGCCAGTTCCTCGTTGGTCAGTGGCCCGTAGATCTGGGCCGTGTCAAAGAGCGTGACGCCATGCTCGGCGGCCTGGCGGATGACGTCGATGACCGCCGTCCTGTCCGGGGAGACGCCGCGGTTATAGTTCGCGCCCATCACACCGAAGCCCAGGGCGGACACTTCCAGGGCGAATTTTCCGCTGCCCAGTGTGCGCTTTTGCGTCAGCAGCGGCAGATCGGGGCTGCCCGCACTGCCGGAGGCTCGCGGGCGCGGGGCCGCTTCTGCGGGCATGCCCGTTCCTGCAAGACCGCCGAACATGACCGGGGCTGCGATCAGCGCCATAGCGCCCCGAAGGACTCCTCTGCGGCATAGCGTCAGGCCTTGATTGGTTTTTGCATCGCGCATGGTACTGCTCCATTGTATGCGTTTGCTGTTCAGTCCTGGGGAAGGGCTCTTCTGGCGCTATTTTCCGTTGTACTGCTCGTCCGTCACCTTTTCCATCCACTCCACCACCTTGCCGGGCTCCGTTTCCTCGCAAATGGAGATATGCGACATGGCGCTGCCGGGCGCCGCGCCGTGCCAGTGCTTGACGCCCACGGGGCAGATGACGACATCTCCGGGGCGCACTTCCTGAACGGGCTTGCCCCATTCCTGTGTCCGGCCCACGCCGGAGGTAATGATCAGCACCTGTCCCACGGGATGGATATGCCAGTTGGAACGGGCGCCAGGCTCGAACGTCACGCTGCCGCCGCTGGAGCGCATGGCGTTGTTGGCCGGATAGAGGGGGTCGATACGCACATTGCCGGTGAAGTATTTGGGGGAGCCCTTGATGGACGTTTGCGCGCCATTGCGGATGATGGTCTGCGCCTTGCCCGTTTCTCCGGCATGGATCTGCCCGGCAAGGAGTCCGCCGGACGCCAGCAGTATCAACACCAGGAACGTCAGTGCCTTTTTCATGAAAAACCTCCGCGATTCAACGTTTATGGCGGCATGCTACATGCCCGTATCCCCGCGGACCAGCTGTGATCCTCACATTTTTTTGCCTATTTCTCCAGCAGATGGCTGTTTTGCGCGCACGGCATGGAACGGGCTGGGGCCGGACGGGGAGAGAAGCCCTTCAAGCGCCGGCTCTCAGGCCTTGTGGGGTGAAGACGCGGCAGGGGCCGCTGCCGCGGAGATGGGAGAAAGGGAAATGATCAGGCCGGCAGGATGAGGCGGCGCCGCAGCAGCAGGGCGGCCAGCGGGGCCAGGGGCAGGCCCACCACCGTGCTCCAGGCGCCTTCCAGCCGTTGGGCAAGGAAGGCCCCCCGGCCCTGGATGGCATAGGCGCCCGCCTTGTCGTCAGGTTCGCCTGTGCGCGCATAGGCCGCCAGCACTTGGCGCGGCCATGCCGCGAAGGTCACGGACGCCGCGTCCGTCAGGCATTCCGCGGCGGGGCCGGGCCAGGCGGTGGGCATGAGGAGCGCCACGGCGCTGATGACCGTATGCGTGTGCCCGGAAAGCTGTTCCAGCATGTCCAGGGCCTCGGCGGCATCGCGGGGCTTGCCGAGGATACGGTCGCCCAGACAGACGATGGTGTCCGCCGCGATGATCAGGCTTTCCCGGACTGCATCGGGGGCGAGGAGGGCGTGAACGCTCGCCGCCTTGTTGTGCGCGGCGCGCACGGCGTAGGCCTGCGCGGATTCACCGGCCTGTGGCCGGGGCTCTTCTTCCGCGGGGGCTGTCAGAATGCTGAAGGGCAGGCCCCAGCCGGCCAGAAGCTCGCGCCTGCGCGGCGATGCCGAGGCAAGCACCACGCGCACGCCGGGGGCGGCCGCAAAGAGCGGCGGCGTTTCCGGAGTCATCTGCCGGTCCATGTCTGTTCGCGGGCTGGTCAGCGGGCGGCGTGGCCCGCGGCGGCCGCCGGTTCATGCCGCAGGATTTCCCGCCCCGCCAGGTCAAGGACGCGGAAGACGCCGTTCTCATAGAGGCCGTAGCTGCGGGGGAAGCCCTGCTTGGGCAGGGAGAGCGAACCGGGGTTCCAGAAATGCAGCCCGTCCAGGCTTTCGCCCCGCGGCACATGGGTGTGCCCGCGCAGGACGACCGTGCCCGCGGGCAGGCCGGGGATGGGGGGGAGCTCCGGCAGGTGGTGCCCGTGACTGGCAAAGATCCGCAGGCCGTCCACGTTGATCCAGGCGCTTTCCGGCATGGGGAAGGGCAGGTGGGTCACGTCCACCTCGGCGTCACAGTTGCCGCGCACGGCCACCACCGGCGGCCGCAGGGCGGCGATGCCGGGCATGTCCCTGAGCAGGCCGGGGGTATCGTAACCGACGGGCAGGGGGTTGCGCGGGCCGTGATAGACCAGGTCGCCAAGCAGGACGAGCATGTCGGGCGCAAGTTCCACAAGGCGGTCTTCAAGAAAATGCAGGCTGTCGAGGGAGCCGTGCAGGTCGGAGGCAATGAGCAGGCGCATCAGGCGGCCCCTCCCCGTGCGTTTTTGCCGTCGGGCTGCTGCCGCTCCCACTGGTCGCGGGGGATGGCCTCCTCCACCAGCATGACCGGGATGTCGTCCCGCACCGGATACACCACCCCGCAGGCAGCGCAGGCAAATCCGGCGGTGACGCCATCGCGGTCGAGCGCCTCAAGGTCGCCGAGGCATTTGGGGCAGGCCAGCAGACGCAAAAGCTCTTCGGTGTTCACGACTCGGCTCCTGAAGCGATATATGACTGAAATATCATGTGGTTCAATAAAATTCCGGCTGGGAGCTAGCGGCCCCAGAGCGCCAGCAGCGGCGCCGCGGGGAGCAGTGCCTCCAGCGGCATTTCCACTTTCTGGACGCCCGCGGCCCACGGGGCCACCTGAAACGGCTGAAAATTGATGCAGATCCCTTGCGGCGTCAGGGTCAGGCTGGAAAAATTTTCCACCAGTGGGGCTGTGCCCACCTCCAGCATGCGGGAGCGCGTGCTGGCGCCAAGCCTGGGCCCCAGTTCCTTTCGCGACCAGTCGGACATGAGCTCCAGTGCGGTTTCCGGTTTTTCAAACAGATCCATGAACGCCAGACGCTGCCCGGTGAGAAGGCTGTAATTGAGTGTGAGGATGTCCAGATTGCCGTGGCTCGCGCCGGTATAGTTCCAGATCTCGAAGG
>CAZNXQ010000024.1:0-22374 GCA_964576895.1 uncultured Desulfovibrio sp.
AGCAACTGGTCATGACGCCCCAGTTGCAGCAAGCCATCAAGCTGCTCCAGCTTTCGCGCGTGGAGCTTTTGGAGACTGTCCAGCAGGAGATGCTGGAAAATCCCTTTCTCGAAGAATTTTCTTCCAACGATGAAGCGGCGGATCAGGCCCCCGCAGAGCAACGCGAACGCGTCGAAGAAGATGCCTATGACCGGGAGCTGGCCAAGGATGCCTCCTGGGAGGATTATCTGGGCGAATTCGCCAGCACACCGCGCGGCTCTCAATCCCGCGAATTTGAGGCAGCCGAGGAGATTTCTCCCCTCGAAGCCCGGTATGCGGCCAAGCCGACTCTGGAGGGGCACCTCCTCTGGCAGTTGCGGCTTTCCACCATGAGCGAGGAACAGAAGGCCATTGGCGAGGTCATTATCGGCAACCTTTCTTCCTCCGGCTATCTCCTGGCTACCGATGCCGAAGTGGCGGAACTGGCGCAGTGTGAGCCGGCGGCGGTTGCGGAAGTGCTGGAGCGCGTCCAGCGCTTTGATCCGGTGGGCGTGGCCGCGCGCAATGCCCGCGAATGCCTGCTGATCCAGATACAAAATCTCGGCTATGACCGCGATCCCATTCTCCGCGAGCTTGTGGAATCCCATCTGGAGGATCTGGAGGCCAAACGCTACAAGCCGCTGCTGAAAAAATTCCATCTGGATGCGGAGGAACTGCGCGAATATCTGGATATCATCCAGAGCCTGGATCCTCTTCCCGGAGCAAGTTTCGGCGGTGGCGAACCCACCTATGTCAGTCCGGATGTGTTTGTCTACAAAATGGGAGACGAGTTCGTCATCCTGCTCAACGAGGACGGCCTGCCGCAGCTCCAGCTTTCTTCCCTGGCGCAGATGAGCATGGACGGCGCCTCGGAAAAGGAAAAAGAGTACTGCGCCGAAAAGGTGCGTTCCGCCTCCTGGCTCATCAAGAGCCTGTATCAGCGCCAGCGTACCCTTTACAAGGTGATGGAGAGCATTGTCCGGCATCAGCGTCCGTTTTTTGAGGATGGTGTCACCAAGCTGGCGCCGCTCATCCTCAAGGACATCGCCGATGATATTGGCATGCATGAATCCACGGTGAGCCGGATCACCACCAGCAAATACGTTGCCACACCCCATGGCATCTTTGAGTTAAAGTTTTTCTTTAATAGTGGCCTTGAACTTGATGACGGCAGCCAGGTCGGCTCCGAAAGCGTCAAGGCACTCATCAAAAAATTCATTGCCGAAGAGGACCCCAAATCCCCCCTGAGTGACGAGCGCATCGGAGAAATGCTCAAGGAACGCCTCAAGGTGAACATTGCGCGCCGCACAGTGGCCAAATATCGCACCGCGCTGGATATCCCCTCATCCTCACGGCGCAAGGAACACTTCTGAACCACGATCCAGGACCCTGCTCCCACCTGAAGCATCCTGAGGAGGAACCATGAATATCGCCTTTGCATTCAAGAATTTTGAGGCATCGGACCATCTCAAGAAATATGCGCGCCGCCGCATGGAAAAACTGGGACGTTTTTTCGGCAAGGCCGCCGGCCTTGACATCAATGTCGTCCTTACCGTCGACAAATTCCGTCATCGCTGCGAAGTGACCGTCAACGGCGAGGGGCTGCATATCAATGCCACGGAGCAGGCTCCGGATATGTATGCCGCCATTGATCTTGTGACGGACAAGATAGAATCGCAGATCAAGCGCAAGGTTTCGCGCGTCAAGGAGCAACGCCGCAAGGCCCGCAATGCCGAAGTTGACGTCTTCACCTACAATCTGGACACCGAGGGCGCCGATACGGCGGATGACGCGGCCGTGGTCGGCACTGACCGCTTTGCCCCCAAACCGCTGCATTTGGATGAAGCGCTCATGCAGCTGGATTCCATCGGCAGTGAATTTCTTGTCTTTCTCAATGCGGAGAATGGTCGCGTCAACGTCATCTACCGTCGCCGCACCACCGGCTATGCGCTGATCGATCCGATTCTCTAGCAGCCTTTGCCTGCCGGCCCGCTGTCTGCGCGGGCCGGCAGACCGGGGATGACAGCCATGCCCCACACTGTTCCCGACAGCCCGTCACCGTCCGCAGCCCCGGCAGCCCTGGCGGGCGCTTCGCAGCCATACGCGGAAATGCCCCCAAGGGTCAGCATCGTGACTGGCCTTTCCGGCGCCGGCAAAAGCACCGCCTTGCGGGTGTTTGAAGATCTGCGCCACCTTGCGGTGGACGGCCTGCCGGCCAGCCTGGCCCCGGAAATGGCCGCCATGATGCAGCGGGAATCCATGCGCCATTTCAAGGGCATCGCCCTTGGCATGGATATTCGTCAGGGCAGTTTTCTTGAGGAACTCAATGCCGCTCTGGGCAAACTTTCCGGCATGGGCATCCAGCCGCACCTGCTTTTTCTGGAAGCGGACGACAAGACACTCATGCGCCGCTACGCGGCCACTCGCAGGCCGCACCCCCTGGAACGGGAGGGCATGAGCCTTGAAGCCGCGCTCCACGCGGAACGCGAGCGGCTCAAGCCCCTGCGCGACATGGCGGATCTTGTTCTGGACACGACGCGCTTTTCCATCCACGACCTGCGGCGCGCCATCCAGAAACGCTGGGGGGGCACCCCAGGTTCTGCGCGATTGCGCGTCAATGTCATGTCCTTTGGCTTCAAATATGGCATTCCGCACGAGGCGGATATGGTCTTTGACCTCCGCTTTCTGCCCAATCCCTATTTTGTGGAGGACTTGCGCCCGCTCAGCGGGAAGGACAAGGCCGTTGCCGACTATGTGTTCGCATCGCCGCAGGCCCGCGAATACAGCGCAAAGCTCCTGGACCTTCTGCTCTTTCTTCTGCCCCAGATGGAGGCAGAGGGCCGCTATCGCGTGACCATCGCACTTGGCTGCACCGGGGGCCGCCACCGCTCGGTGGCGCTGGCGGAACACCTGGCGCAGGCCGTCGGACAGGCGGGCTATCCTGTTTCCCTGGAGCACAGGCATCTTGAACTCGGCTGAAACCATCAGGCCGACGCAAATTGAGGCTGCATATGACCGAGGGAACCAACGCCATCGAGGCGGGGATCATCATTGTCTCGCATGGAGATTACGGCTCGGCTATCCTGCGTACCGCGGAATTTATTCTGGGGCCCGTCAGTGACTGCAGTTCCATCAGTGTTGATGCGGCACATGAAGTTTCCGAAACCGTGCGCCGCCTTGATGATGCCGCGCAACGGCTGGACAAGGGCGCCGGGGTCATCATCCTCACGGACATGTTTGGCGGCACGCCCACCAATCTTGCGCTCTCGTTGCTGGGCAACCACAAGGTGGAGGTGGTGACCGGCGTCAATCTGCCCATGCTGCTCAAGGTGTGCACATCACGCGGTACGCCTCTTGACGAGCTGGCGCGCCAGGCGGGCGAGGCGGGCATGCGCGGCATCGTGGTCGCAGGCGACATGCTGCGCAGCAAGGGCAGGGAAAAGACCGAAACCCCAAGCACGACGGAAGAAAAATCATAGGGGGAACGAACCTTCGCTCCCCCTCTCGCAAAAACCATTGCCGGCCGTTCGGCGCCAACAGCGCCGTGTCAGGCACGCCCTTTTTTCAGGACATGCGCCCAGTCCGCCAACCCCTGCAACAGGGCCGCCAGTCGCTTTTCCAACTCCGCATCCACGAGGTCGCCCGCGGCGTCGAATGCCGGAGAAAACGCATTGGAGAAGAATTCCGGTTTATTCAGCAACTGCAGGTTCAGATAGACACAGACCTGGCGCAGATGGTTCTGGCTGCGCGCTGTCCCCATCCCGCCTCCGGCGCCCACGATGGCGGCGGGCTTTCCTGAAAACGGCTTGAGTTCTGGCTCGCGCGAAAGCCAGTCCAGCGCGTTTTTCAGCGCCGGAGCAAGCGAATAGTTGTATTCCGGCGAGGCGAAGAGAAACCCATCCGCGTTTTCCGCCAGACCGACAAGCCGGCGCACGCTCTCAGGTTTGGAAATATCCTCATTGAAAAACGGCAGGGCGGAAATATCCGCGATTTCAAGCCTGCTGCCGGCGGGCATGATCTCCTTCGCCCTGCGAAGCAGACCCATGTTGCGCGACGCACGCCTCAGGCTGCCGCACAGGCCAAGAAACACAAGCTCGTCCATAGCCCTTCCTCCATCACTTATCCCGGTGAGGATTCTGTATGTGCCGCATTCCCCGCTTCTGCGAGCAGGGAAACATATTTGCGCACATAGGCCGCATGCGCTTTCCGTTTATACTGCATGATGTAGCGGGGATGCTCAAGCGGCACGATACGGTCGAAGAAGCCGTATTCCTCGTTCAGACGTTCAAGAAAGGCGGCATTTTTGCCTGTTCCCAGGCAAAAGCACACGTCCCGGCGGATACTAAAGGCAATCTGGCGCCGCAGACACTCCACCATGAATGGGCGTGCCGCCGCCTCCAGCTGCCGGTCATCGTAATAATTGTAATTTTTCTTCCGTCCCCCGCTGTCCACGCGGACAAAGCCGAGAGGACAGATGGAGTTGATGTACCACGCACGGTAAAACGCCGCCGGGCCGCCCATGGCACGGACCACCTCATAGACAAACACGCTCGACGGCTCATGCGCGGACGCGCAGGCGGCAACGTGGATGTCACAGGCATCCGCGAGCCGCTTGGGATCAGTGAACGGCACCCCCGTGATCCCCGCGCCGAAACGGCCTGGATTGATGCCGAGAATGATGCGGCGTTCCTGATGGTCGGCATAGTACTTGCGGTAAAATGCCGCCGAAGCTGCCTGGGCGCACGCGCTGCCGAGAAAGGGATTCATCACCTCCACGCCGCGCGGCAGCGGCGCGTCAAAGCGCAACGCCGCATTGAAGGCAAGGACCTGTTCCCCGAAGGTGGCCGCCGCGAAAGTGCCCATGTCAGCTTTCGCGCCCATCGGCCTGTGGGGCAAACGTGTCCTCCATGGAATACAGGCGCCCCGGCGTGCGCGTCGCCAGCCAGCGGGCGGCCCGCAGGGCCCCGCCCGCGAAATTCTCACGGGAATGCGCCTGATGCGTCACTTCGATGCGTTCTCCGGGGCCGAGAAAATAGATGGTATGAACGCCCACCACATCCCCACCGCGCACGGCCTGAATGCCGATTTCGGCACGCGGGCGCGCGCCGATCATGCCATCCCTGGCGGAACAGCGCACATCCGGCAGCAACCAGCCCCTGGCTTCGGCCAGCCGCTCCCCCAGGGCAAGGGCCGTGCCGCTGGGCGCGTCTTTTTTGCGGCCATGATGGATTTCCACCATCTCCATGTCATAGGCCGGGCCAAGGGCCCGCGCCAGCTCCGGCAACAGCCGGAGCAAAACATTGACCCCAACGCTCATGTTTGCCGACCAGAACAGCGGCGTTTGCCGGGCAAGTTCCCGCAATTCGGCTTTTTGCGCCTCCGTGAAGCCGGTGGTGCCGATCACCAGGGGGATCCCGCGCGCCGCGGCAGTGCGCGCCGTGACCATACTCGCCTCAGGCGCCGTGAAATCAATGGCCACAGCTCCGGAAACGACCGCCGCAAGTTCCTCAAGGCTCCGGGCAGCCGGCAGGCCGCAGTTCTGCAGGCCGGCCTTGAGACTTTCTTCCCGATCGACCAGCCCCGCGAGGATGAAGTTTTCATCTTCTTCCGCAAGCCGGCGGATCATCCTGCCCATGCGGCCATCCGCTCCCACAACGACAACGCGCGTTTTTTCCGTGCCAGCCATGTGAACTCCTTGACATTTTTTCCAAAACTTAAAGCTATTTCTGAAGAAAATCAGAGGGGACTTCCACCCCGGCCCCGGCAAGAAGACGCCTGAATCCCTCCCCATCGAGGATGGGGATCCCCAGGGCTCTGGCCTTGTCCAGCTTGCTGCCCGGCTTTTCACCGGCAACGAGATAATCGAGCTTCCTGCTCACGCCGCCAACGGGGATGGCGCCCGCAGCCTCGGCGAGTGCCTGCGCCCTGGCGCGCGGCAGCGGCAAGGTGCCCGTAAACAGAATGGTCTTGCCGGAAAGCGGCGTTGCCTGCGTTCCCGTGGCGGCCGCCGGTGTGTCCGCCCCGGACGAAACGGGCCAAAGACCACGCGCGCGCAGATGCTCCAGAACGACACGGTTTGCCGGAGTCGCAAAAAAATATCTGATGGATGCCGCCACTTCAGGGCCGATATCCGGCAACTCCAGCAGGGTTTCCGTGGACGCGGCGGCAAGTTCGTCCAGATCCCGAAAGCGCGCAGCCAGCAGACGCGCCGTCTGCTCGCCTACATGGCGGATGCCGAGCGCGCACAGCAGCCGTGCCAGTGTGGCCGTGCTCCGCGCCGTTTCCAGCGCCGCGAGAAACTTCCGCGCCAGGGTTTCGCCCATGCGCTCGAATCCAAGAAGATCTTCCTCGCGAAGGGTAAAGAGATCCGCCGGCGACTGCACCCGCCCCGCCGTCACGAGCTGTTCGACCCATTTTTCGCCCACGCCCTGGATATCCAGACCGGCCTTGGAGACAAAATGGGTAATGGCGCGCAGCCTCCGCGCCGGACAGGCGAGATTGTCACACCGCCACGCAGCTTCGCCGGGTTCGCGGTGGACCGGCTCACCGCAGGCCGGGCAGGCATGGGGAAACCTGAAAGGAAACGCGTCGGGCGGCCGTTTTTCCAGTACCGGCCCCACCACTTCCGGAATGACGTCCCCGGCGCGCTGGACAATGACCGTATCACCCACGCGCACGTCACGGGCGTGGATCTCGTCCTCATTGTGCAGGGTGGCGCGGGAAACCATGACCCCGCCCACAGCGACCGGCTGCAGCACGGCCACAGGCGTGAGCGCGCCGGTCCTGCCCACCTGGATTTCAATGGCATCCAGAACCGTTTGCGCCTGGATGGCGGGAAACTTGAACGCCACGGCAAACCGGGGCGCGCGGGCGGTAAAACCGAGAACCTCCTGGGCCTCAAGATCGTCCAGCTTGGCCACGGCTCCGTCGATTTCCATGGGGAAGCCGGTGCGGTTGGCCCGCACCCATTCCGCATACGCCTCCACCTGCTCCACACCGGCGCACAGGCGCCCGTCCGGTGGCGTGAGAAAGCCCCAGGCGGTCAGACGGGCCATCAGCTCCCCCTGGGTCAGGCTGGGCGCGCAGTTCCCCCAGTCCACCGCCCCCAGGCTGTAGGCGAGAAAGCGCAAGGGCCGCGTTTCCATGACGGAAAGATCCAGCTGACGCAGACTGCCGGCCGCGGCATTGCGCGGATTGGCAAAGGTTTTGAGGCCAAGGGCCTCCTGACGCGCATTGAGGCGCGCAAAATCCTCGCGGAACATGACGGCCTCGCCCCGAACCTCCAAAAGGTCGGGGAAAGCGCCACCGCCCGCTTCCAGCACGCGCGGCACGCTATCCATGGTGCGTACGGCCTCTGTGACCAGCTCGCCGGTTTCGCCGTCGCCCCTGGTCAGGGCCTTCCGGAGTTCGCCGTGCTCATAGACAAGCTCCACAGCCAGGCCATCAAGCTTGGGATCGCACCAGAAAACAAGCGGTATCGGGCCATTGAGGCGTTCATCCCAGGCGCGGCGCATGCGCTCGGTGAATTCACGCCAGCCCGAAACGGAAAACACATTGTCCAGCCCATACATGCGCTGACGGTGCCGCTCCTTGGCGAGCCCTTCCAGCAGCCTGCCGCCGACTTTCGCCGTGGGCGACTGCTCCCCGGCGAGCATGGGCCAGCGGCGTTCCAACACGGCCAGCTCATGGTACAGGGCATCATAGGCATCGTCGCTGATTTCCGGCGCATCCAGCGTATGATAGAGATAATTATGGCGGGCAAGCTCCGCCGCAAGAAAACGGGCGCGCCTGAGCACAGGCTCCGGCGGCGCGGTGACCTCCGCTTCCGGCCCGTCCAGTGGCAGGACGGCCTGCGCGGTGGCGCGCGTGGCGCCGGTTTTACGACTCGTGGGATGCGCCGGGTCTGGCGCAGGGTGGTCTGCCGTCATGAGGGAATGCCTTTTCAGTCGGGGAGGGCGATGAGCCGCGCCCGCAACGCGCGGATCCGGTCCCGCAGCCCGGCGGCCTGCTCAAACTCAAGATCGCGCGCGGCCTGGCGCATTTCCTTTTCCAGCTTCTGCACAAGGGCAGCCACATCCTCGGCGGTCAGCGGCACGGACTCGTCCGGTGTCTTGGCCTTGGCGCGTCCCCGGCCGCGGGCCTTGCCGGGTTCGTTCTCCACATACAGCGAGTCCAGCGGAGATTCAAGGCTTTTCGTGGTGCTCCTGGGCGTGATGCCGTGCGCTTCGTTGAAGGCCGTCTGCTTTGTCCGGCGGCGCAACGTTTCGTCCATGGCGGCGCGCATGGAGGCCGTCACCGTATCCGCGTAGAGGATGACCTTGCCGCGGGCATTGCGCGCGGCGCGGCCAAAGGTCTGGATGAGCGAGCCCGTGGAACGGAGAAAGCCCTCCTTGTCCGCATCCAGGATGCACACAAGCGAAACTTCCGGAATATCCAGCCCCTCGCGCAGCAGATTGATCCCCACAAGCACGTCGAATTCTCCGAGGCGCAACGCCCGGATGATCTGCAGGCGCTCAAGCGTGTCAATGTCCGAATGCAGATAGCGGGCGCGCACCCCCATATTGCAGCAGTATTCGGTGAGATCCTCGGCCATGCGCTTGGTGAGGGTGGTGACGAGCACACGTTCCCCCGCCGAAACCCTGGCACGGCATTCGGCAAGAAGATCCTCCATCTGCCCCTTGACCGGGCGCACCTCCACTTCGGGATCCACCAGGCCGGTGGGCCGGATGATCTGCTCGGCCACGATGCCCTGGGCCTGATCCAGCTCGTAGCGGCCCGGCGTGGCCGAAACATAGACCACCTGATTCAGCAGGCCGGTGAACTCTTCAAAGCGCAGGGGCCTGTTGTCCAGCGCCGAGGGCAGACGAAAGCCGTAGTCCACAAGGGTCTGCTTGCGCGAGCGGTCGCCCTTGAACATGCCGCCCACCTGCGGGATGGTGATGTGCGATTCGTCCACAAACAGGAGAAAATCGCGGGGGAAATAATTGAGCAGGCAGGAAGGGGGCTCGCCCGGTTTGCGCCCGTCAAGGTGGCGCGTGTAGTTTTCAATGCCGTTGCAGTACCCCAGTTCCTCCAGCATTTCCAGGTCAAGCTGGGTGCGCTGTTCCAGCCGCTGCGCCTCCAGAAGCTTGCCGTGCGCCTTGAACCAGCTCAGGCGATCGGCCAGTTCCGTGCGGATGTCGTTGGCCGCGCGGTGGAGATTGTCCTGCGCGGAAACAAAATGGCTTGCCGGATAGAGCACGGTCTTGCCCACTTCCGCCAGTGTTTCGCCGGTGAGGGGGTCGATCTCGCGCAGGGCATCGATCTCGTCACCAAAATATTCCAGCCGCAACGCCCGTTCATGATGGTAGGCGGGAATGATCTCCAGCGCATCGCCGCGCACGCGGAACGTGCCGCGGTGAAAGTCGTAGTCATTGCGCTCGTAATGCACCTCCACCAGCCGGCTGATGAGGTCATCCATGGGAAAATGCTGGCCCGCCTCCACGGGAATGACCATCCTGGCGTAGTATTCCGGCGAACCCAGGCCGTAGATGCACGAGACCGACGCCACGATGATGACGTCGCGCCGGGTCAGCAGGGCGTGCGTGGCCGCATGGCGCAGCTTGTCGATATTGTCGTTGATGGACGAATCCTTCTCAATATAGGTATCCGAGGCGGGCACATAGGCTTCCGGCTGGTAGTAGTCGTAATAGCTGACGAAATACTCCACGGCATTGTGCGGGAAAAGCTCGCGGAATTCGTTGTACAGCTGGGCGGCCAGCGTCTTGTTGGGCGCCAGTACCAGCGCGGGGCGCCGGCATGCGGCGATGACATTGGCCATGCTGAAGGTCTTGCCGGAACCGGTGACGCCGAGCAGCACCTGGGCCGGCACACCGGCGCGGATATTGGCGACAAGCCCGTCAATGGCCTGAGGCTGGTCGCCCATGGGGGTATAGCTGGTCTGCAGGCTGAACGGCGCCGCAGGCCCCGCTTCCAAAACCGGAATCTTTAGATTACCATCATTGAGGTGCATATCAGCCCTCCGGCTGTGCCCAACCATCCAGAATTCCGGCCGCAAGGCCGCAACCGACGGGGACGCTATGGAAATTTTGCGGCTTGACGCGCCAACGCCATCGCAGTGTGACAGGGTCTATGTTCTCGGCGCCACACTCAAGGCGTTTCGCGGGCAGCGCCATGTGGAGACCCACATCATCCGGCATGGCGCCACGGAAGAAGAGCTGGCCGCCCTGCGCGGCAAAGGCCTTGTGGCGCCGCCTGATCCCGCCATGCCCGCGGCGCTCCTTGAAGGGGCCACGGAAGACCGCGCCCTGCGCTGTCTTCTTGAGGCCTTCACCGCCGAGGAAAGCGAGGCGCTTGCCGCCTGGCTCGAACGCCGCTACGCGGACAGGATCGAAAAACTCGTCATCTGTCCGCTGGAACTGCCCGTGCCCCTGGGCGTCGGCCCCCTTGGCGAGATCCCCGAAGGCGGCCAGACAGGCTTCATCCGCTTTGACGCCGCGCCGGGCTACTCCCTGCCCTTTGCCGCGCGCGCCTTTTACGATCTTTCGGCCCACGCTCCGGCGGAGGCATCGCCACAGGCACCGCAAAACACATAATCCTCCCGCCAGGGTGCCCATGGACAGGGCAGAGACGCCCCGTCCCCCCTGGGTGAGGCCTCAGGAGAACGCTCAAGAGCGGACGCGAGCAGGCGCAGAAACTCGCTCCGCGCCACCAGGTGCGCGCCCATGCGCTCCATGTGCGGCGTGGCCTGCTGGCAGTCGAGCAGCCAGAGGCCGCGATGCCTGAGAAGTCCCACCAGGCCGGCCAGTGCGGCCCGCGAGGCTTCCGGTTCCGCATGAAACATGGATTCGCCGAAAAACGCGCGGCCCAGGGCGACACCGTAAAGCCCTCCCACGAGGGCGCCCCCGCGCCACGTTTCCACCGAATGCGCGTAGCCCAGCGCATGCAGCCGTTCGTAGGCGGCTATCATCCCCTCCGTGATCCAGGTCCCCTGCGATCCTGCTCCGGAACACGACCTGGGGGCGGCGCAGGCGCGAATGACCTTGCCGAATGCCGCGTCCAGCGTCAGCGCGAACGAAGACGCCCGCAGCCTGCGCGCGCTTCTGCGCGGCAGATGAAAACGATCCAGAGGAAGCACGCAGCGCGGGTCCGGTGACCACCAGAGCACGGGCAAGCCGGGTCCGTACCAGGGAAAAATCCCCCGGCTGTAGGCCGCCAGCAGCCGAACCGGCCCCAAGTCTCCCCCCATGCAGAGGGGAGCATCTCCGGGACCGGTCTCAGGAGCGGGAAAGAGCGCGGCCAAGCGGGAAAACGCCGCGTCCATGCGCATCCGGAAGGCTATGCCGTCGGGGACGGCACTTCACGCGACCGCGCATGCCGTCCGCCGGCATGCGCGACGGGGGCAATGCTCAACGCATCCTCCTTTACGCCGAGCCGCACCTCGCCGCCCTTTTTCAAAAAGCCGAAAAGCAGCTCTGTCGCCAGTTTGTCCTCCAGTTCACTGCGCAAAAGACGCCGCAGGGGGCGGGCCCCCATGGCGGGATCAAAGCCGCGACGCGCCAGCCAGCGGCGCGCCGCCTCGGAAACACGCAGTTCCACCTTGCGCCCGGCAAGCGTGGCGCGGATCTCCGCCAGGAACTTGTCCACAATGCGGAGCATCATGGGTTCGCTCAGGCTGCGGAACGGCACCATGGCATCAAGACGATTGCGGAATTCGGGGGCGAACAGCCGCTCCACGGCCTTGAGGCCCTTGCGGGCCGCATCGTCGGGCGCGGCTTTGCCAAAGCCGATGGTGGCGCCGGACATTTCAAAGGCCCCCGCATTGGAGGTCATGATGAGGATGGCGTTGGAAAAGTCCGTCTTGCGGCCGGAATTGTCCGTGAGCGTCCCGTAATCCATTACCTGAAGCAACACATTAAAGATGTCGGGATGCGCCTTTTCCACCTCATCCAGAAGGATGACGGAATACGGCGCCTTCCGCACGGCTTCCGTGAGCTGGCCCCCCTCGTCATAGCCCACATAGCCGGGAGGCGAACCGATAAGCCGGGAAACCGAATGCTTCTCCATGTATTCGCTCATGTCGAAACGCAGAAACTCCACGCCAAGAATTTCGGCAAGGCTGCGGGCGACTTCGGTCTTGCCCACGCCGGTGGGCCCGTAGAAGAGGAAGGAACCGGCGGGGCGCCGCTCCTCGCTGAGCCCCGCTCTTGCGCGCAGGATGGCGCGCACGGTCAGCTCAATGGCCTCGTCCTGCCCAAAGACACGCCGCTTGAGATCGCGTTCAAGATGGGCGAGGCGTCCGCGCTCGCTGCCGGATACCGTCCGCGGAGGCACGCCGGCCATACGGGCCACAATGCGCTCGACATCGGCAAGGGTCACGCAGGGACGCACGGAAGCGTCGCCCTCCCCGGCCTCCCGCCTGAGACGCACGGCGGCGCCACATTCGTCCATGACGTCAATGGCCTTGTCCGGCAGCAGCCGGTCACGCACATGCCGCGCCGAAAGATCCGCCATGGCCCGAAGCACCGAGGGCGTATAGCGGACACCGTGGTGTTCCGCATACTTCCCCTCCAGCCCCTGCAGGATGGCGAAGCATTCCTCCACGCTGGGCTCGCGCAGGTCAATGCGCTGAAAACGGCGCGCCAGGGCGCGGTCTTTCTCGAAATGCTTGCGATACTCCTCGTGGGTGGTGGAACCGATACAGCGGACCTCCCCATTGGCCAGGGCGGGTTTGAGCATGTTTGCCGCGTCCAGCGAACCGCCGGAGGTCTCGCCCGCGCCCACCAGGGTGTGGATCTCATCAATGAAAAGAATGGCGTTGGGCATGGTTTTGAAGGCTTCCACAATGGCCTTGATTCGGGCTTCAAAATCGCCCCGATAGCGTGTGCCCGCCACCAGCAGGCCCATATTGAGCGCAAAAATCCGCGTCCCGGCAAACAGTTCCGGCACCCGCCCTTCCGCAATGCGCAGGGCCAGGCCTTCAGCCATGGCGGTTTTGCCGACACCGGCATCGCCCACAAAGAGGGGATTGTTCTTGCGGCGCCGGCACAGGATCTCAATGGCCCGGTCCAGTTCCTGCGAACGCCCCACCAGAGGGTCGATCTTGCCTTCCCTGGCTTTGGCGGTCAGCTCCACGGTAAATTCCGCGAGAGGGTCCTTGCCTGCCGCCTTGTCGCTGTCCTCCTGGGGGCGCTCCGTCCCTTCCGGCTCCATGCCGTGAGAAATGAAGGTGAGCACATCCAGACGCTCCACGCCCTGTTTGCGAAGAAAATAGCGGGCATAGCTCTCTTCCTCGTCCATGATGGCAATGAGCAGATCCCCCATTTCCACGGCAGCGCGCCCCGAAGAACGAACTTGCCCAAGCGCGCGCTCAAGCACGCGCTGAACGCCCTCCGTCTGGGCGATCTTATATTCACCGGTCTGGGGGGCGGATCCAAGTTCAGCGCGGAAAAAACCCTCCAGCTGCTCCCGCAGCAGGCCGACGCCCGCGCCGCTGCCCTCAAGGATGGTCCTGCCCTTGATGCTCTTGGTCAGCGAAAAAAGAAGATGCTCCACCGTCAGCATATCATGGCCGCGGCGCTGCACTTCCATGACGGCGTCCCGCAAGACATCCTGCACGCTCTTGCTCAGCATAGCTACTCCACAATGGGGCGCCATGGCCCCACGATCCCTTTCACGGGGAGGTCATATCCTTTCGAGACTGCACTTGAGGGGGAAACCGGCCTGACGGGCTGCCTGATGCACCTGCCCCACCTTTGTTTCCGCAACTTCCCTGGTATAGACACCACACTGGCCAATGCCATGCTGATGGACATCAAGCATGATGGCCGTGGCATCTTCAAGCGTTTTGCGGAAAATGCTCCGCAAAATGGCTACCACAAATTCCATGCTCGTATAATTGTCGTTGTGCAACAGGACGCGGTAGCGCGCTGGTTCCCGCACCTGTTCCTCAACCCGCGTGAGCTGCTCACTGTCCACCCCGGCTGATGCGTATGACGGCATGCGCGATCTCTCCTGAACGCCCGCTAGGATTTCAAAAACATACGTCCTGGGCCGCTTTGCCCGGCAGTCCGAGGAGCTCCCGCAGACGGCGCCGCTCGTCAGTGCCGAACACAAAGGAACGTCCGAACGGCAAGCCCTGGGAGCGACGCCACTCCTGATGGAGCGCATGATAACTTTTGGTGCTTATCTCGTACTTGTCAAGGCCCAGAAGGCGGGCGGCGGCATCAAGCGCCCCGGCATCCCCTTCCAGCTCCACCACCTGGGCAAAGGGAAGCTCATCAAGCTCCACCAGTATTCCGCTCCCGCCCGGCCGAAATGCCGCCAACCGCCAGACGGCGCGCACCTTCTCGTAGCGGGCGATCTCCCTGTACCCCAGGCCTTCCAGCACGGCGCCCATGGCGGCAGCGCTTTCCACGGCAAGCTCCCGCTCTTCACGCACCTTGAATGCCCCCTCTGCGGCATCGGGCACCGGCAGCTTCAGGGTCAGCACATGGCGGGTGCGATCGCGCCATTCCTGGCTGCGTACCCGAAGCAGACGCCCGGACGCATGGATCGCGAGGTCCGGCGTGTCAAAAATGACGTTGGACTCGAAGTGCGCGCCCAGATCTTCCGCGCCCGCCCCGGCAAGCGCACGGCGCAGGAGGCCGAAATCCACACCAAGATACTTGCGTTCAATTTCCAGCGCCATGCTCTTCCCTTTTTGCGCTTCAGGAACGATTGAAAAGCCGCCGTTGCAGTTCGGCGATGGTGCGGACGCAGCCGGGGACATCGCCGCCGTTTTTTTCCTCCCTGCCATGAGGAGCCGCCAGCGCGGGCCGCACGATGGGGGCAAAGCCGAGGCGCTGCGCCTGGCCGAGACGGATGCCCTGCGCCGCCACTGGCCGCACCTGGCCGTTGAGATCCACCTCGCCCCAGAAAATGCTCCGCTCAGGCAGCGGAACATCATAGTACGAGGAAAGGACCGCCGCCACGAGCGCAAGATCCAGCCCCGGCTCCTGCAGGCGCATGCCCCCGCCCACCTTGGCGTAAATGTCCACCTGGCCGAAATTGAGCTTGAGCCGTTTTTCCAGCACGGCCAGCAGAAGATGCAGGCGATTGGCGTCAAAGCCAAGCGCGGCGCGGCGCGGAATGCTGAGAAACGTCCGGGCCACAAGCGCCTGTACCTCCACGGCCAGCGGACGCTGCCCGTCCACGGCCATGACCACCGCCGTGCCGGAAAGCGCGGGGTCGCGCGCGCCCAGAAAAAAAGTGGAAGGATCGTCCACAAGTTCCATGCCCCGTTCGCCCATGCGAAAAACCAGCAGCTCCTCATTGGGGCCGAAGCGGTTCTTGAAGACGCGCAAAAGCCGGAACATCTGCCGCCGGTCACCCTCCAGGGAGATGACGGTATCCACCATATGCTCAAGCAGCCGCGGCCCGGCGAGCACACCATCCTTGGTCACATGCCCCACAAGGATAAGCGCCACACCCAGGCGGCGGCAGACTTCCTGCAAGGTGGTGGCAACGGCGCGCACCTGGCCCACATTGCCGGGCAGGCCTTCGGCCTCCAGGCTGGTCAGGGTCTGGACGGAATCCACCACGGCAAGGCAGGGTCTTTCTCCCGCGGGCGCGGTTTCCAGCGCGGCCACAATATCCTCCACCCGCGAGGTGGCCATGGCCAGGAGCCGGGGGTCCAGAAGGCCAAGACGCTCTCCCCGCGCCTTGATCTGCGGCAGGGACTCCTCACCGCTGGCGTAGAGGACGGGCCGCCCCTGCGCGGCCACCGAAGCCGCCACCTGAAGCAGCAAGGTGGATTTGCCGATGCCGGGTTCGCCGCCCACCAGAAGGGACGCGCCCGGCATCAGTCCCCTGCCGAGCACCCTGTCCAGGGCGTCGAGTCCGCTGGGGAAGGGCTGATGGTCGCCATCGGCCACGTCGCGGAGAATCCTGGGGCGCGCATGCTCCCCCGTGCTCCCGTGAACGGCGCCCCCAACCCTGGAGGGAGCGGGCCGCGCCTCGGCCACAAGCGTGTTCCATGCCTGACAGCCGGGACACTGGCCCCGCCAGTGCGGACTTTGCGCGCCACACTGTGTGCAGCGGTAGACTTCTCGTGATTTTGCCATGCCGGAATTTAAAAAAAAGCCGTCCCCGAAGCAAGCGCCGGCAACGTGGGCCCGCTCTGTCCGCCATGCCGCACCACGCCGGCTGCCGCAACGCGGCCAGACGCCCGGAAGACTCCCTGGCCGCGGATTCCCGAAAAAACCGCACACATGCCGGAAAATGCCGCCGGCAACGCCCGTCCCATGACGCTCCCCGTCGCGAAAAGGCCTTGACGAATGCCGACAAAACCCGCAAAAATTTTTAAAAGATAATGGACAATGAGAATGTGGCTGCTGTTTGCCTGCAGGGTGGACGGCAGGCTGTGCATTTGTGAAACCACACAGGAGGCTCCATGCTGGAGACTACGGTTGTCGTCATCGGCGGCGGCGCTACCGGCATGGGCACGTTGCGCGACCTGAGCATGCGCGGCGTCCCCGCCATTCTGCTGGAACAGGGTGGTCTGGCCCACGGCACCAGCTCCCGCTTTCACGGCCTTCTCCACAGCGGCGGCCGTTATGCCGTCAATGATCCGGAATCGGCCCGCGAATGCATTGAGGAAAACATGATCCTCCGGCGCGTCGGGAAACAGTGCGTGGAGGTCACCGAGGGCCTTTTTGTTCTCACCCCCACAGATGACCCCGACTTTGTGGAGCCATGGCTCAAGGGCTGTGCCGCCGCCGGCATCAAGACGGAGGAGATCAGCCCTGCCGAAGCCCGGCGCCTGGAACCGAATCTGACGCCCGACGCGCAACGTGTTTTTCGCGTTCCCGATTCCTGCGTGGACGGTTTTCGCCTGGTGCTCCATAATCGCATGTCCGCCGAGCGCTATGGCGGACGCGCGCTCACCTACCATGAAGTTGTCGCCATCCGGCAGCAGAACGGCACGGTTTGTGGCGTCACGGCGCGCAACCTCATGACGGGCGAAACCGTGGACATCGCCTGCCGGATAGTGGTCAACGCCGCAGGTTCCTGGTCGGGCCAGGTGGCGGCGCTGGCCGGTCTTGAAGCCGCCATCACGCCGGACCGCGGCACGCTTGTGGTGTTCAACCACCGCTTCACCTCGCGCGTGGTCAATCGTCTCCACGCAAGCTCCGATGGCGACATTTTCGTGCCGCACGGGTCGGTGACCATTCTCGGCACCACCTCCATGCCCACGGATCGCCCGGACGATACCACACCGACCTATCCTGAAGTCGTGCGCCTGCTTGAACTTGGCGAACCGCTCTTCCCGCATGTGCGGGATTACCGCATCCTGCGCGCCTTCGCGGGAACCCGCCCGCTGTATACGCCGGGGGGAGCTTCCGGGCGCAAGGCGAGCCGGAATTTCCATGTCGTGGACCATGCGGCGGACGGCCTTGACGGCATGGTTTCCGTCTTCGGCGGCAAGCTCACCACCTACCGGCTCATGGCGGAGCGCGTCACCGACGATGTCTGCCGCCGCCTCACTGTCACCACCCCCTGCCGGACGGCTGAAGAACCCATGGTCGCCCCGGTCGATCCCGCCCTGCTGGAACGCGCGGCCAGGTTCTTCCCTGTGCGCGCCCTCAATCTCATGGCCGACAGGCTTGGGGACGACCTCCCGGCGACCCTGCAGCAGGCGGAAGTGGCGGCGCTGGCGGCCCAGGCCTCCAAAGACACGCATATCACCGACTTCGGCGGCGGCAATCCCCTGCTCTGCGAATGCGAAATGGTATCCCTGGCCGAGGTGGAGTGCGTGGCGCGCGATCCGGCCACGCATTCCCTTACGGACATTCGCCTGCGCACGCGGCTGGGCATGGGTACCTGCCAGGGGACCTTCTGTTCCCTGCGCTCCGTCGCCTCGCTCGTCGAGCACGGCATCCGGCTTGAATTCGCGCCGGTGGACAGTCTGTGCCGCTTCCTCCAGGAACGCTGGAAGGGCCTCCGGCCCGCCATATGGGGGCAGCAGGCCCGCGAAATGGAATTCAGCCGTGCCGTGTACGCCGGAATCCTCAATCTGGACGGAGCCATGCATGAGCAGAACAACTGACGTTATCGTGGTGGGCTCCGGTCTGGCTGGCCTCATGGCCGCGCTGGCCGCCGCCCGCAAGGGATGCGAAGTACGCATCATCAGCGAGGGAATGGGCTGCCTGGCCATCGGAAGCGGTTGCGTGGACCTGCTTGGCTATGCGCCGGACGGCGCGTGCGTGGACGACCCGTGGGCCGCCATGGCAACCCTGTCCGCCGCACACCCCTATTCCCTGCTTGGTGCCGACAGGGTCCATGCCGCACTGGACGCGCTGGTGGAAACAGCGGCCCGCCACGGCCTTGGACTGCATGCGGCAAAATGCGACGGGAGACCGCGCAACACACGGATCCCTACCATTATGGGCACCCTCAGGCCCACCTATCTTGTGCCGGACACCGTCGATCCGGAGGCACTCGCCAACGCGCGGCATGTCCTGGTGGCAAGCGTTCGCGGCTTCCGCGATTGCCGACCCGCGCTGGTCATTGACCAGTTGCGCCGCTATCCCGACTGGGCGGACAAAAACTTCACTCCCTGCATCATTCCGACTCCGTTTGAAAACGCCCACCGCGCCCTGAACGCCCTGGATCTCGCCAGAGCTGCGGAACGGCCCGGCGGTCGCGACTGGCTGACAGATGCACTGAAGGAACGGGCCGCGGGTTGCGATCTTGTTCTGTTGCCGCCCATTTGTGGCTGCCATGCGGCGGCCAGCCTGACGCGCGACCTCAGCGCCGCCCTGGGCTGCCCGGTGGTTGAAATGCCTTCCATTCCGCCGGGAGTCGGCGGCCTGCGTCTGCGGGACGCGCTCTTGCGGGAACTTGCCGCGCTCGGTGTCGAGATGGTGGAAAATGCCAACGTCATCGACGCCCAGGTGGCGGAAGGGCGTTGCCTTTCCCTTGACATCTCCAGCACGGGACGAAATTCCACCGCCAGGGCCACGGCCTATGTGTGCGCCACGGGCGGTATTCTTGCCGGAGGCATCACACTGGCGCCCGGCAGTGCCCGCGAACGGATCTTCGGGCTGGAGCTTTCGCTTCCCGAAGATGTGGGCGCCTGGACGGCACCGGAAATTTTCGGCAGTCACGCCGTCGCAAGCCTCGGCGTGAGTGTGGATGGCAACCTGCGCCCGCTGGACGGCAACGGCGCGCTGGCGCTGGAAAATGTCTTCTTTGCCGGTCGCACGCTCGGCGGCCATGATCCCGCCGTGGAGAAAAGCGGCTACGGCGTGGCGCTGGCAACGGGCTGGCATGCCGGTCTTGCTGCCGCGGAACTTGCGGGCGCGTCCCATTGCGCCGGGGAAGCCGCCACTGGAGGGAAGCAATGAGCGTTCGCATCAGTCCCGACAAGTGCATCGCCTGCACCACCTGCGTGGTGCATTGCCCGGTGGCCAGGGTCACGCCCAAATTTCTCGGCCCCCGGATGATCGGCCCCGCCTATGAGCGTTTTCGCCTGCTTGGTCTTGCGGAAGACGAATCCCTGACCTACTGCGCCAACTGCAAGAATTGCGATATCACCTGCCCGCAGGGGGTGCCCGTCTCCAGCATCAACATGCTCGCCCGCGCGGAACATTGCAAAAAACACGGTGCCAGCCTTCGCGACTGGGTGCTTGCCCATGGCGAGCTCCAGGCAAAACTGCTGCAGCTCATCCCTGCGGGCCTCAAAAACTTCGGCATGCTCAATCCGTTGACGCGCAAGGCGCTCGACCTGCTCGGCATCGACCGCCGCGCTCCGCTGCCGCCATTTGCTCCCAAAACATTCCGCCAGTTGGCGCGCAAGCTGGAGCAACCCTCCCTGCCCCGCAAAGTGGTCTTTTTCCCTGGCTGCTATGTTGATGTCTATGATCCGCAAACCGGCCTCGACATGGTCTGGGCCTTCAACCGCGCGGGCTATGAAGTCATCACGCCAGAAAAGTTCGGCTGTTGCGGACTGCCCATGATTGCCAACGGATTCTGGAAGGACAGCCGACGCCAGGCCAGGCGCAACCTGGCAGAACTGGCGCGCTGGCGGGACCAGGGCATTCCCGTGGTTACGGGCTGCCCAAGCTGCGCCCTCATGTTCCGCGCGGATCTGCCCGAATTTTTCCCCGACCTGGTGGAAAAATACGGGATGGGTGTGCTGGAGGACGCGCAGGACTTTCTTCTTGCATGTGTGGAACGCGATGAACTCCCCTTGGATGCGGCGCCTGCGGCGGCCGGGGATCTGCGCATCATCTATCACGCCCCATGCCATCTCCGCGCCCAGGGCAACGGGCTGCCCGGTCTGCGGTTGCTCCGGCACCTCAGGGGCGTGACGGCCCTCAATGCGGACGCGGGCTGTTGCGGCATTTCCGGCAGTTATGGCTTCAAGAAGGAAAAATACGACATCGCCCAGGAAATCGGCGCCGAGCTTTTCCACGCGGTGCGCGAAAGCGGCGCGGCCTTTGCTGCCAGCGAATGCGGCACATGCCGTGTCCAGATACGCCACGGCAGCGGCAAAACCGCCCTTCATCCGGTAAGCATCCTGCGCATGCACCTTGAAGGCAGGCAGCCCTCCTAGAGCATTTTGCTGAGGAACATATCTGGAACACAGATATGTTCCTCAGGTTTTGCCGCCTCCATTCCGGCGCGTGCGTCTGCTCCCGCATCCGCCAGAGCGTTCGCAATTTCATTGCGAAAACGCTCTGGAATTCACGGCTTGCGCACAGTGGTGCGACACTTCCGTCCGCCCTTCCCCTGCCCGGTGTACTCCTGGAAGTGCGCCGGGCTGAATCTTGCGAGGAACTGCACCGCAGGGCCGGCAGACTGCCGAATATCGGCATTTTCCCGTTCTGGCCCCAAACAGATTAGAAGTCATTTCATGATTCGTATGAAATGACTTCTAACGCCAGACGAGAGTCTGGCGCGGCGCAAAAAGCGCCGTGAATGAGCAAAAAATCACATTTTTTGGCGAATAGCCTTTATAATTCAGCCCCTGGGCTGAATTATGAAATGAGTTCTAAAGACGTTCGCCATTGCTGTCTGTAGCGTTGATTCCCTTGATTACATCTGCTTTTGAACGATTGGCATAACAATACGCGCAAAGGTGCATACATGTATTATAGCGTCCGATATCCTTGCTGGGAGCGCATCCGCAGGCGGAACGCTGTCCGTGGTCTTTGATGGCGCCACTGCCACATGATCCGGCAGGTGGAAGCAGGCTCCCCTGCCGAGAGGGAATGCGTTTTTCACAGATACTTCGCAGCTCCTGGCTTGCGGGACACAGACGAAGGAGAAGAGCGGGGTCAACACAGGCATTATGCTCAATGCCAAGAGAAGACAAATCAAGCTTCTCCGCGCAGGTAGAGAGCCTCAGAGGCGTGACCAGACGTTTGTTGATGTTCACTATCCCTTCGGCAAGGCGCAGAGCTTCCCCTGCATCCGGGCTGTGCAAAAGCGGATCAAACCGCTTGAGATTCGTTTCTGTTTTTTTATACATATCCAGAAAGCTGAAGACGAGCTTTTCCGTGTAGGGAGCAAGCCGCTCCGCAAGGCGTTGTATGCGCTCCAGAACACTTTCAACCGTCAGCGTATTCCCCATGATGAGAGGATCGAAACGCCAGATGACGCGATGCTTGCCAATGCGCGCAGACAATTTATGAAACGTTGCAATGCGCTGCGCCAATTCTGGAATGCGTGGCTCCAGTCCTTCCTGTTCATAATCATTGAGAGTGTAGTGAAAATAATACTGATACCCGCGATCTTCCAGCTCAGAAAGATATGGTATGAGCGCTTGCGGATTTTTGCTCCAAAAAACAAAGACCTTGCACTTTCCAAAGGAAACATGGCAGCGCTGATGCGCGTTAAAGGCATTTTCCCACAAACAATACCCGGCCCGCAGACGGTTCATGAACCATTTTGCGTGAAAGGCCGGAATGTCCGTCGCCCGGCTTGCCGAGATGACAAACGGTGCGATGGCGGCTCTGGGGCCTTGTGGCGTAGTGATTGTGACTTCAGACCATTTCATTGTTTTTCATGTGCAGTAGTTCAGAGTTGATCTGACAGTTTTCTCCCTTTTGAGATTTTTGCTTGTCTGATTAAAACTCATTTCATGATTAATGAGCAGCTTTTATACCTCTTCTTAACAAAATCATTGAAAAATCGAGATGGACAAATGCAGTATATCGTCCATAACACCAATCCAATCTCGTTATTGCCGTTTTGAATGGGTTCTTAGATAGTGTCGTCATTTAATTTTAGCCCAAATGACAATACACCTGATCTGGACTGCCGCCAGGAATGAAGCAGTATTTTTGGCATATCGTGTGGCAATTCCGC
>CAZNXQ010000025.1:0-21707 GCA_964576895.1 uncultured Desulfovibrio sp.
CGAAGATCTCGCTCACGAACTGGAAGTGCATGGGCGACATCTGCGGCACCAGCAGGGTGTGGGTGTGGCGCATGTCCCGCGTGAAGACCGGGGCGGTATCGCCGGGATCGGGGGGAAGGCTTGCGCCTCTCCAGCAGGCGGGGCGTTGCGCGCCGGTTTCGGCCGGGGCCTTTGGCTGCCCCTCGCGCCGGACCTGTGGCGCCGCCTTTGCCGTGGCGTCCGCTTCCCGCGCTTCCCGCTGTTCCCGCTGCCGCTGTTGCGCCCGTTGTTCCCGCTGCTCGCGCATGGCCGCAAGGAGCGACCGGATGCGGATGCGCGCGGGGCCGAGATTGGCCCCCTCGTCCACCTTGATCTGGGCATAGAGGCGGCCGCCCTTGCGGACGATTTCCTCCAGCTGGTCCGAGGTCACGGCGTCCAGCCCGCAGCCGAACGACAGCAGCTGGAGCACGGCGAGATTGTCCACCGCCGTTGCCAGGGCGCCCGCGCGGTAGAGCCGGGAATGATAGGCCCACTGGTCCACCACGCGCAGGGGGCCGGGATCGGGCATGAGATGGGCCACGGAATCCTCGGTGAGCACGGCGAGGCCGCAGGAAGTGACAAGTTCGGCCACCCCGTGGTGGATCTCCGGGTCCGTGTGATAGGGATGCCCCGCAAGGACAAGCCCCATTTCTCCGCTTTCGGCAAGCTCGGCCAGGGCGCTTTCGCCGGCGGCCCGGATGTCGCGGCGAAAGGCGTCCATTTCATCAAAACCCGCCTGGACGGCGGCCTCCATCTCGGCGGCCGGAATGTCGGCGAAGAAGGGTATCCTGCGCAGGCGGCGCCCCAGCAGCCCGCGCTCCAGTGGCAGGAAGGCATGGATGAGGGTCACGCCCGCCTCTTCGAGAATGCCCATATTCCGCGCAAGCAGTTCGGGATAGCCGATGACCACGGGGCAGTTGTAGCCCGCGCCCCCGAAACCGGCGCCTTTTTGTTCCCGCTGGACGCAGGGGAAGAAGATGGTCTTGAGCCCCCGGTCCACAAGGTCGCGCACATGCCCGTGCGAAAGTTTGGCGGGATAGCAGACCGTCTGCGAGGGGATGGTGTCATGCCCCCGGTAGAAAAGTTCCTTGGAGGAGGGGGCGGAAAGCTCCACGCGAAAGCCCAGCCTGGTAAACAGGGTGAACCAGAGCGGATAGTTCTCGAAGATGTTCAGGGCGCGCGGGATGCCGATGCGCCCCCGTGGCGCCTGTTCCGGCGCAAGCGGCACATAGGGATCGAAAAGGCGCCGCTGCTTGTAGGCATAGAGATTGGGCCGGCGCTGAGGCTCGTGTTCGGCGCCGCGCTCGCAGCGGTTCCCGGAAATGAAGCGGCGCCCGTCCCCAAAGGTGGTGACCGTGAGCAGGCAGGCGTTGGAGCAGCGCCGGCAGCGCGTGGTGGCTGTGCGGGCGCTGAACGCGGCCACCGCGTCCGGCCCGATGAGCGCGCTGCGCTCGCCGTTGGCCGGGCCGCGCTTTCTGGCGATGAGCGCCGCGCCAAAGGCGCCCATGATGCCCGCGATGGGCGGCCGCGTGACCCTGACGCCCAGTTCCAGCTCCAGGGCGCGGAGCAGGGCATCGTTGCGGAAGGCGCCCCCCTGGGCCACCACACAGTCTCCGAGCTCCGCGGTGTGGCTGATCTTCATCACCTTGAAGATGGCGTTGCGCACCACGGCCCAGGAGAGCCCGGCGGCGATGTCGCCCACGGCCACGCCTTCCTTTTGCGCCTGCTTGACCTTGGAATTCATGAAGACCGTGCAGCGTGTGCCCAGGTCCACCGGCGAGGGGGCGGCCAGGGCCGCGGCCACAAATTCCGGCAGCGGCATGCGCAGGGATTCCGCGAAGTTTTCGATGAAGGAGCCGCAGCCCGCGGAACAGGCCTCGTTGAGGCTGATGCGGTCGATGACGCCATCGCGCACGCGCATGCACTTGATGTCCTGTCCGCCGATATCGAGGATGAAGGAAACCTGCGGTTCAAAAAAGGACGCGGCCGTGAAATGGGCGACCGTCTCCACCTCGTCGGCGTCCAGGCGCAGGGCGGCGGTCAGCAGGGCGCTGCCGTAGCCTGTGGCCGCTGCGGCGCGGATAGTCAGCTCCGGGCGCTTGCGGCGGTAGATCTCCGCCAGCACGCCCAGCGCCGCCGTGAGCGGGTCGCCCTTGTTGGCTTCATAAAACGAGTAGAGGAGCCGCCCTTTTGCGTCGATGAGCGCGGCCTTGATGGTGGTGGAGCCGCAGTCAAAGCCGAGCCAGGCGTCGCCTTCAGCCTGTTCCAGCTCCAGTTCCATGACGGTGCGGCCGGCGTGGCGGGCGGCAAAGGCGCTGCGCTCCTCCTCTGTGGCAAACAGGGCGGCCAGACGTCCGCAGCCGTCCGGCGCGGCGCCGTGCTCCAGGCGCTCCAGGGCGCGCGCAAAGGAAAAGGTGGCCGGGGCCATGTCCCGCGCATGCCAGGCCGCGCCGAGCGCCACGAAGAAATGCCCGTCCTCCGGAAAGACCGCTTCCGTCATGTCCGGCAGCAGGGCCATGAAGCGTTCCCGCAGCGAGGCAAGAAAGAACAGCGGGCCACCGAGAAAGACCACCTTGCCCCTGATGGGCCGGCCGCGCGCCAGGCCGCCAATGGTCTGGCTGACCACCGCCTGCATGATGGAGGCGGCGATATCCTCGCGCGCGCAGCCCTCATTGAGCAGGGGCAGGATGTCGCTTTTGGCGAAAACGCCGCAGCGCGAGGCGATGGGATAGATGGTCGTATGGCGCAGGGCGAGCCGGTCAAGACCGCCCGCGTCCGTCCCAATGAAGGCCGCCATCTGGTCGATGAAGGCGCCCGTGCCCCCGGCGCAGGTCTCATTCATCCGCTGTTCGGCGCCGCCGGTGAGGAAGATGAGCTTGGCGTCCTCCCCGCCGAGCTCGATGACCGCGTCCGCGTCCGGGATCTTTCTGCCGATGGCGAGGCTGCAGGCGAGCACTTCCTGGATGAAGGGCAGGCCCAGCTCCCCGGCGAGCGAGATGCCGCCGGAACCGGAAATGGCCGCCCGGCAGGGGCGCGCAACGCCCAGGCCGGCCATCTCGCGCAGGAGCGCGGCCGTGCAGCCGCGCACATCCGAAAAGTGACGGGCGTACCGGCTGAAAAGGACCCGGTCGCCGGCGTCGAGCAGGACGGCCTTGACCGTGGTGGAACCTATGTCAAGTCCGAGATGGCAGGGGGCATCCTTGCTGCCGGGGGCGGTATCCTTGAGGCCGGAGGCGGAGAGGGGGGCCTGAAGAGCGGCGTCAACCGACGCGGGGGCGTCAACTTCCATCGCGGTTCAATACTACGGTTGCAATGCGGTATCGGAGTTTCCTGAGGGCCGGTCGCGGCGGTTACTGGCGGCCGCGGATCCAGTAGGTTTCAAAGCCGTCATCGAGGATGCCGTCTTCAATGGCGCTGAACCCCGCCTGGGCAAAGAGCCGGCGGTACTCCTGGCGGGTACGCCGCCAGCCCCAGAACTGTTGCCGTCTGATGCCGAGGCAGTGGAGAACGGCGCGGATGAGGATCTTGATGGCATTGACAAAGCTGCCGATGATCGAATCCTCCTCCAGCAGCGAGGCGGAAAGGCAGATGAGTTCCCCCCCCGGCGCGAGCTGGGAACGGAGTTCCTCCAGCACATGGACAAGTTCGCGCGTGGGGATGCCGTAATCCACGGCGGAAAGGTAGATGACGTCGTAGCGCACGTCCGGGGGAAGGCAGGCGGGCGGCAGGCCGATATAGATGCGCTCGGCGGGGATGAGGCGCCTGAGCCAGCGCATGCCCACGGTGCTCGGCTCGTTGACGTGAAGCTCGACATCGGGCAGCTCCTCCAGCAGGAGCTTTTCCATATAGCCCACGCCGCTGCCGATGGAGAGCACGCGCGCCGGACTGTCCGGCGATATTGCGCCGGATTCCCGCTCGCGCGCGACGATGTGGCGGATGCGTTCCGCAAGCCAGCGGGCGTCCTTGGCCTTGTTGGCGCGCCAGGTGGCGGGCAGGTCGTTCCAGCCCTGATAACGGCGGAAGAGTTCCTCGTAAAATGTGGCGTAGAATTTGGGGTCCGCCAGATGGAAGAACGAAATGTGCGAGAATGCCGTGAACGGGATTCCCTGCCAGCTTTCCTGATAAAAACGCCGCACTCTCTTGCGCCTCCTCGCGGATGCGCCGGCTGGACCGGCCTGCATCCGCAGTCCCCCTGAATATAGCGCATGGCGCTCCAGGGCGCAATGCCCGGAAGTGTGCGCGGCGGCAGCTTGCGCGCGCGCCGGTTTCCGTTTAGAGCATTTTTCCGGGGAAAATATCTCGGCAGGCACAGGAGGGATCATGGCCCAGAGCACGGAAACGGCGCATGCGCGCGGACTGGCGCTTGCGCCGGACAGGCTGGAACGTCTGGCGGACCTCTGCAACGAGGCGGGCATGCTCCGGCACACGCCGCGCAGCGGATACGCCTTTCTCGGTTCAGGCCGGGAAAACGTGGCCGAACACTCCTACAGGACAACGGTGCTGGGCTACATCCTCGCGCGCATGGCCGGGGAAGAGCCGTGCCGCGTGGTCATGCTCTGCCTTTTCCATGATCTGCACGAGGCGCGCACCGGCGACTTCAATTATGTGAACCACCGCTATGATACCTGCCGGGCGCGGGCCGCGCTGGAGGACGCCACGGCCGGAACCGGCCTTGAGGCCGAGATCCTCGGCGGCTGGGACGAGCTGGAGGCCGCCCAAAGCGCCGCCGCGCGGCTCGCGCACGATGCGGATCAGCTCGACCTGATCTGCAATCTGCGGACGGAACTTTCCCGCGGCAACGAGTTTGCCCGTGAATGGCTGGACAGTGCCCTCCGGCGCCTGCGGACCCCCCAGGCGCGCGAGCTTGCCGAAGCGGTGCTGCGCGCGGACCCCAACCGCTGGTGGTATGGCCGGGTGGAGAAGGAGTGGTGGATCAGGCACGGGCAGCCGGAGAAGCCGTGATCACGGCGTCACCACCGTCCCCAGCGGCGCATCCTCAAGGAGGAAGCGCCGCAGGCTGGACGGCGCGCGTCCGTCCAGAATGAGAGCGCGTCCGCAGCCGGCGGCAAGGGCGCCGGCGCAGGCCTCCACCTTGGGGATCATGCCGCCGCTGATGACGCCGGACTGCCGCAGCGCCGCGATTTGCGCCGCATCCAGCCGGGGAATGAGTTCGCCCTGACCGTCCAGCACGCCGGGCACATCGGAAATGAGGACAAAATACTCGGCATCCAGGGCGCCGGCCAGAGCGCCCGCCGCGGTGTCCGCATTGATGTTCAGGGCTTCATGGCGGGGGCCGGAGGCCACCGGCGCGACCACGGGCACAAAGCCTGCGTCCAGCAGGCAGCGGGGCAGCGCCGGGTCCACGCTGACGATCTCGCCCACAAGGCCGAGCGCGGGATTTTTCCGCCGCGCCCGCAACAGGCCGCCATCGCGCCCGGAAATGCCCGCCGCCGCCACGCCGCGGCTGGCCAGTTCGCTGACCACGGCCTTGTTCACCTGACCGCACAGCACCATTTCCACCACTTCCATGGCGGCCGCGTCCGTGATGCGCAGCCCGTCCGCGAAACGGCTTTCGATGCGCAGGCGCTCCAGCAGGGCGCTGATTTGCGGGCCGCCCCCGTGGACGACCACAAGGCGCATGCCCCGCGCCGCGAGCAGGGCAAGATCCTCCGCAAACGCCTGGCTGAGTTCGGGGTTTTCCATGGCGTGGCCGCCATATTTGATGACAACGGTGGACTGGCGCATGTGGGGCTCCTGGGCGTTCGGGTTCCGGGTTCAGCGAATGAGCATGGCATCGCCATAGGAAAAGAAACGATAGCCGCGGCTCACGGCCTCGGCATAGGCCGCCAGCATCCGCTTCCTGCCCGCAAAGGCGGAGACGAGCATGAGCAGGGAGGATCCCGGCAGGTGAAAATTGGTCACCAGGGCGTCGATGACGCGGAACGGCCGCCCCGGATAGAGAAAAATATCCGTCCAGCCGGCAAACGGGCGCACATCGCCGCACTGCGCGGCCACGCCCTCCAGAGCGCGCGCGCTGGTGGTGCCCACGGCCACCACCGGCCGGCCTTCCGCTTTCGCCTGACGCACGGCCTGGGCGGTTTCCTCAGAAACTTCCATGTATTCCGAATGGATATGGTGCTCCCGAATATCGTGACAGCGCACGGGGCTGAAGGTGCCATAGCCCACATAGAGCGTGACCTCACGCCACGAAAAGCCTTGCTCCGCCAGTTCGCGGCGCAGTTCCGGCGTGAAATGGAGCCCGGCCGTGGGCGCCGCGGCCGAGCCGGTCTTGTCGGCCCGCGCGTAGATGGTCTGGTAGCGTTCGGCGTCATCCCGGTCCGCCGGGCGGCGAATATAGGGCGGCAGGGGGATCTCACCGGCCCGGATGAAGGCCGCGGCCAGGTCGCCCTGCCAGTCAAGGCGCACGGTATGCCGCCCGAACGGCCCCTTGTTCAGGATGGTCAGCCCGATGCCGCCGTTCAGGGAGAGGCGTTCCCCCTCGCGCAGTCTGCCGCCGCAACGCACCAGACCCTCGGCGGTGGCGGTTTTGCGCGATGCGGCGGGGGAGCTGTCCGCCGGAGAGCTGCCCGCCGGAGAGCTGTCCGTGGGAACCCCGGCCAGCAGGAGCGGCAGGGGCGTGAGCAGGAGGAATTCCACCCTGCCTTCGGTCGATTCCCGCCGCCCGGCCAGACGCGCGGGCAGTACCCGCGAATTGTTGGCCACGATGAGCGCGCCGGCGGGCAGCCAGCGGGCAAGTTCGCTGAACATGGCGTGCCTGAGCGGGGCGCCGGAGGGTGGATCGCAACGCTCCATGACCAGCAGGCGCGAAGCGCCCCGCACTTGGGGGGGGAACTGGGCGATGCTCGTTTCGGGGAGGGGAAAGTCGTAACTTTCCAGAAGAAAGTCCGCCGGGTCCGGAACCACGGCGCCGGGCGGACTGTCCGCGGCGCCGGCCGCGCGCGGCGAGGCTTGCCAGTCCATGCTGGAGAGGCTAGGCTGCTCTGGCATCTGTTCCGGCGCCGGGCGCGTCATGTGCGTGCGCGATGTGGCCGCGCTGGTGGAAACCATACCGGGGATCCTTTTCCCTGTCCGGATGGGCCGGCAACAGGCGCCGTTGCGGGCGCATCCGGCGTCACACGTCAAAAAAACGAGTATAGCCATGCCTCGGCAGCTTGTCATCAGCATTCTTGCCCTCCTCCTCGGCGCCGGCTCCCTGCTTCAGGGCTGCGCGTCCCTGGGCGTGAGCAGCCCCTTTTCCAATGATCCCCTGACTGGCGGCGTGGATACCGGCACCAGCGCCCTGCTCAACGTGCCGCTGCCCGCGGGCCTCCAGCGTTATGCGTCCCACGGCTACAGCACCCTGAATGCCGACGGCGGCCGGGAGGGGCTTGAAGTCCTGCGCGGCAGGGTGAACGCGGGCACTGTGGCCATGGAACTGTTTACGGCTCTCAAAAGCCACGGCTGGCAGTTGCGTCTTTCCCTGCGCAAGGAGGACCGTCTGCTCCAGGTCTACGAAAAGGCCGGGGAAATGGTCGTCCTGACCTATCGCAGCCAGGCCATGCTCACCATTCTGGATATCTGGCTCGGCCGGTGCCTGCCGGACGGGGCAACGCTTGAGATGCCGGCGGACGATCCCGGCCTGAACGGGGGCGGCGCGGAGCTGGCCGGTGAGGAATACGGCCCGCTGAACGGCAGCGGGGAATCGGGCGCCGGGGCTTCCTCCACGTCAACGGCCCCCGCGCCGGGAACCGTGGAGGAGTGGGGCGCCCAGGGTGGCGTCAGGGAGCGGACCCTGTGAACGCGCTGTGGGATGCGACGCCCTTCACGGCAAGCGGCAAGTTCTCCGCGCGGCGGCTCCACCTCGGCGTGAGCGGTTCGGTGGCCTGTTACAAGGCCGTGGAACTGCTGCGCGCCTGGAAGCGGCTGGACATGGAAGTCTCGGCCACGCTCACGGCAGGCGCGCGCCAGTTCGTGACGCCGCTGCTCTTCGCCTCGCTGGGCGCCGACCCGGTCTACGGGGATATGTTCGAGCCGGGGCAGGAGGTGTTCGCCCATCTGGAGCCGGGGGAGAACGCGGATGCCATGGTGATCGCGCCGGCATCGGCGGATGTGCTTTCCCGGCTGGCGTCCGGCGCCGCATCGGATATGCTTTCGGCCCAGGCACTGGCGTTTTCCGGGCCGCTGGTGGTGGCGCCGGCCATGAACCCGCGCATGTGGGCCCATGCGGCCACCCAGGCCAATGCCGGGCGCCTGCGCGAGCGCGGCGTGGTTCTGGTGGGCCCGGATTCGGGAGAAGCCGCCTGCGGTGATCGCGGGCGCGGGCGGCTGGCGGCGCTGCCGGAGATCTTTTTTGCCGTCCTCCGCGCGCTGGCCCCCCAGGACATGGCCTCCCTGCGCGTCATGGTGACGCTTGGCCCCACGCGCGAACCGTGGGACGGCGTGCGCTACTGGTCCAACCCCTCCAGCGGCCGCATGGGCGCGGCGCTCGCCGTCTGCGCGTGGCTGCGCGGCGCCGCGGTGACGGCCATCTGCGGTCCCGGCGTGCGTTGCGAACTCCCGGCGGGCGTCACGCGCAGGGACGTGACAAGCGCGGCGGAGATGTTCAGCGCGGCAGCCGATGTCTGGCCCGGCATGGACATGGGCTTCTTCAGCGCGGCTGTGGCCGATTTCGCGCCAGAACGCCCGGCGGACGGGGGCCGCGGCAAGTACAAGAAGTCCGGCGCGCCCGGCGGTCTCACTATCGCCTTCACGCCCAATCCCGATATCCTGAAAAGCCTTGCGGCATCGCGCCGTCCCGGCCAGCGGGTGCTCGGCTTCGCGGCGGAGATCGTGCCGGATATGGAGAGCCTGCTGCCGCTGGCGCGTCTCAAGCTTGAACACAAGGGCGCGGATGTGGTGGCGGCCAACCCCGTCAATGGCGGCAACGGCGCCTTCGGCGCCGCCGGAGCCTCCATGGCCGTGGTGGACAGGACGGGCCACGGGGAGATCTGGAACATCAGGAACAAGGCGGACATCGCCTGGGATCTCTGTTCATGGCTTTTGCGGATCTGAGTTTCGCCGCCGCGCTCTGGCACGGGCGCGGGCTGCGGTATCTGGCCGCCCCCGCCGACCTGCCGCCGGAGCTTTCGTTGTGCGCGCCCCCGTCCGCCGCGCGCCCGGCCGTCACGTCCAGGGGGTCCCCCCGTCCCGCCGCAGGTGACGCAACGGTGGAGCGGCGTCCGCAACGGCCGCAGCGACAGCCACGGGAGCAGGGCCCTGCCGCGCCGGTCGCGGGGAACCGCTGGCGCCCCCTGCCGCCGGCGGATCTGCCGGAACCCTGGCGTCGCCGTCTGGCCGCCACCCGGCCCGGCCTGGTGGCCTGGACCTACTGGAACCTGGGGCCGGACCTCGCCGCCGCTGCCGGCAATGACCGGCGCGAAGACAGCGGGGAGCAGGCCCGCGCCGCGCGCCGCGCCTTTCTGGGGCGCCTGCTCCGGGATCTGGCCCATCCCGCCGGTACGCATACCTTCTGGCCCGCCTGCCTGCCGGACAGCGGCGCTCCCGATGCGGCGGAACCATCGTTCGCGCCGCATGCCGATGCCTTCTGGTCCGGCGCCGTCCATCTGGGCTGCCGGGCGGTCATTGTCATGGGGAGCGCCGCTGTCCGCGCTCTGGGGCTGCCGGGCACGGTGCGGCCGCTGGGCCAGTTGCGCTGGCGCGGGCAACTGGTGCTTGTGCTGCGGGATGTGGATGCCCTCGCGCAGGACATGACGCGCTACGGGCCCACGCTCGCCTTTCTCCGTCAGGGGCTCGGCCCCGTGGCGCGGCTGCCGCGCTGAAACGGTCAGGGCAGGAGAAGCACCATGTATATAGCCCTGGGCATCATGCTCTGCGGCATGCTCGTGGGGCGTCTGCTGCACGGACGCCTCCGGCCGGAGGCATTGCGGCGCTGGATCTTTCTCGCCATCCTGCTGCTGCTGTTTTTCCTCGGCATCGCCGTGGGCGGCAACGCGCAACTGGTGCGCGACCTGCCGCATCTGGGGGGCGCGGCTCTGGTGCTCGCGTTTGGCGGCATCGGAGGCACGCTGGTCTGTGCCGTCCTGCTCCGGCGGGTTTTCGGCGAAAGCGCGGAGGCCCGTTCCCGCCGGGACGGGAGCCCGCGGGGCCGGGGCGGTGCGGCATGAGCGCCAGCCTGCCCATTCTCGCCTGTTTTCTTCTGGGGCTGCTGCTTGCGCGCTTCGGCCTGGTGCCGGACGCGCTCTTGCGGCATGATCCCACGCTTCCCGCCCTGTGGCTGCTCATGGCGCTGGTGGGGCTTTCGCTGGGGGCGGACCGGCGCCTGGGCGAGATCCTGCGCTCCCTGCGGCCCCGCGTCCTGCTGCTGCCGCTGGGAACCACCGTGGGCACCTTTGCGGGCTGCGCCGTGGCGAGCCTTTTCCTGGTATACAGCGTGGCGGATTGTCTGGCCGTGGGCGCGGGCTTTGCCTATTATTCGCTCTCCTCGGTCTTCATCACCCAGTACCGGGGGGAGGAGCTGGGCACGGTGGCCCTGCTTGCCAATATTTTCCGCGAGCTGTTCACGCTCCTCTTCACTCCGCTGCTCGTGCGGCTCTTCGGGGCGCCGGCGCCCGTCATGTGCGGCGGGGCCTCCACCATGGACACCACCTTGCCGGTCATCACCCGCGCCGCCGGGACGGCCTGGACCTTTCCGGCCATTGTGCATGCCATGGTGCTCGATTTCAGCGTGCCGTTCTGGGTGACGCTGTTTTGCGGCCTGTGAGGCGGCCTTTGGCATCGGCAAGTACCGACCGCCCGGCGCGGATGCCGCTGGCCCATGCCCAGTGGAGATTGTAGCCGCCCAGCCGTCCGGTCACGTCAAGCATTTCGCCCACAATATGCAGCCTGGGGATGAGGCGGCTCTCCATGGTGCGCGGGTCGATCTCGCCGGTATCCACGCCGCCGGAACAGGCTTCGGCCTTGTCCATGCCCTCGATGCCGGACGGCGTTAGGCGCAGGGCATGGATGGCGGCGGCCAGCTGGCGGCGCGCCTGACGGGAAAGCTCGGCGCACTTGCGCCGCGCCGCTTCCGGGGGCAGTACGGCCTCAAGCAGGCGTTGCGGCAGAAGGCGGCGCAGGAGGGCGCGGGGCGTGCGGGCGCCGCCGGCATCGAGCAGGGCTTCCGTCTCCTGACCGGGCAGAAAATCCAGTTCCAGGGCCTGCCCATCGCGCCAGAACAGGGAGGCGCCGAGGACGAGCGGCCCGCTCAGGCCCGTGTGCGTGAAGAGCAGGTCGTCCTCCCAACTGCGCGTCGTTGCCTCCACGGCATCGGTCAGCGTCAGGCGCGCGGGCAGGCTGATGCCCGCCAGACCGCGCAATGCCGCGCCCAGAGGCGTTGCCTCCGAAAGCCGGAGCGGCGCCAGGGCCGGGCGCGCGGGCGTGAGCGTATGCCCCAGCGCGGCGGCGAGCCGCCAACCGGCATCGCTTCCCCCGGCGGCCGGACAGGCGGGGCTCCCCAGGGCAAGCACAACGGCGCGGGCATGCCACACGCGCGCCCCGCAGCGCACGGCAAAACCGCCGTCCTCGCGCCGCACGGCCTGCGCTTCCGCCTGGCGGACGAGATGGCAGCCGTGAGCGGCGCACTCGTCTTCCAGCGCGCGCACGAGCCGGATGGCGGGCACTTTCAGGAACAGCCGTCCATGGTCGCGCTCTTCCACCGGCAGCCGCCAGCCCTGGACACGGCGCAGCACCCGCTCCGGAGGAAGGGAGGCCAGCACCTGACGGCAGAAGGAGGTATCGGACCGGCAGAGATAGTCCTCCGGCGTAATGGAGCGGTTGCTGAAATTGGCCCTGCCGCCGCCGCAGACAGCCAGCTTGCGGCCGGGGCGTGGCCCGCGTTCGAGCAGAAGGACGCCGAGCCCCCGGCGGCCGGCCTCGCAGGCGCAGGCAAGCCCGGCGGCCCCGGCTCCGAGGATCAGGACATCCACGCGCTCCGCTCCCGCCTTCGCGCCGGGGAGGCGCGATTGGCGTCCCTGCGCGGCTGCGGCCGGAGCGCCCTTTGCCGGCGCGGCATTTGACAGGCGTGAAGACGGCGGCGTAGAAAATGACCGCGACCGGGCGTCGCATGTCGCCACAGGGGTTCTGTCCATGCCGATCCTTCCTTCCTCCTACCGCCCGCCCTGGTGGCTGGCCAACGGACACGCGGGCACGCTCTGGCCGGTCCTGTTCCGGCCCCGGCCACGTCCTGCGCCCGGCATGGAAGCCGGGCCTGAGCGCATCCGCATCGAAACCGACGACGGGGATTTTCTCGATCTCGATCTTTACCGTCGCGCCGGGGCGCGGGAGCGCGGGCTGGTCATCATCTCTCATGGCCTTGAAGGCAACAGCCGCCGCAAGTATATTCTGGGCATGATCCGGGCCCTGGCCCTGCGCGGTTTCGCCGCGCTTGCCTGGAACATGCGCTCCTGTTCGGGCGAAATCAACCGCACGGACAGGCTCTATCACATGGGCGAGATCGGCGACCTCGGCGCGGTCATCCGCTACGCGGAATCGCTGGACCTGCCGCTGGCGCTCGCGGGCTTCAGCCTGGGCGGCAACCAGATCTGCCGCTATCTCGCCCGTGGTCCCGTCTCCCCGCTTCTGCGCGCGGCCGTGGCCGTGTCCGTACCGTGCGAGCTTACCAGCGCCGCCGCCAGGATGGACGGCCCCTCGTGCCGCCTCTATATGGCCTATTTTCTGCGTACCCTGCGCGGGAAGGTGCGCGCCAAGGCCGCGCGCTTTCCCTCCTATCCTTCCACGGAAGGGCTGGAGCGCATCCACACCTTCGGCGTTTTTGACGAACGGTTCACGGCGCCGGTCTACGGCTTTGCCTCGGCGCACGACTACTGGGCCGCCAACAGCGTCCTGCCGGACCTGCCGGAGATCCGCACGCCGCTGTATCTGCTGCTGGCGGCGGATGATCCGTTCTGCACGCCCGCCTGCTATCCGTGGGAGGCGGCCGAACGCAACGCGCACCTGCATCTGGAAGTGGCGCCGCACGGCGGCCATGTGGGCTTTGCCCAGCCGGGCGGCCTGTATTACAGCGAAGTGCGCGCCGCGGCCTTTCTTGACCGGCTTTTTGACTGAGCCCGCGGGCGCCCTTGCGGAAGAAACGCGGCAACGTGTTTTTGCTGGCAATTCGGCGCGCGTCAGTGTATTGACACCTGAACAGCCAGTCAAACGCCCGCGCGGGCCGGCCAATGGCCGCCCAGGGCCGTGAGCAGGAACGCCATGGATCTCGACACCAGCGGCATCATCGGCCAGAGCACCACCCTGGCCGAGGTTTTCAAGGTTCTCGGCAAGGTTGCCCCAACGGACAGTACCGTCCTTGTAACCGGAGAGTCCGGCACCGGCAAGGAACTTCTCGTGCGCGCCCTTCATGCCAACAGCCGGCGCGCAGACAAGCCGTTTGTGCCCATCAACTGCGGCGCCATTCCCAAGGAACTGCTGGAAAGCGAGCTGTTCGGCCACGAAAAGGGTGCCTTCACGCATGCCATCCGTTCCCGTCCGGGGCGTTTCGAGCTGGCCGACGGCGGCACCATCTTTCTTGATGAAATCGGCGAGATGGATCTCAGCCTTCAGGTCAAGATCCTGCGCGTGCTCCAGGAAAAGGAGATCGAGCGCGTGGGTGGCACCGGAAGCAGAAAGGTGGACGTGCGCGTGGTGGCCGCCACCAACCGCGACCTGGAGCATGAGGTGGCTGCCGGGCATTTCCGGGAAGATCTTTACTACCGGCTCAATGTCATTCCCCTCCATCTGCCGCCGCTGCGCGAACGCGGCGGCGACGTGCTCCTGCTGGCCGCGCATTTTCTTGAACAGTTCTGCCGCAAGAAGGAGCGTCCTCCGCTCGCGCTCGCGCCTGAGACGCGGCGCATCCTTGCCGCCTATTCCTGGCCGGGCAATGTGCGCGAGCTCGTGAATTTCATGGAGCGGCTGAGCATCCTTGTGGATGGCGACACGGTCATGGCCGCCGACCTGCCCGCCAAGATCCTTGACCAGGTGGGGGACGTGGCTTCGCTGCCCGAACCCGAACCGGCCGCCGCGCCGCAGATCGCGGCCCCGCCGGCCGCCGCCCCGGCAGCCGCCCGCGCCGATGCCGCCGGGGAGGGGGGCTTTGTCTGGCCCACCCTGTCGGTGCTGGAGGCAAAGGGGATGAACCTCAAGGATTTTCTCGATACCGTGGAAGGGCGCCTCATTGACGAGGCGCTGGAGCGCGCGGACGGCGTCAAGAACCAGGCCGCCGAATATCTGGGCATCAAGCGGACGACCCTTATCGAGAAACTCAAGAAGCGGGGTTCGTGAACCGGGCGTGCCGGCATGCAGGGGATGTGGCATTTTTTTTGCATTATTCCGCGCAGGATGCTGCCCATGGCTGTTTTCTTCCGCCCCATACACACAGCGCGTACCGCTGCCTGTCCTGCGCGGCGCACTCCCGGAAACCTCCGGCGGAGCGCGTGCCTGCTGGCACTTGTCTGCTGGCTGGGCAGTGCCGCGCCCGCGAGCCCCGCTGAGAGCGGGGGGCTGGTCGCCGTTCCCGCAACGGAGCAGGTGCGCGGGCAGCTCAATGGCCGGCAGACCGTTCCGTATTCACAGCTGAACGCTCTGGGCGCCAGGGCCGGCGCGGACATGCCCTGGCCCACTCCCGCGGCCGCCCCGGCGGAAACGCCCGGCATGATGACGCGGGCGTTCGGCGCGGCGTCCGCGCAGGCCGCCACATCCGGGCAGACAGGCGCGGCGTCCGGTGCGACATCCGGGCAATCTCTGGGCGACCGGGGCGTCATGGATTCGCGGCAATCCCTGCGGGGCAAGGTCAATACCGGCGGCCCGGAGGACTGGCCCGAAAACAGCGGCCTTTCCACCGCCACCGCCGATGTGCCTCAGGCGGCGCCCGCGGCGTCGGCGGCGCCCGCGGCACAGGCGCCGGCTCCCGCGTCCCCCGCGCCGCAGGCCGGGGCTTCCGCGGCACAGAAACCGGAGGCCGGTGCCGGGCAGGCCGTGCCCGCTCCCGTGCGGGCGACGCCGCAGGCGGCAGCCACTCCGCGTGAGGCGCCTCCGGCTGTTGCGGCGCCTCCCGCGCCCGCTCCCGCTGTTTCCGCGCCCGCGCCGGGCGCGCCGGCCACGTCAACGGCGCCCGCAGCAACCACCCCGGCCGCTCCGGCGGACACGCCAACGGCGCCCGCCGTGCGCCACGAGGGACGCACGGCCTCCGGAACCGCGCTGCCCGGCACGGTGGGGCTGCCCCTTGGCGAGAAGGCTCCCGCGGCGCCGGAACCGGAGAAACCCCGTGAAGTCATCTATGTGGACGAGCAGGGAAATCCGGTGCCCAAGCCGCCGGAGCCGGACAAGATGTTCGCCGCCGCCGAGGCGCTCATAGACGAAGGCAAGTATGACGAAGCCCTGCCCGCGCTGGAGAATATCCGTCATCTGCCGAATCTGCCGCCCGAATTGCTGGAAAAGACGCTCTACCGCATCAGCGATTGCCTCTGGGCGCGCTATGCGGACAATCCGCTGGCGGGCTTTGAACCCATCGTTTCCTCCACCAGCGAGGCCATGAACGCCAATCTGCGTTCGCCCCGCGTGCCGGATGCGCTCCTGCGGCTGGGGCTTGCCAATGCCAATGTGGGCAATCTCGGCGAGGCGGGAGGCTATATCGTCGCCCTGCTGCGCCGTTTTCCCGATTATCCGGGCGTTGCCCAGGGCCTGACCGCCCTGGGCGAGGCCCAGCTCAAGAACGGTCTCAACGCCGAGGCCGAGCAGTCCTTCGGCATCGTGCTCGACAAGTATCCGGAATCCTCGCAGCTTCAGGCCGCCTCCGTGGGGTTGGCAAAGGCCCTTGTCAATCAGGACAAGCATGAACGCGCGCAGGTCATCCTTGACTTTATCAGCAAGCGCTGGCCCCGGTATTATATCGATGACCCCGCCTTTCTGCTCCTCCAGGCGGCCAATGACGAAAAAATGGGCCGTGGTGACGCGGCCATGGACCTCCACTGGCTTTTTGTCAACCTGGACCCCAGGCGCCAGGGCAACGACAGCCTGTTGCTCAGGATGGCCGATACCTATATGCGCCGTGGCAACAGCCAGGCGGCGAATTTCATCTATAACGATCTGGAACGGAATTTTCCGGACTCTCCGGCAGCCATTACCGCGCGTCTGCGTCTGGCGGAAAAGGGCATCCACGAATCGCCCATCACCTACGAGGAAATGAGCAAGGTGTTCGCGAAGGGCGGAGAGCCGCCGCTCTGGCAGGTGTATTCCGATCTGGCCGCCTCGTCGGACACCACGCCTGAGGCGGTGCTCGCGCGGCTCAAGCAGGCCATGTGGCTCTATTGGGACCGTCAGTATCCCGAAGCCATGGGCAAGGCGGCGGACTTCATCGATGCCTATCCCGAACATCGGGATGTGCCCGAAGCGCGCGAGATCCTCTGGCAGGCGTTCAGCAGGGAGCTTGCCAATTCGCTGGCCGAGCAGAACTACGGCCGCATCCTCCTGCTCTGGAACGGCTTTCCGCTGGTGCGCGAGCGTTACGGCGCGCCGGACGCGAAGCTTCGCTATGCGCTGGCCCAGGGCTGGCTGGAACGCGGGGATGAGAAGAAATCCTTCGAGCTGCTGGCGGATTTTCTCAAGGGACCCATGGACCCGGATTACGGCGAGGCCGCCTTCTCCCAGTTTTTCAACCACTATCTGAAAAACGGCGCCTGGGACAAGATCCTCGACCTGGGCAAGCTCGTGGAGAACTGGAACCTTCAGCCGCAGTTGCGGAATCAGCTCGATTATGCCATGGCGCTTTCCGCGCAGAATCTCAATCTGGGCGGCCCGGCGCTGACCATGTGGCGGAAGCTGGCGGAACGGCAGGATATCCCGCTCTATCAGCAGGCCTATGCCACCTATTTTCTCGCGCGTGACGCCGAGAACCGCAAGGACATCCGCAACGCCTATGAGGCCAACCGCCGTGTCATCGACCTCTTCACCCGGCTGCAGGACGAGCGTTCCGACAAGGCGGACCCCCAGCGCATCAAGGAGGCCACCGCCGCGCTCATGGATATTTGCGAGGTCGGCAACCGCATTCCCGAAGCCCTGCAATGGGTGGAACGCTACAATGCCTATGTGCCGCAGGATTCGGCGGAATATCCGGGGCTGCGCTTCCGCGAGGCGCGCCTGTACCGCAAACTGGGTGATGCGGCACGCGCCGAGGCGCTTCTGGAGAGCATCGTGCAGCGCTTCCCCGATTCTCCCTTTGCCCAGGCCGCGGCTGCCGAGCTGCGGACCTTTGAGGTGTCGCGCGATCTTCAGCGGTTCATGCCGGGGCAGGGTGAAGAGAAAAAGCCCGCCAGCGACGCCTCCACCGAAGGCAACTGGAGCAGCACTTCCGGCGGTCAGGCACGACAGGGCGGCGGGAACCGTTGAGTTGTCCCGCCCGGTGTGCGGCTGCGGCGCTGAGGCGGCCAGGTGGTGGGCAGACGGCCCGAAGCCTGTGCCCGGCAGCCCGCGCCCCGCAGGGATCAGCGCATCAAATACTGACTTCCAGGACCCGCAGGCAGAAATCGCGTGTTCGCGTGCCTGAGCCGTCGGCGAGCAGATGCGCGGGGGCCCCGCGTTCAATGATCCTGCCGCGTTCCATGAACAGGATCTCCGTGGCGAGGGCGCGGGCAAAGTCCATCTGGTGCGTTGCCATGATCATGGTCATGCCCCCGGCCGCCAGATCGCGGATGACGGCCAGCACCTCACCCACCAGTTCCGGGTCCAGGGCGGAAGTGGGCTCGTCCAGCAGCATGACCTTGGGGTCCATGGCGAGAGCGCGGGCAATGGCCACGCGCTGCTTCTGGCCGCCGGAGAGCTGGGCCGGGTAGAGCAGGGCGCGCCGGGCAAGGCCCACGCGGGCCAGTTCATCAAGCGCTCTGGCTCTGGCCTCCCTGCGGGACATGCCCCGCACCTTGCGCAGGGCGATGGCCACGTTCTCTTCCGCCGTGAGGTGGTCAAACAGGTTGAAATCCTGAAAGATCATGCCCACCTGGGCGCGAAAGTCGCAGAGCCTGCGCCGGTCGTCGCGCTCAAGGCGTTCGCCTTCCAGCCAGATCTCGCCGCTGTCGGGCGGGATGAGGCAGTCGATGCACTGGAGCAGGGTGCTCTTGCCCGCGCCGGAAGGGCCGATGAGCACCATGAGTTCCCCGCGGCGCACGGCGAGGGAGCAGTCGTCCAGGATGAGCTTGCCGCCCAGCCGCTTGGAGACATGCTCCACCCGGAGCACAACGTCCTGTTCCTCGCTCATTGGTCCTCCCGTTCACGCCGGAGCACAGCGCCCTGAGGCAGGCTTCCCCGGAGTTTCTTCCAACGCCGACGCAAGGTCGGCTCCGGCATCCGACAGCGCGCACGCTCCGCGGCGGGCGTTCACGGTCGCGCCCGTCACCGGACCGCGCGAAAACGCTCTAGGCCGGTTCCCCCATCCCCAGGCCGCCCCCGCCGGTGGAGTAGCCGGGCACATGGACCTTGTCTTCCAGGCGGCGCAGCAGTTTGAGCACCACCAGCGTGAGAAGAAAATAGATGAGCCCGGCCGCCGCATAGAGCGCCAGATGCTCATGGGTGCGCGCCGCGGCAAAGGAGGTGCGCGCCATGATGTCCTGCGTGCCGAGGACGAAACAGATGGCGGAATCCTTGAGGAGAATGGAAAATTCGTTGGCCCAGCCGGGAATGGACAGGCGCAGGGCCTGCGGCAGAATGATGCAGGCAATGCCTGTGCCGTCGTTCATGCCCAGTGCCCTGGCTGCCAGAAGCTGCCCTCTGGGCAGGCTTTCGATGGCGCCCCGGAAAATTTGCGACTGGTACGCCGTGCTGGTGCAGCCGAGCACCAGGCAGGAGATGAAAAAGGGATTGGCGGGCAGCCCCAGGCTGATGAAGAAGCCGTAGAACAGGAAGAGCAGCACCAGGATGGGCACGCCCCGGAAGAACCAGACATAGAGGCGCACCAGGCGCCGGCTCCAGGCGGGGCCATAGACCTGGGCCACCGCAAAGGGGACGCCCAGGGCGAGCCCCATGGCGAGCGATGCGGCCACATTGCCCACAGTGACGAGGATACCCGGCAGAATGGCGGGCAGCGCCTGGATGACGACGAGCAGAGAGTCCATGGGCGTGGCGTTTGCGATGGTTGCGGGGAGCCCCGGCGAGGGCGCACCGATGAAGGGACGGGCTGCCGCAGCCGTGTCCAGAGTGGACGCGGCTCCGCCTCCTGCCAGCTCATGGCCGGCGGGGAGCGGAGCCGCGCGCCGGCATTACTTGTGCAAATACTTCTTCTGCAGTTCCTGCCAGTACGGATCAGCCATGAGCTTGCGGTACCCCTCGTCCACGAGGGCGCGCAGTTCCTTGTCGCCCTTGCGCAGGGCCACGCCGAAGCCGTCGGGCTTGCCGTGGGTGCCGGCCTTTTTCACGGCGCGTCCCTTGGAAATGGCGTCGTCCGCGGGCAGCTCGTCCATGAGGGCGGCCTGGATGCGTCCGTTGAGAAGATCTTCCACGGCAAGCGGCGCCGAATCATAGAAGCGCAGTTCAAAGGGATAGCCCTTGGCCTGCTGCTCCTGCTTGATGGCATTGGCTTCGGAGGTGCCCCGCTGCACGCCCACCTTGATGGGCTTGCTGAGGATCTCTTCCACGGTGAGGGTGGAATCGGCGGGCACGATGAACACGCGCGAGACCGTCCAGTACGGATCGGAGAACTGCACCATTCTGGCGCGCTCGGGCGTGATGCTCATGCCGGAGCAGACCATGTCGATCTGGTTGGCAAGCAGGGCCGGAATGATGCCGTCCCAGGCCATGGGCTTGTGCTCGATATTCACGCCCATGGTCTTGGCGATCCAGTTCATGGAATCCACGTCAAAACCGGCGGGCTGGCCGGTTTTTTCATCCACATAGGCGAAGGGCGGATAGTTGGGGTCTATGCCGTTGACATAGGTCTTCGCCCCGGCGGCGAGGCTGCCCTGCGCGAAGAGCAGGGTGAGGATTCCGGCCAGAAGCGCGCCGCAGAACTGCTTTTTCATGCTTGATTCCCCTCGGAAAACGTGTGGTGGCAAAAACGGGAAGGCCGCTTTCGCAAGAAATATCTTTTACCAGATGGACGGCTCCAAGGCAAGGCGCTCCACCGGAAGGGCGCCCCGGCTCCCGCGGGCCGGGCTTGCGCTCCGGCGGGGCTTTGGTGTACTGAAGTTCTGGCATTCCGCAAGAATTTTCCGGCAAGGGGCAGCCCCTGCCGTCGTTCGTTTTCCTCCGGCCGGGTCTGCCCCGGAACGGGAGTGATACAACATTGTTGCCAAGGGCAGTCATGCGCCGGTTCCTGCAACTCCCTCTCCTCATGCAGCGCGCGGGGTTTCCCGTGCGTTCCGCGGTGCTTGCGCTTTCCGATCTTGTGGCGCTTCTGGGCACCATGCTTGCCGTTCTCATGGCGCGCGCGGCGTTTGGCGGTCTGGACCCCGCCATTTATCACTGGGTTTTCCCGCTGTTGCTCATTTCTCCGGTTTTTGCCGCCACCCTTGGCCTGTATCGGAGCATCAACCTGCCGCCCCATCGGGAAATGAAGGCCATCTTCATCTTCGTCAGTCTGAGTTATGCCCTTATCCTCCTGATACTGTTTCTTTCCAAGGCGGGCGACCTGTATTCCCGCCTGGTCATTGTCGGCGGCTGGGGCGCCACACTGGTGACGCTTCCGCTCCTGCGCGTCGTCTGTGTGCGGCTTTTTTCCCGCAGGCCATGGTGGGGCAGACCGTTGCTCATCCTTGACAGCGGCGAGGCGGCAAAGCGTCTCTGGCACTATCTCAGGCGTCATCCCAATCATGGGGTGCGCCCCGTGGCCATGCTTGACCTGCCCGTGGATGCCGAGCAGTTGCGCACGCTGCTGGCCGGCATGGCGCGGCGCTGGCCCGGCGCGGTGGCCCTGCTCCTGCCCAGGGCCGGCGTGCGCCAGCCAGTGGATTATGTCACGGAAGTGAGCCGCCACTTTGCCAGGGTCATTGTGGTTCCCGATCTGGAAGCCGGGTTCCGCCGCTACTGGCTGACCCCCTGCGAGCTTTGCGGCGTCACGGCCCTGCTGCTGAGCCAGAATCTCCATGACCGCCGCCGCCTCGCCATCAAGCGCGGCATCGACCTCCTGTTCTGTCTCCTGCTGCTGCCGTTTCTGCTGCCGCTCGGCCTTGTGCTCGCGCTGCTCATCCGTCTGGACAGCCCCGGCCCCGCCCTGTACCGCCAGAAGCGTATCGGCAGGAACGGACGCCCGCTCAGTGTTTACAAGTTCCGCACCATGGTGGCGGACGCGGATGAAAAGCTCAGGGAATGGCTTGCCAGGGATCCGGCCCTCAGGGAGGAATGGGAGCGGGATCACAAGCTCAAGCATGATCCGCGTGTCACCCGCATGGGCCGCTTCCTCCGCAAGACGAGTCTGGACGAGCTGCCCCAGCTCCTGAATGTGGTCATGGGCGACATGAGCCTTGTGGGGCCCCGCCCCATTGTGGCCGGCGAGGTGAAGAAATACGGCGCGGTCTTTGACGAGTATTGCCGGGTACGGCCGGGCATCACCGGGCTCTGGCAGATTTCGGGCCGCAACGATACGACCTATGACGAGCGTGTGGCCTTTGACCATTACTATATCAATAACTGGTCGGTCTGGATGGACATCTGGATCCTGACCAGGACCATTCCCG
>CAZNXQ010000026.1:0-21563 GCA_964576895.1 uncultured Desulfovibrio sp.
GGAATGACCTGACGCTGGATTTCGCCTACGCGCACCTCTGGATCAATTCCATGGACTACGGGCAGACCGACGCGGCGGGCCTTCTCGCGGGGCCGGGGTCCCCTTCGTCCATCACCAATGCCCATTCAAAGAATGTGGTCGCCAATATTTACATGTTTTCCGTGGGCTATTCCTTTTAATATAACAGGGAAGATTTCCAGGGCTGCCCCTCCGGGATGCGCCCGTTGCCCGCGCCGTTGCCGTGGTGGCGGGGTGGCATAAAGTATTTCCCCACATCTGCCGAAACAGCGAACAGAAAATGGGCGCACGGGCCTGTGGTTGCGTGCGGGCAGCGCTCATGACGGGAGAGGCCCTTATTTTTAGAACTTCTGTTGACAATTTCCAGAAATTGTCCAACAGTCAGCTTTCCTGACGACAGGAACATTGCGAGGAGGATGCCATGAAACGAGTTCTTGCCATTGCGGCGCTTGTGCTGACCCTGGCTCTGCCTGGGCTTGCGGCCGCCGAAGGCACGGGGATGTACCTTGCGCCGAAATTCCTCATGTCCATCCAGGACACGGGGACCATTTCGCGCACCAGCGCCATTGCCGGTTCCGGCCTGGACGATTACAGCCAGTTCACTCTTGGGGGCGCTCTGGCCGTGGGCTATGACCTGTGGCCCCAGCAGATGATCCCGCTGCGTTTTGAAATCGAGTTCGCCATGCGCGGCAACAGCGAGAAGAGCTGGAGCGACACCGGGAAGACGCTGAGCGGCGTCAAGGGGACCTGGAACAACTCGACCCTGTTCGCCAACCTTTTCTGGGATTTCCACAACGACACCAATTTCACGCCCTATATCGGGGGCGGTCTTGGCATGGCGTTCAACTATACGGGCTTTGATTTCACCGCCCGCAACGGCGACAAGTTCTCCGTGGATGACCGCTTCACCAACTTCGCGTGGAACGCGGGCGCGGGCGTTTCCTACAGCTTCAATGACAACTTTGCCGTTGATGCCTCCTACCGCTTCGTGGGCCTTGGCTACAATGAGGTGAGCACGCATTATGCCGGCCAGAAGTATGAGGTCGGCAGCGACCCCTACAACAACGAATTCATGCTCGGCCTGCGTTTCGCGTTCTAGCCGTGCATCTGACGGTTGAAGCGCGCCGCGTTTCAACGATAGACCCATTTTCGCAAAGGGCGATGCCAGGGAAGGCGTCGCCCTTTGCGTTGCCTCAGGGGCGCCCCGGCGCTGCCCTGGCGGCTGCTGTTTCCGGCGCCGGCGGGTCCGGGCCTCCCCGTTTTCAGCCATGAATGGCCCATGGCCGCAAAAGGAAAAAAACGAAGAAATCATGCAAAAAATGTAGATAATAAAAAAGAGTGTTGTGGAAAAATTTTTTTTAAATCTGTGCATATCGTTCTTGCCACGGAGAAAATCGTTGCCCCGCAAGCGTTTCTCCGGCATGCCGCTCCTTCAGGTTTTATAAAAAAATATTTTTATTTCATAGGGTTATATGTTTCATTCTTTGGGGAAAGCAAAAGGCGCTCCGGCTTGGGACAGAGCTTTGCTCTCCGTTGCCTGTCCCGATGCATCGGGCTATATGCCTACCCATGCAAGGCAAATGGGCAGATATCTCTGCAAATCTCAAGAAAATGCTGGATTCCGGCATTTTCAGGGTCTGGATCGCACCGTTGCGCGCCTCGATCGAAGGCGCGGAACTGCGAGTGACCGTGCCCAGTGCCTATATGGCGGAATGGCTGGAGCGGCATTTGCTGACCAAACTCCGCGAAGCGGCCGCGCCTGTCCTTGCGGTGCCTCCGGAGGCCGTCAGGGTACGGCTGGAGGTGGCGGACTGCCCGAAGGAACGTGATGCCGCAGCGGGGAGCACAAGCGCCAGAGAACTCGTGGCCAGCGTTGTGCCCGGTCTGGGGCGCCACGCGCGCGCGGAAGCCGCCACGCAGATCCCCCTGCCGCAGGTCGCGCGGCCGCTGGCGGCTCCCGCCAGTTTCCCGATAGTGGGCTGGCGCCACAGTTTTGAGGATTTCATTATCGGGCCGAGCAACAGCATGGCCGTGGCCGCCGCGCGGGACATCTGCCGGCAGGGCGGTCAGGTGCGCACGCTTTTTGTTGCCGGAGCTTCCGGACTGGGCAAGACGCATCTCACCCAGTCCGCAGGGCAGGCCATCAGCGGCGAAGGCGCGAATCTGCGGATAGCCTACCTGACCGCGGAGGAATTCGCCTCGCGGTTTGTTCAGGCCCTGAAACGTCAGGATCTGGAGAGCTTCAAGAGCCGTTTGCGGGATCTGGACGTCCTGCTGCTGGAGGATGTGCACTTCTTCCAGCGCAAGAAGGCCATGCAGGAACTGGCGCTTGCGGTGATCAAGGGCCTTCAGGACCGCGGCGGTCGTGTTATCCTGACGTCTTCCTTTGCCCCGCGCGAACTCCGGGATATGGACCCGCAGCTCGTGTCCCATTTCTGTTCCGGCATTCTCACGAGCATTGGCCGCCCGGACAGGGAAATGCGCGGTCGTATCCTCTCGCACAAGGCCAAAAGTTTTCAGGTCATGTTGCCGGACGAGGTCCGTGACCTGCTGGCGTCACGGCTGCATGGCGATGTGCGCCAGCTGGAATCCTGCCTCAACAGCCTGATTTTCAAGGCGCGTCTGCTCAACTGCGGCCTGAATGTGGATCTGGCCATGGAAGTGGTGGGGCAGTACGCGGGCATTGAGCAGGGCCTGGACATGGAGGCCATCATTCGCCTTGTCTGTGAAAGCTACGGCCTCAGCGAGGCGCAGCTTCGTTCCCGTTCCCGCCGGCAGGAGTGCGTCCAGGGGCGCAATACGGTGTTCTATCTTGCGCGCAAGCACACCGAACTTTCCCTGGAGGACATCGGGAGCGCCTTCAACCGCCGCCATTCCACCGTTTTGCGGAGTATCACCGCCGTGGAGCGCGAGCTTGCCAGGGAAACACGCCTGGGCAGGCAGATCGCCCGCGCCGTCAGCCTCATCGAGCGGAGCGCCGGTTGCGGCGTTCCTCCGCAGGCGTAGCTTCCCGAAACCTGTTCCCTGGGCACAGCTGAAGCTTGGTCCGTCATGAAAAAGGGACGCCCATCTGGCGTCCCTTTTTTCATGAGAGGGAGTGGTGCGGCCTATTCCGCGGCGCGCGCGGCTTCGTGCTCGGCAATGACCTTTTCGGCCACCGGCTGGGGCGCTTCCTCGTAATGGTCGAATTCCATGGTGAAGAAGCCCTGGCCGCCCGTCATGGAGCGCAGGTCCGGCGCATAGCGGAGCACTTCGCTCATGGGCACATGGGCCTTGATTTCCGTGAGGCCGCCCTGCGAGTCGGAACCCAGCACCTTGCCGCGCCGCGAGGAGAGATCCCCGATGACATCGCCCATGCTTTCATCGGGAATGGAAACCGTCAGCAGGACGATGGGTTCCAGAAGCACGGGCTTGAGCGTTTCCATGGCCTTTTTGAATGCCAGGGAGCCCGCGACCTTGAAGGCCATTTCCGAAGAGTCCACCGTATGGTAGCTGCCGTCGTAAACCTTGACGCGGAAGTCCACCACCTGGCAGCCCGCGAGGAAGCCCCGGCTGGCGGCCTCCTGGATGCCCTTGTCAATGGCCGGGATATACTGGCGGGGAATGACGCCGCCCACGATGGCATCTTCAAAGACATAGCCTGAGCCGCGCGGCATGCCTTCCATTTCGATCCAGCAGTCGCCGAACTGGCCGCGACCGCCGGACTGCTTCTTGTGGCGTCCCTGCACCTGGCATTTGCCGCGCACCGTCTCGCGATAGGGCACCTTGGGCGTCTTGAGCACGATGTCGGTCTTGAAACGGCGTTTGGCCTTTTCCACGGAAAGCTCAATGTGGAGCTGGCCCATGCCGGAGAGGAGAATATCGCCGGTTTCCTCGTCGCGCCCAAGCTTGAGGGTGATGTCTTCGTCAAGGAGACGCTGCATGGCCGCATAGACCTTGTCTTCCTCACCTTTTTCCTTGGGGGCGAGGGCATAGGTGATGAGCTGCGGCGGCAGTTCGGGCATGGCCAGGGCAAAGGGGGCTTTTTCGTCGCAGAGCGTGTCGCCGGTGCGGGTATTTTTGAGCTTGGCCACGGCCACGATGGCGCCGGGGCCCACCGGCTCCTTGCAGGGCGTCTGAGTTTTGCCCACGAGATACAGCAGGTTGCCGAGGCGTTCCGTCTCGTCGCTGCGCATGTTCCTGAGCGTGGCATCGCCGTTGATGGTGCCGGAGAGGACGCGCAGCAGGGAGAGCTGGCCCGCGAAGGGATCGGCCAGGGTCTTGAAGACGAAGCAGGCCAGGGGAGCCTCAGGGTCGGCCGCGCGTTCCGCGCCGTCCTGCCCGATGAAGGGCGGCCGGTCGAGGGGCGACGGCAGAAGCGCCTCCACCGCGTCCAGAATGCCCTTGCCGCCCTTGTTTTCCAGGGCGGAGCAGGTCACCACGGGCACCAGTTCGCCGTTGCGGACACCCAGGCGCAATCCTGCCTGAAGATCCTCAAGGGAGAGGCTGCCTTCTTCAAGGTATTTTTCCATGAGAACTTCATCGCTTTCGGCGATGTTCTCCACCGTGACATCGCGCAGCAGGGCCATGTCATCGGCAAGCGCCTCAGGTACGGCCGTTTCCTCAAGCGCGCCGTCGGGGCCGAAGCGCCAGGCCTTGCCGGAAAGCACATCAGCCACACCGGCAAAAACGTCGCCCTCCATGATGGGGAGCTGAAGCGCCACGGGCCTGATGCCGAGCGCGGCCAGGCCGTCAAAGGCCATGTGAAAGTCCGCGCGGTCGCGGTCGAGCTTGTTGATGACGGCGACGGCCGGCAGGTTTTCCGCGCGCACGAGGCTCCAGAATTTTTTGGTCAGCGGGCGCACGCCGTCCACGGCGTCCAGGACGAAGAGCACGCTGTCCACGCCCTTGAGCAGACATTCCATGTCGCCGGTGAAGTTGCCGTCGCCGGGCACGTCCACGAGGAAGTGGCGGTTTTTGTTCCAGAGAAACGTCGCCACCGCGGGCTGGATGGAACCGCGGCGGCGCACTTCTTCCGGCTCGTAGTCAAGGCTGGTGCTGCCGTCCTCGATGGCCCCCATGCGCGTGATGGCGCCGGCATTGAAAAGGAGCATTTCGGCCAGGGATGTTTTGCCGCAGCCGCCGGTGCCGACGAGCGCGTATGTGCGTTGGGTTTCCAAAGGACTTGGCATGGTCTTCTCCCTCTCATAACGGTATGCGGAAACGTGGGGGTCCATCTTTCTGATTCCGGCTTACCATACAGGCATGCCGCAAAAAAGAAAAGGGGCGCTCCCGTGGGAAATGCCCGCTCCAGTATCCCATTTGCCTTGCGTCTTGCGCGCCATGGCCCTATATTGGAGCAATCGCGATGGAATCCATCCGGCGATGTGCGCCGGTATCAGGCCACAGCGGCCAGCAGCCCTGGGAGGTTCAGTCCATGGCATTTCCAGTTTTGCAACTTGGCGATCTCGTTGCCAAAATTCCCGTCGTCCAGGGGGGCATGGGCGTCGGCATTTCCCTCTCCGGGCTTGCTTCCGCCGTTGCCAATCAGGGGGGGATCGGCGTTATTGCCGGCGCCATGATCGGCATGCGGGAGCCGGATGTGGCCAAAAACCCCATAGAGGCCAATGTCCGCGCGCTTCGCAACGAGATCCGCAAGGCCCGCGAACTCAGCAGCGGCATCATCGGCGTCAATATCATGGTGGCGCTCACCACCTTCAGCCAGATGGTGCGCGAAGCCATTGAAAGCAAGGTGGACATCATCTTTTCCGGAGCGGGCCTGCCGCTCGACATGCCCCGGCACCTGCGCGAACTCTGCGAGGAAAAGAAAGAGGAATTCAGGACCAAGCTCGTGCCCATCGTTTCCTCCGGCCGCGCGGCTACGATCATCGCCAAGAAGTGGCTGTCCCGTTTTGGCTACCTGCCGGATGCCTATGTGGTCGAGGGCCCCAAGGCCGGTGGTCATCTCGGCTTCAAGCGGGACGAGATCAGCGAACCCCGCCATGCGCTGGAGGTTCTGGTGCCGGAGGTGGTGGAAGCGGTCAAGCCGCTGGAGGATGCCCACGGACGCGCGGTGCCGGTCATTGCGGCTGGCGGCGTCTATACCGGCGCCGACATCAAGAAATTCCTCGATCTTGGCGCTGCGGGCGTCCAGATGGGCACGCGCTTTGTGGCCACCCATGAATGCGATGCCGACGAACGCTTCAAGCAGTCCTATCTGGCGGCGCGCGAGGAAGATGTGACCATCATCAGCAGTCCGGTGGGCATGCCGGGCCGGGCGCTCACCAATGACTTCATCCGTGCGGCCCGCGATGGCCTGAAAAAGCCGTTCAAGTGCATCTTCCACTGCGTGAGCACCTGCCAGCAGGAAAAAACTCCCTATTGCATCGCCCAGGCCCTGATCAGCGCCATGCGCGGCAATCTGGAACGCGGCTTCGCCTTTTGCGGCGAAAACGTGTTTCGGGTGAACAAGATCGTTTCCGTGCGCGAACTCATGGATTCCCTCCAGCGCGAGTTTGACGAGGCCATGGCCTCGCTTGGCAAGGGCGTCCAGAACGTGCAGGCGCGTCTTGCGCGGTCGGGCTCCCAGGAGGAGACGCGCTAGGCGGGTTGCTTTTCAGCCTGACCTGTCGGCCGCGCTGCCGCGCGAGGCGCAAGGAGGCCTCAGTGTACGCTCTTGATGTGCAGAATCACGGCGCAACGCTCACGGTGCGTTTGACGGGTGATGTGCTTATGGAGGACGTGGCGTCCTTCAACAAGGTCATGCGTGAACACAGCAAGACCCCCGGCATCAACCAGCTGGTGCTGGACCTTGGCAGCACGGGCCGCATGGGCGCTTCCGGCCTGGGGGTCCTCGTGAGCCTGAATACCTCCATGCAGCGGTATGGGCGCCGTCTTGTCCTGCTGAGTCCGGCTCCGCATATAACGAAACTCTTGCAGCAGGCCGAGATTGAAGGGTTTTTCCCTTCCTGCGAAAGCGAAGAAGAACTCAGGAACTTCATCCCGGAGGCGTGCGCCCCCGCCCGATGAGCCCTGACGGTGCTCCCGGCCCTTCACGGCGCCTGACAGCGCGCCCTTTCATGGACGGTGCCTGTGCGTTACTATCTGCGACACTACTTCAATCCCGATTTCGACTATCTTCGCGCCAAGCCCGGCGGCGGCGTCGGCACGGACGACAGCGCGGATCTTTACAGCCTCGGCTATGTGCAAAATGTCATTGCCGGGCAGATCCTCGCCGAGATGGTTCCTCTTGACGAGGTGGAGGAAGAGCCGGACCAGCGTTTCGTGCGCTCCGACGCGGATTTCCCCGCCGGCGCCAATACCCGCGTGGACCCCGCCTATCCCCGGTATCTCCTGGCGACGGCCAAGGGCTATGTCTTCTATAACGAAGGCAGGATCACGGTCAAAAGCCTGCTCAATGTGCGCCAGGATGTCAGCTTCCATACGGGGAACATCTTTTTTGTGGGCGATATGGCCGTCCACGGGTCGGTGCGGTCCGGTTTCTCCGTCCAGGCGAACAATCTGCGCATCATGGGCATGGTGGAGGGCGGCGTTGTCCGCGCGCGGCGTGACCTCATGGTGGAAGGCGGCGCCAGAGGCGGCTCCGGGCAGCATTGTCTTCTGGATTCGGGCGGCAAGCTCCTCGCCCCCTTTCTGGAAAAGGTGGAGGCGCGGGCCCGCGGCAATATGCTCATCGACAAGTATTGCCTGTACAGCACCGTCTACGCCGGGGCCAACATGGTGGTGCGGGGCCAGATGTACGGCAGCACGGTCAACGCTTACGGCAGCGTCCATGTGGGCGCCCAGCTGGGCAACCGGGCGGCGGTGCCCACCAAGGTCTATCTGGGGTATGATCCCCTGAACATCCGGCATCTGGAAAAGATCGACCAGATGATCGCCACCCTTTCCCAGACCATCACCCACCTCAAGGCGGTGGCGGGGCATCTTCCGCCGGACGCCAGCGAGGCGTCGCGCAAGCTGGCCCGGCTCACGGCCCAGCGCGAGGTCATCATGCGCCGCCGGACAGAGCTCTGGACGTACCTTTCACAGGATGAGACCTCGCTGCAATCCTGCCGCCTCATGGTGGCGGGCACTGTCCACCCCGGTGTGGAGATTTCCATCGGCAGGGCGTTCATGCTGGTGGAACGGCCGTACGAGAACGTGCTCTTCCGCCTTTGCTACAATGATATTGTGGTGGAGCCCCTCCCCGCGAAGGCCGCCCGGTGAAGAAACAGGCGGGCTGTGCCGCGTTGCGCTATGAGGTCGTGCCCGCGCCGGATGGCACGGGGCCGGCCGACATCATCGCCCACGGGAAGGGGCGCGCCCTCGCCATGCTCGGCCCCGGCGGCGCCCAGCGGGAACTGGCGGCGGTAGAAACCTTTCTGACGGCGGTCGCCGCCGGAAATGCCGGAACGTCCGGTCAGGTGCTTCCCGTTCTGCTGGGCGCGGGCCTGGGGCATGCGCTCCGGCGGCTCCTCGACGCCTGGGACGGCCCTGTGGCGGTGGTGGACAAGGAGCATGAGCTTGAGGCCCTCACCGGCACGCTGGCCGCACTTTCCGACGCGTCGCGGGCGCGCGTGCTTCTGGTGGACAGCCCGGACCCCGCAACCGCGCTGAACCATCTCACGCACTGGCAACTGGAACATGGCGGCGCGCCCCTCACGCCGCTGCCGCTGGCATTTTATCAACGACTGGACAGGGACTATTACGGGGCAGTGCGCGACAGCCTGAACGCCAGCGCGCGTTTTGATTTCTGGAGCCGCGCGGTCCAGCCCCGCTTTCGCGACGCCAGGCCCCGCGTCCTCCTGCTGACCAGCAAGTATTTTCTCATGGGGGAACTGGAAGGCGCCTGCCGCAAGCTTGGCATTGACTACCGGCTGGTTGCGGTGGGCGATGCGCCCATGGCGCAGGACGCCTTTGTGCGTCAGTTGCTGGAGACGGTGCTTTCCTTCAGGCCGGATTGCTGCATCACGCTCAATCATATGGGTGTGGATGTGGAGGGCGTGCTCATGGACCTGCTCGGCAGGCTTCAGTTGCCGCTCGCCTCGTGGTTTGTGGACAATCCGCATCTCATCATCCATCTGTATACCCGCTGCGTGAGCCCGTGGACGACCTTGTTCACCTGGGACGCCGATAATGTGGCAAGCCTTGAGGCCGCGGGTTTTGCGCATGTGCGCTATCTGCCGCTGGGCACCGATCCGGAGCGGTTCACGCCCGCGCGGCGCTCCGTGCCGGAAGCGTGGAAGGCGGACGTTTCCTTTGTGGGCAATTCCATGCTCTATAAGGTGGGCGGCAGGCTGAAAAGCGGGCATTTTCCCCGCGCGCTGCTCCTGCCGTTCCGGAAAGTTTCCCGCGCCTTTGCCGACAGCGAGTTCCGGGGCGTGGCGGACTTTCTCCGCCAGCGTTTCCCTGAGATCCATGCCCGGTATCTCCAGTTGCCCGACAATGAGGCTCGGCTGGCCTATGAAACCGCCATCACCTGGCAGGCGACACGCCTGTACCGCACTGATTGCGTGCGGCGTCTTCTGCCCTTCCGGCCGCTCATCGTGGGGGACGGCGGCTGGAAGGTCGAGTTCCGCCATGAGGCGCGGCAGCCCCGCTATCTGGATGCGCTGAGCTACTATTCGCAGCTTCCGGCCTTTTACGGGCATTCGTCCATCAATTTCAACAGCACAAGCAAGCAGATGAAGGGCGCGGTCAACCAGCGCGTGTTTGACGTGCCCGCCGCCGGAGCCTTTGTGCTGACGGACTGGCGCCCGCAGATGGAGCAGCTCTTCACGCCCGATGAAATGGCCTGTTATCATGAGCCGGAGGAGATCCCCGATCTGGTGCGGCGGTATCTGGCGCACCCCGGCGAACGGAAGCGGCTGGTCACGGCGGCGCGGCGCCGGGTGCTCGGCTGCCATACCTGGGCGCACCGGCTCAAGACCCTGCTGGACGAAATGCGCGCCGTGTATGGCACGCCGGCAGCCGGCACGCCCGCGCGGGCGGACGGATGAGCGCCGACCCGGTCCTGGTCCTCCAGTTGCGGCGCATGGGGGATCTGATCCTCACCTTTCCTCTCCTGCTGGCCCTTGGGCGACAATATCCGGAGCATCCGCTCTGGGTGGCGGCGGATCCCCGCTTTTTTCGGGAGCTCATGCCACTGGCGCCCAAGGCCGTGTTTTTCCCGCCGGAGCACCTGCCCGTGCTGGCGCGCCGCAGTTATGCCGCGGCCATCAATCTCGATACCCGGCCGGAAGCCGCCGCCTGCATGGCGGCCCTTGACGCGCCGCTCAAGCTTGGTCCCCTGGCGGAGGGGTGCGGACTGCGTATTCAGGGCTTCTGGCAGCTGTACCGTGCGGCGCTCACCCGCAACAATCGTCACAATGCCTTTCATTGGGCGGATCTGCACAGGCTTGACGTACTGCCGCCGGGCCCGTGGTGGCCCGGATCTGCGCCGGGGCCTTCCCGCGCGCGCCAAGCGGCAGGGGGCGTGAAGGTTGGCCTCGTTCTGGGGGCCAGTGAGGCCGCCAAGCGGCCCGATGCCAGATTCTGGACGCGGCTGGTCATGCGCCTGGCCAGGGCCGGTCTGGTGCCGTTTCTGCTGGGCGGTCCCGCCGAGCGCGAGCTGGGCGCGGAAATCGCGCGCCGCGCGCGGTTGCCACAGGCCAATCTGTGCGGACGTCTCTCTCTGTATGAGGTGGCCGCCGTCATGCGCGGGCTTGCCCTCTGCGTCACGCCCGACACCGGGCCCATGCACCTGGCGGACTGGCTGGGCGTTCCCGTGCTCAATCTCTCCATGGGGCCGGTGCATGCGCGCGAGACAGGCCCCGTCTCGCCTGGGCAGTGGGTGCTTCGCGCCGCCATGAGCTGTGTGGGATGCTGGAACTGCCAGCGGCCCCGCCTTTTCTGCAAGGCGGCATTCACGCCGGAGGCCGTGGGCCGGGCGGTCCTTGCCGTTCTGGAACGGCCGCGGGATATTCCGGAACCGGGGGACGCGCCCTGGCCCGGCCTGCGGCTGCTGCGCACCGGGCGCGATGAGCTGGGGCTGCATACCCTTGACCCTGTGGGGAACGCCAATTCAGCGGGGAGATTGCTGGAAGATTTCTGGCAGGCGGCCTTTCTTTGCTGTGCGGGGCAGGATCTCGTCCCCCTGCTGCGGCGCCGGGCGCAAACGCTGCACGCGGCCGCGCCCGCCCTGGGGGAACGGTTGCGCGCGACCGTGGGCAGGATGCTCGCGAACTGGGGGCGCATGGGGGGGCACCCGCTCCCCGAAAACTTCTGGATGGTGCAGCCGCCCATGCTGCGGATCTTCGCGGGCCATGCCCAGATGACGCTCCAGAATGCGGATTTTTCCAAAGCCGCATGGCAGTGCGTGCTGGAGCGGGCGGAACTGCTGCGCGGGATTCTGACATGATATTCCCGCCCGGACGCGCCGACGGCATCGGGCCCTGTTCCTGTTTTTCGGCTGCCTGCCGGTAATGGCGCACTGGAAGAAATGAGGGCGGCATGGCTGCCTGTGTCGTTCACCGGGGATTTTTTCGTTCGAGGCCGCATATGCGTCAGTATCCAGCGTTCGTGTCCATGGCCGTCCTTGCCCTGCTCGTCTGCTGCTTTTTTGCCGTTGCGCCGGGCGCGCATGCGGCCACGGCGCGGGAGCCGGCATACCGCACGGCGACCCTGATCGCCAATCATCCCTGGCAGGAGGGGCTGGGCATTCTTCTGCGTCCGGACGAGGCCAGGTGCCGGGCCGCCTATGGCGGCAAATGGCGGACCAAATGTGCCGCCGCCCTGGGCCGCCCCGGTGACACGGCAACGGGCATCCGTCTTTCTCCTGAGGTGCCGGGCCACTGGCAATGGCTCGACGGAACCACGCTGCGCTTCGTGCCCGCCGAGGGCGCGGCCATCCGGCCCGGCACGGCGTACAGCGCGGATCTGGAGGGGCTGTCCAGACCGTCTTCCGTGGTTCTGGACAGACTGCGGCTTTCCCTGACAACGCCGCCGCTGAGCGTGCGCCTTGTTGGCAGCCGTTTCTGGACAGACCCCTCGCCCAGGGCCGGGCACCGCCTCTCGGCGTCGCTGGAATTCAACTATCCCGTGGGCGGCGGCGCGCCCGATATTTCGCTTGCCGCTCCCGCCGGCGCGCGTTTCGGGCAGCCGGAACTGGTCTGGAGCCCGGAACGGGACGCGATCAATCTTTCCTGGCCCGTGCTCCGGCTTCCGGAACGAGGCGGCGAGGCGCTGATCACTGTCCGGGACCTGGGGCAGTTCGGTTTTGAGGATGGCAGGCCGGTGACCTATCCGCCGTCCGTGCGGGCACAGGGAACCGTATTTCGCCAGGGCATGCCGGGCAGGGACGATCTCTTCCGTATCACGGCGGCACGGGTGGAGGAGCGTCTGGATGAAAACCTTGACCGCGGCTATGTGCTCCAGATTGAAACGTCGCTGTATGCGCGGCCGGAGGAGGTGCTCAAGCGCCTTGAGGTTCGGGAACTGCCCCTCTTCGCCGCGAAGGAAGCCGCGCGTCCCTGCGACTGGGAGGCGGCGCCGGCAGTGCCCGCCGATGCTTTGGAGCGGGGGCGCAGGCTGATACCGGAAGCGCTGGAAAAGGACGATGCGCCCCTTGCGAAACTGCGCTTCCGCCTGCCGGCCGCCACCTCTGGCCGCTATCTGCTGGTGACGCTGGACAAGGGCTGCGTTTCCGCCTCCGGCCACACGCTGGAACGGCCCTGGCGCAAGGTCGTGCGCGCCCGGCCGCGCGATGCCGCCCTGGGCTTTCTTCAGCCCGGCAATGTGCTGCCGCTTTCCGGCGGCCGCCTTCTGGACATTTATGCGACGGATCTCGATGCCGTGCGCTGGCGTGTCCAGCAGGTGCGTGAACCGTTTCTGGCCCTGCTGGCGGCCGGTTCCGAGGCGGCGTTTGACGTCCCGCTGGGGCGCGCGGGGCTGGACATGGATATGGTGAGCTCCAGCGAGGAGGGCGAACTTCCCCTGGCGTCGGCCGCGCCCGGAGAGGCGCAGTTCACGGCTCTGGATATGGGGCGGATGCTGGAAAAACGCGGCGCGGACGGGAGCAGCCTCATGCGCGTGCAGCTTTCGGGGCTCCGCAACGGCAAGGAGGTTGCCGCTGTTTCGCGCCTTGTGCTGGCAACGGATCTGGGGCTCATGGTCAAGTGCTCGCCCCTGGGCGCCTGTGCCTGTTTTGTCCATTCCCTCTCCGGCGGAAAGGCCGTGGACGGCGCCATGGTCAGCATCATCGGCGCCAATGGGCGCCCTGTGGCGCAGGGCAGGACCGACGGGCGTGGGCATGTGGCGTTCGCCTCCCTGTCGGGCCTTCGCCGCGAGGCGCGTCCGGTGGCCGCCGTGGCGGAGCTGGATGGCGATCTTGCGTGGCTGCCGCTGGAAGATGCCACGCGGGAAGTGAAGTATTCGGAATTTCCCGTGGGGGGCCGCCATTCCGCCGCGGACGGCCTCAACGCCTATGTGTTCAGCCAGCGCGGCATTTACCGGCCCGGCGAGACCCTGCATTTCGGCTGCATCACGCGCCGCGCGGACTTTGCCCGTGTTCCCGCCGATCTGCCCCTGCGCGCGGAACTGCGCGACCCGCGCGGCACAGTCGTTCTGCGGCGGGATTTTTCCGCGGGAGAACACGGTATGGCGCTCCTTGACTGGACGGTGCCGGAAGCTGCCCCCAGCGGCGCCTATACGCTGGATGTGCGGCCGCCCGGTTCCCGCGAGATCCTCGGTTCGACCGCCGTGCGCGTGGAGGAGTTCCAGCCGGAAACGCTGCGGCTCCATGTGGGCGTGCCCACGGCGAAGGGCTGGCTGCCGCTGTCGGGCAATGCCGGCGTTTCCGTCGCCATGAGTCTGCGGAATCTCTACGGCGCGCCCGCCGCGGGCCACAGGGTTCGGTCGCGTGTGGCGCTGGCGCCGGCGGAGTTCCGGTTTCAGGGGTATGAGGACTATGTTTTCACCGATGCGGTCCGCTTCACAGGCCGGCCGCAGGAGCGCCGCCTGCCCGACGCCGTTACCGGGCCGGACGGGACGGTTGCCGTGCCGCTGCCCGCTGATCTGCTCGGTTCCGCCTCTGTGCGCGTTGTCGTGGCCGCAGAGGGATTTGAGGCGGACGGCGGCAGGGCGACGCTGGGCACCGGCGCCTTTCTTGCCTCTCCACTGACCCGGATGGTCGGCTATCGCCCGCTGGGCGCGGTGACCAATCTGAACTTCATTCCGCAGGGGCAGAAGGCGGAACTGGAATTTCTCGCCGTTGATCCGCAACTGCGCCGCGTCTCTGTGGAGGAGCTTGAGTTTTCCGTGGCCGCGCGCCGCTATGTCACCAGTCTGGTTTCCGACGGCAACGGCGGCTATCGCTATGACGAACTGCCTGTGGACGCGGCGTCCACAACCGCGCGGCACAGCATTCCGGAGAACGGCCTGCGGTTTTCGCTTCCGGTTGACGAAGCCGGGGAATATCTGCTGACCGTGCGCGACGCTTCGGGAACGGTGCTTGCCTCGGTGCCGTATGCCGTGGCTGGCATGCGTCCGGAAGCTCCGGACGTCACGCCGGCTGCCGCCCGTTTGCGCCTGCGGCTGGACAGGGAACGGTATGCGGCCGGGGAGAGCATTGCCCTTTCGCTTTCGCTGCCGTATGCGGGCACCGGCCTGATAACCCTTGAGCGCGAAGGCGTCGCGGCGTTCGCCTGGTTCAAGGCTCCGGCGGGCGACAGGGTGGAACACATCGTCATTCCCGAAGGATTTGAAGGCCGTGGGTACGTCAATGTCTCGTTCACCCGCGCGCCCGACTCGGCCGCCATCTATATGGCGCCGCACTGCGTTGCCGTGGCCCCGTTCAGCGCGGGCATCAGCGCGCGCGACATGGAGCTTCGGCTCAGCGCGCCGGAGACGGCCCTGCCGGGAACAACGCTGCGCGTGGAGGCGCGCGCCGGGAAGCCGGGCAAGGCCGTGATTTTCGCCGTGGACGAGGGCGTGCTCCAGCTCACGCGGTTCACCCCGCCGGCGCCCCTCGCCGCCCTGCTGGAGGATCGCGCGCTGGAGGTGAAAACGCTGCAGGCGCTTGACCTGCTCATGCCCGACCATGCGCGTCTTGCCAGGCGGTTTTCCGCCTTTGGCGGCGGCATGGCGGGCGCGCCCCTGGGCACGCGGTTCCAGAATCCGTTCCGGCGCCGGAACGAGCCGCCGGTGGCCACCTGGTCGGCGCTTGTGGATGTGGGGCCGGAAGCGCGACCGGTGGAGATACCCCTGCCCGCCTATTATACCGGCACCTTGCGAATCATGGCCGTGGGCGTTGCCGATGCCGCCGTGGGGTCGGCCGCCCTGACGTCTGTGGTGACGGCTCCTCTGGTGCTCACGCCCCGCTTGCCGCTCACCGTGTCACCGGGGGATGCCTTTGAGGGCGCGCTCATTCTCGCCAATACCACCGGCGAGGCCGCAGAGGTGGCGCTTGCGGCGCGGGCGGACAGGAATCTGGCCTTTGTGGAGCCGGTGCCGGAGCGGCTCGCGGTGGCGCCCGGCGCGGAAGCCGTCGTTCCCTTCCGGATGCGGGCCCTGGAAACGCCGGGAGCGGCGGAAGTGCGGTTTACCGCGCGCAACGGCGCTGCGGCGGCACGCCGGAGCGTCTCCCTCTCCGTGCGTCCGGCCTCGCCACTGGCAACGACCTTTCAGGCCGGTGTTCTTGACCGGTCGGCCCTGCTGCCCGAAGGGCGCGATGTTTATGCCACGGGTGCCGCGAGCGAGCTCACGGTTTCCGCGTTGCCCCTGCCGCTGGCGCGGGGGTTCGCCGCCTATCTGGAATCCTGGCCGTATGGCTGCACCGAGCAACTGGTGAGCCGGGCGTTTGCCGCCCTGCTGCTGCGGCAGTATCCGGCCATGCCGGCTGGCGCGGAGGAAAGGGCGGGAACCGCCAAAGATCCCATCGGCGAGGCCATTGGCGCCATTCGCAGCCGCTCCGCGGGCAGGGGCGGCGGCGTGGCCTTGTGGCCGGATGGGCCCGCGGACATGCTGCTCACGGCCTATGCGGTGGATTTTCTGCTTGCCCTGCGCGAGACAGGCGCCGGCGGGACGGAGGATCTGCTGGAACCTCTCTGCGATGCCGTGGAACGGGGCTGCGCGCTCAACGAATCCACGCTTGCGGCGGCCAGAGCCGCCGCCTACGGCATATGGGTCCTGACCAGGGAAGGGCGCATCACGACACAGCTTCTGGAAAGTCTGCTCATGGCGCTGGAGGAGCGCCAGGTGCCCGGCTGGCGGTCGGACATCACGGCCGTTCTGGTGGCCGCGAGCCAGCGCGAGCTGCACATGCGGCCCACGGTGGAGCTGGTCAGCCCGACATGCGCGGCGGAAGGCTGGTTTGATGGATTCGCCCAGCAGGCGCTGTATATGACGGTTCTCGCGCGCTCATTCCCGCAACGGTGCGGTCCGGAGGAAAAGGCCGCCTTTTTCGCGGCCACGGAGCAGGCGCTCAAAAGCGGGCGTTTTGCCACCTTTTCGGCAAGTCAGGGCATCCGGGCGCTGCTGGCGCTCGGCGGGGCCGCCGCGCCGGACGTGGGGGCAACGCGGCTTGCCTGCGTGGAAGGCGGCAGCCCCGGCGAAATGGTTGCCCAGGGCGCCCTGCTCCGGCTGGCACTCCCCCTGTGCCGCCGCTATGGCGTGGAGGTGCCGCCGGACGCACCGCCGCTTTACTGGCAGGTGGCGACCACGGGATTTGGCCGCGCACTCCCCGCCGAGACCCGCAGCCACGGCATTGAAGTCAGCCGCGCCTATCTGGATGCGGCGGGCCGCCCCCTGCCGTTTGTCCGCCAGGGTGAGACGGTGACGGTCAAAATCACGGCCCGCGCCATGGAGGCACGGCTTGCGGAATGCGTCATCAGCGATCTCCTGCCCGGCGGTTTTGAGCTGGTCCTTGCCGGAGACGGGGAGAACGCGCCGCTTCCCGCCGGTGTCCGGCTTGTGGACCGGCGCGAGGACCGTGTGCTTCTGTTCGCGGATCTTGCCAGCGAACCGCTGGTCTTCACCTACCGCATCCGCGCGGTGCATCGGGGCGCCTTTGCCGTTGCGCCCATCCACGCCCAGGCCATGTATGACCAGACGAAATACGGGCACGGCGCTGCGGGCACCATTGAGGTGCGGCCATGAACGGCGGCGCTCATGAGAGGCGGCCGTGAGGAACGGCGCGGCGCGGTCTCTCCGTTCCAGGCTTGCCGGAATGCTGACCGGGCGTCCGGGGCGCTGGCTCCTGTCGGCGGTGGCGGCGGCCCTGTCGGCGCTCCTTCTTGGGTATGTTGCCCTGGGGCTGGTGCCCCCGCCGCCCCTGCTGGAGGGCATCCCCTTTGGACGTGTGGCGCTTGACGCGGAGGGCGGCCTGCTCCGTCTGCGCCTTGCGGAAGACGGCAGATACCGCCTGCGGGTGAGGCTGGATGCCGTGGCGCCCGAAGCCGTGCGCGCGCTGCTTCACTATGAGGACAGGTATTTTTATCTGCATCCGGGCGTCAATCCGTGCGCGCTGGTCCGGGCCGCGGCGCAGACCTGGCTTGGCGGTTCGCGGCGCATGGGCGCCTCAACCATCAGCATGCAGGTGGCGCGGCTGCGCCTTGGCCTGCGTACCGCCAGCCTCGCGGGCAAGCTGCGCCAGATCTGGGCGGCCCTTTTGCTGGAGCGGCACTATACCAAGCAGGAACTGCTTGAGGCGTATTTCAATCTTGCCCCTTACGGGGGCAATATCGAAGGCATCGAAGCGGCGGCCCACATCTATTTCGGCAAGACGGCGGCCCGATTGAGCGATCTGGAGTGCCACGCCCTGGCCGTGGTGCCGCAGAATCCCGTTCGGCGCGACCCGGCACGCGGCGGGGAGTTCCGGCAGGCGCGGGCGCGGCTGGAGCGGGAGCTTGCCGGCATGGGGCCGGAGGCGCCGGTGCCCCCTCTGCGCGTGCGCTCTCCGGCCCGGTTGCCGTTCGCTGCGCCGCATCTTGTTATGGAGCTTCTGGGGGACGGTCCGGGAGCGGTTGAGGGCGACACTGTCCGGACATGTATTGCGCCAGATTTTCAGCGCCTGCTGGAGGAGGCTCTGGCCGTCCATGCGGGGCGCCTGCGCCGGTATGGCATCACCAATGCCGCTGCCATCCTTGTCCATGCGCCGACCATGCAGGTTCGCGCTCTGGCCGGTTCGGCGGAGTTCTTTTCGGCGGCGGTTTCCGGCCAGGTGGATGGCACCCGCGCCCGGCGTTCGCCGGGATCGACGCTCAAGCCCTTCATCTATGCCCTGGCGCTGGAAGAAGGACTCATCCATCCCCTGACTCTTTTGAATGACAGCCCCCGTTCCTTTGGCGGCTATGATCCGGAAAATTTCGACCGGGGCTTTCGCGGGCCGCTGCCCGCGCGCGAGGCGCTGCGCGCAAGCCGCAATCTGCCCGCCATTGCCCTGGCGGAGCAACTCCGCAGCCCCGGCCTCTACGGGTTTTTGCGCAAGGCCGGGGTGCGGCTGGCACAGGGGCCGGAATACTACGGGCTTGCCCTGGTTCTGGGCGGCGCGGAACTCACCCCGCGCGAACTGGCCGGCCTTTACGCCATGCTGGCCAATCAGGGCCTGTGGCAGCCGTTGCGGCTGACACTGGATGACCGGCGTAAAGCGCCCCGGCGGCTGCTTTCGCCCGAAGCGGCCCATGTGGCGTTGCGCATGCTGGAGCGTGAGGATCTGGTGCTCTCCGGCGCGGGAGGCGCCGTTATCCCCGTCCGTTGCAAGACGGGCACTTCCAACGGATTTCGCGATGCGTGGACGGCCGGGGTTTTTGGCGACTATGTGCTCGTTGTCTGGGTGGGGAATTTTGACAACAGCGCCAATCCACGGCTTGTGGGAGCGGAAACGGCCCTGCCGCTCTTCATGGAAATCGGCCGTGGCGTGGCGGCGCGGCAGCCCCTGCGCGACCGTGTGCGGGATGCGGAGCGGGAGCTCAATGTCATCACGCTTCAGGTCTGCGCCGCCACGGGCGACCTGGATATCTCACGCTGCGCCGACACGGCGGAGACGCTGTTCATCCCCGGCGTGTCACCCACACGGGACAGCGGAGTGCTCCGGCCCATCCTGATTGACACGGCCACAGGGCTTCGCGCCTGCGATGCGTCGTCCGGCGGCACGACGACGGTCTACTGGGAGTTCTGGTCCACGGAGCAACGCCGTATTTTCGCTCAGGCGGGCATCAGCAAGCCGTTGCCGCCGGAGTGGCTGCCGGAATGCCGGGCCGCCGACCGTCGCGGAAGCGGCGGGAAACCGCCGCGCATCCTCCTGCCCAAGAAGCATGTGACCTATCACCACGCCGGAGCCGCGGGCGGCCGGGGCATTCCCCTGCAGGCCTCCACTGAGGCGGACGTGGAGCGCGTCCACTGGTTTGCGGGTTCCGCCTATCTCGGCGTTTCCGCGCCTGACGAGATCCTGTTCTGGCAGCCGCCGGCGGGGAAGGGCGTTGTGGAGCTGGTGGCCGTGGACGACAAGGGGCGGAGCGTGCGTCAGCGCTGCCGCATCGAACCGGGGCCGTGAAGTGCGGAAACGGGGAGGGATTGTTATTGACATATGTCATAAATTCTGCCAGAAAAAGTTAACGGCATATGTCAATAACAAGGGAGGTACGCATGGCACAGCACAATGAAGCGGGAATGGGTGGAGCGCGGCGGCAGCGCGGGCGAGTGCGGCACATGGGCGCCCGGTCGTGTTCCGGCGTGAAGCGGCTGGGACGGCATTGCCTGAATCCTGGAGCCCGTTGCGCGTGCGGGGAGGGAACGGAATGCCTGCTGCAAAGAAAAAAAGCCCTTGAAGAGGAGCTTGCGCGGATAGATGCGCGGCTTGTTTCCCATTAGCGGCACAGGGCGCCTTGTGGAACGCAGGCCGCCTGCCTGCCATTCATATCCTGCCGGGAATTCCGAGGCGGAGGGAGGACAACGGTTCCCCTGAAGCTTTGCAGAGAAAAAGAGCAAGGCGCTGTCATGCGATGTGGGTGATGGGTATTCCCTGGATTCTCAGGAACGCGGAATATCCATCACCCGCATTGGATGGCAGAATTACAGATATTTTCATCAGAAAAATGCTCTCGTGCGGGAATGACAATGCCGCGACCCAAAAAATGCAGAAAAGTCTGCTGTCTTCCTGAAAAGACGCGGTTTGCGCCCCTGGGGGAATGCCCGGCCGCTGCGCCTGTTGTTTTGACTGTTGATGAATATGAGTGCCTTCGTCTCATGGATCTTGAGGGTATGACGCAACAGGAATGCGGCGAAAAAATGAATGTTGTCCGTACCAGCATTCAGGCAACCTATGCCAGCGCCAGAAAGAAGCTGGCCGATATGCTTGTGAATGGAAAGTTGCTGATCGTTGAGGGGGGCGACTATCGGCTGTGTGAAGGTGGCCCGCACTGTGGTCATGGCTGCCGCAGATTCGGAAAGTCGCGGCAATCTCCGGAAAGGGATCGGACGCTCAGGGGAGAAGACTGATGCCATCCAGACGCCATGCCAGAATCAATCGGAAAACGTGCGTTGCCTGCGGCACCTGTGAAACCGTCTGTCCCCGTCATGCCGCCAGGGTCATGCACGGCTGCTGGGCCGAGATCAGGATCGACGTGTGCATCGGTTGCGGCAAATGCGCCGCATCCTGTCCGGCAAACTGCATTGAAGTTGTGGAGCGGCAGCAGAGGCCCGCACCGCAATAAAGCGGAAAACAAGGCTTTTCCGCCGCTTGTCCCGCCCTGTGGGGAAATGGCGGCAGCGAAACCTGGGGGAAAGTGCTGGCGTACAGATATTTTCCTCAGAAAAATGCCCGGAAAGGGCGGGAAGACCATGAAGCGGCATTGGTATGACTATTTATGGATATGGACACTCCTGTATTTCAGCCTGGGCTTTTTCAATATCCTTTTCGCGTGGCTGGGGATGATCGATTTCCTTGTTCCGCTTGTCCTTGCCATTTGCGGGGGGAACAAACTGTTTTGCAACCATTTTTGCGGACGCGGCCAGTTGTGCATGAAAATCGGGCATGACCTGAAATACTCGCGCAACAGACCCACACCCGCGTGGCTGTATTCCCCCTGGTTCAGGTACGGATTTCTGGCCTTTTTTCTGGCGGTTTTCGGGAACATGCTTTTCCAGACATGGCTGGTGGGCGCCGGAGCGCACTCCCTGCGGCAAACCGTCAGCCTGTTCTGGACATTTCAGCTCCCCTGGCACTGGGCCTATACGGAGACATCCGTACCGGCATGGGTGGCCCAGTTCAGTTTCGGCTTTTACAGCATCATGCTCACCTCGTTTCTGCTCGGCCTGATAGTGATGGCCCTGTACAAGCCGAGAACATGGTGCGCCTTCTGTCCCATGGGGACCATGACGCAGGCGATCTGCAAGCTGAAATTGGGGAAGAACGCGGGAATGCCCGAAACCGGCAGGAGCTGATGCCCTGGCGGTGCAGCCGGGGATCTTTTAGCGCGTTTTCGCAATGACGGTGCGGAAACGCGCTAGGGTCAGGCCTCATTAAACTCCGTTATGCTTTTTCCCGCGAGGAAAAGAGGTTTTTCCGCTGGCCGCCCGAAGCGGAGCGAAGG
>CAZNXQ010000027.1:0-21516 GCA_964576895.1 uncultured Desulfovibrio sp.
GCAGTAGTTGCAGCGCGTGCGGCAGAAGGGAACATGGATATAGACGAGCATGGCGCGGCCCTGCCGGAATTTTGCCGCGCGGCGCGGCGATGCGGAGAAAGATGCAAGGGGCGTGCCGGGGCGGCGGGGGACGCTCAGGCCCCGGCGCCTGACGGCGGAGTCATGTGCAGGGCCTCCATGAAACGGCGCACCACAGCGGGATCGCCCGTATGCTTGGCCGCCTCCTCGCTGAGCTTGCAGGTTTCGTTGTAGAACGGCCAGGATTCGGTGATTTTTGCGGCCACGAGCTTGATGACGATGTTCAGCGGGTCCACGCCGGGGAAATCATGGGTAAAGTGGGTGCCGATGCCGAACGAGGGCTGGCAGACCGGCGCGGCGAAGTGCTGGATCTCCACCGCCTGGTCCACGGTGAGCGCATTGCTGAACACCACCTGCTTGGTGGCCGGGTCGATGCCCAGCGAACGGTACTTGGCCGCGATCTTTTCGAGCTCCTCGCGGTTGTCGCCGCTGTCCACGCGCAGGCCCTTGAACATGTTGGCGTAATCCTCGGAAAAATTCAGGCTGAAGATCTCCCAGCCAAAGGTGTCGTACAGATAGGTGCCCAGCGAGCCCCGGTAGGTGGAGGACCAGGCCTTCATGGCGAGATGGTTGGCCATCTGCGGGCCATACATGCCGCCGATGGCGGCAATGATCTCGTGGGCCATGGTGCCCACGGGCACGAGGTCGTATTTCATGGCGAAATAGACATTGCTCGTGCCGGTGAAGCGGCCGGGCCCGGACGCCGCGGCATCCGCCCCGGCGAGCGCCCGGATGGCCGCCTCCTGCGCGGCGAACGACGCTCGGCGGCGCGTGCCGAAATCGCTGAAGATGCAGCCGTTGCGGATAAGACGCTCCGCCTTGGCGCGCGTTTTCTCCGCAAAGGCGGCGAGGTCCAGCCCGGCATCGCGCCCGGTCATCATGAGGTAGAGCTCGGAAATGATGGCGAGCACCTTGACTTCAAGCAGGATGGTATTGGTCCAGCAGCCCTCGAACTCCACCTGGAGATGCCCGGAGGCGTCCTGGCGCACGCGCGCGAGGCCGGCGTCGTACCGGAAGCCGCGCAGAAAACTGTAGAACCAGTGGGGGATATAGCGGCAGCGCCGCTTCATGAAGGCGATCTCCTCATCCGTGATGACCACGTCCTCAAGCAGGGCGATCTGCCGCTCAAGTTCGCGGCCAAAGCCGGGGGGATAGACCGTGCCCCCCCGGTCGGTAAAGGAATACTTCACCTGGGCGCGCGGAAAATTGTCGATGACCGCGCAGCACATGGTGAACTTGTAGAGATCGTCGTCGGTAAAGTGGGTGATGATCTGTCGCATGGCGTTTTCCGGCAGCGCCCGGAACATTCCGGCGTTCATGCCGTTCCGCGGGCCGCATGCGCGGACGGCGGCAACGGCGGGGACGCATGTTCCCTGCGCGGGTTGGTGCGGATGGCGAAACCTGAGGAAAATATCCGGCCTGCGGATATTTTCCTCAGAAAAAATACTCTATCTAGAGGGCGGCGCCCCCAAGCACGGGGATCCCGGCGCCGGCGGCATAGTCCGCAAGCGCCGCCCCTCCGTCCAGGGAGGGCGAAAAGGCGCCGAGAACGGCAAAACGCCCGGCGCCCAGCAGGCCCACGCCGTCCCGCAGGGTGGAAAGAACGCAGATATCCCCTGCCAGGCCGCAAATATCCACGCGCGTGATGCCCAGGCGGTCCACGATGGCGAGGATGCGCTCCCCGGCGTCGGCATTCTGAAAAATGGAGTACTCCTCGCGCCCGCGCTCCTGCCCCTTGTGGAGCACCACGCACTCGCCCGCCGTTTCGTAAAGCGCGGGCACGAGCGCCGGCCAGAGGGCCGCGCCCGTCGTGTCCGCCACGCAGTGGCGCGGCCACTGGCCGCCCGCCTCGCGGAAGGAGGAATGGTCATAGGGATGACGGTCCGCAGTGACGATCTTGGCCGCATACGCGCCGTCCGCCGCGCGGAGCGCCCCGGCCAGCGCGTCCATGGCCGCCTCCGCCCCCGGCACGGGCAGGCTGCCGGTGATGAAATCCAGTTGCGGATCGACCACAAGGAGAAGACGCTGCATGCCGCCTCCAGGGCTGCTGTTGCGGGCGCGCGCCGGCCCGCGCGCGAAATGGCGGCCGGACGGCGCCCTGCTCATGAGTACTCCGCCCCGCGCCTGATGGCAAGCCCGCCCCCGGCCCCCTGGGGTTTTCCCGATCCTGCCGATACGGGAAGTGTACGGGGCAGCCTCTCCGGCCGGGCGCGGAGTTCTCCGCAAAAAGGCTTTGCAGGCGCCCGCATTTGTGCTAGACAGCTTTTCAGGAGCACATCATGGACGGCATTTCCGGCAGCGGCGGCATCAGCTCGGCCCTGTATCTGGGTGCGGGCGCCATGCAGGCCCATTCGTGGGGCATGGCCGTCAGCGCGCATAATGTGGCCAATGTCTCCACGGATGGCTTCACGCCGCAGCGCGCGCTCTTTGCCACCGGCCCCGGCGGCCGGGGCGTCACGCTGGACACGGTGCTTCGCGAACCGCCCCTGGGGGGCGCGGTATCCGCGCAGGACAGGCCGGGCGCCGCATCAGGCGCCGATGCCGATGTGGCGGGCCTGCCACCGGAAGCGATGCGCCCAAGCGGCACGGAACTTGCTAAAGAAATGCCCCGGATGATCGTCACCCAGCGCACCTACGAGGCCAATGCCCAGACCGTGCGCACGGCTGATGACATGCTCGGCACCTTGCTGAATATTAAAGCCTGATCCCGCGACGGTTTTTCGTTCACGTCCGGTCACGCGCCCGGCCGCCTGCGGCGGCGCCGATGGTTGCGGGCGATGCTTTGCGTGAAGGAACAGCGGTGCGGGGTCTCTCTGAATGTTTGTGCGTCCGCCCGGCGGACGGAAATTCCGGTTGCAGGATCTGTCTTTTTTTACAGGGGGGAGAAAACGGATGGGAAAATGTCTGAACCTGTGTGCGCTTGTTCTCGGTTGTGGCCTTGTTTTCGGCTGTGCCGCGCAGAAAAGCGGCGAAGCCGCCGAGCAGGCGCGCGCGGAGCGCTTCCTCCACTCCTATGAAGCCAGTCTGAACGAAGAGCAGGAACTGGCGGGGCAGAAACTGCTCCAGCACGCCCGTTCGGCCATCGGCACCCCCTATGTGCGCGGCGGTTCCGCGCCCGGCGGCTTTGACTGCTCCGGCTTCGTCAGCTGGGCGTTCAAAAATGTGGGCGTCCACCTCCCCCGCACCGCGCGCGAGCAGTCCGTTGTTGGCGAAAGCATCAACAATATCGAAGACATGCGCGCGGGCGACATCGTGGCCTTCCGCCATCCCCGCCGCGGCTATCATACGGGCATCTATGTGGGCGACGGCAAATTCATCCACAGCCCCCGCAAACGCACCCGCGTGCGGATCAATTCCCTCTCCGACCCCTATTTCAGCAAGACCCTGCTCGGCGCGCGCCGGGTGAACATCGGCACTGGCGAGAATCTTGTGGCCCAGGCGGAAAGCCGTCTTGGCGCCTACGCCGAGGCCAGGAGCAGCCAGAAGAGCGGCAAGAGCGTCGCCGCCGCCACCACCGCCAGGGGCGGAAAATCCGTCAAGGCGCAGCGCGCCTCCAAGGGGTCCAAGGTAACAAAGGCCCCCGCCAAATCCAAAAACACCAGGACCCTCACCAAAAAGTCCGGCAAAACCGTCAAAAGCGTGGCTTCCGCGCAAAAGGCGTCCGTGAAGACCGGCGCCAAAAACGGCACATCCAGAGTTTCGGCAGTGGCGCAGAACGCCAGCTCCTCCCGCGCGGCGCGTCATGCCAAACCGGCGGCCAGGAAGAGCGCGCACAAGACCGTCTCCGCCCTGCACGGCAAGAACGGCAGGAACCGCTCCTGAGCCCGCGCCCGCTGTTTCCCGCCCCTTGGGGGCAACGAGAAAACGCGGCCCTGCCGCGTTTTCTCGCATCAGGGCCTGTGGCGGGAGCATCCCAATGACTGGCGGCAGCCTGATGCCCGCGTCCGGCGGCCTTCCGGATGACCGCCCTCCGCTGGGGCGCCTCGCTCCCAGCCCCACGGGCCTGCTCCATCTGGGCAATGCCTGGGCTTTCCTCCTGGCCTGGCTCTCGGCGCGCGAGCAGGGCGGCCGCATCCTCCTGCGCATGGAGGATCTGGACCCGCAACGGTCCCGCCCGGCATTTGCCGCTGCCATTCTGGAGGATCTGCACTGGCTCGGCCTTGACTGGGATGCCGGCCCCGGAGGCGCCCGCGAGTCCCGGCTCGCGGCATGCGGCCCGTTTGTCCAGAGCCTGCGCGGCTCCGTCTACGCCGAGGCTCTGGCGCGCCTTGAGGCGGCGGGGCGCACCTATCCCTGTTTTTGCAGCCGCAAAGAACTGCGGCTCCTGGCCTCGGCGCCCCATCCGGGCGAAGAAGGACCGGCGCGACCGGACCCCTGCCGCACGCTGGACGCCGCCGAACAGCAACGGCGCCTGGCCGCCGGGCAGCATGCGGCCCTGCGGCTGTGCTGCCCCCACGAGCCCGTTTGCTTCATCGATGCCGTCATGGGGCCGCAACGTTTCAGCCCCGCGGAATTTGGCGGGGACTTTGCCCTGCGGCGCTCGGACGGCGTGATGGCCTACCAGCTTGCCGTTGCCGTGGATGACGGCGGCATGGGCGTGACCGAGGTGGTGCGCGGGCGGGACCTGCTGCCCTCCACCCCGCGCCAGTTGCTTGTGCTGCGCTTTCTGGGGCTGCGGGCGCCCCGCTACGCGCATATCCCGCTTCTGCTGGATGCCACGGGCGAACGGCTCGCCAAGCGCCATGCCAGCCTGTCGCTGGCGGCCCTGCGGGCCAGGGGCGTCCCCCCGGAACGGATCATCGGTTTTCTGGCGAAACTGGCGGGCATCAATCCCGGCGGGGGCGCGGCGCGGCCGAGAGAGCTGACCGGCCGCTTCCGGCTGGACGCCTTGCCCCGCGAGGATTTGCGGGTTATGGAAAAGGATATGGACGGCCTGCTGAACGCCGGGGCGTGAGCTGCGGAGTAGTTCAGGCTGCCCCGGCGGCTTCTTCCCAGCCTGACACCCCTGAAACATGGACCGCTCTGCTCAGCCAAGGAGTTCCCCATGCCGGATCTGGACCAGCGCTTTCTGGATGCGATTTTTCCCCCGGAGCGCACGGATGCCTTTTTCGACGCGCTCTTCGGCGGCGCCGAGGAAGGCGCCTATGACATCCGCCTTGTGCCGCTGGAGGTGAAGGACGACGCGGCGCGGCTGGCCTTCGAGCTGCGCCAGCGGCCGGGCAAATGCCTGAAGTGCAGCCTGACCTATGGCCTGCCGCAGGTGTTCCAGCGCCATCCCGTCCTTGATGTGGCGGGCGTCGCCAGGGCCGTGGCCGGGCGCCTCGGCTGGACGGGCGAGCCGGCATGGGAACTGGGCGCCACCGAAGAGCTGGATGCGGAGACCCACCTCATCCCGTTCCTGCTCAGACCGGCGGGACGCTGATCCCCCGCGCCGGCCTCAGAAATCCAGCTTGAACTGCATGCCCAGGCCCAGGGCGGAATCCGGCTGGCTGCTGCCGGCGCTTTCGGCGCCGCGCTGCTCGTCCTTGAGGATGAGCTCCGGCCCCACGCTGATGCTCAGGTCGTCGGTGGGCTCCACATCGGCAAAGGCCCGCACCACATGCCGGCTGTCGCGCGCAAGCACCTCGTCGGGCCGCACGGCCTCGCGCATGGGGGTGACGTTCCAGGTGGTCGTCTCGTTTTCCATCCGCAGGCCCAGGCCGCCCTTTGCCTTTGTGCCGCGCGCGCCGTTGTGCGCCGCCGCTTCGGAACGCGCGCCGGAAAGCGCGCGGTCGATGCCGGAGCCGGTATTCATGGCGCCCGGCGCCTGCCCCTTGCGCGGCGCGGTCGCGCCGCCGAAGGCCCCCCTGGCGGCGGGGGACACCGCCCGTTGCTTCAGGCTCGCGGCGGGCACGCCCCGTTGCCAGATGGCGGCCTTTCTGTCTTCAGACGCGCCAAAAGCCCAGGCCTGCCCATGGAGCGCCCCTTTCCGGGCCTGCCGGCGCTGGGCGTCCTTTCCCCAGACACTGTCAGGCGCTGACAGCGGCGCAGCGAGCGCCATGCAGAGCAGCAGCCCCAGCAGCGCGCGGGCCACCAGAACGCCGCCACTGCCCAGGAACGAAAAAACCCGGCCAGGGCCGGGCTTTTCCCTCATCATGGCCGCGCCGCGCCGGTTGTTGCCGCCGGCACGCCCACAGCCGTTTCCGCTTCAAGCAGCCGTTCCGTATCCACAAGGGGGAATGCCGGCGTGGCGCCAGGGTCGGCCCAGCCGCCGCCCAGAGCCATGCAGACGCCAACCACGGCATTGAGCCGGTCACGCAGGGCCGAGGCCAGCTGAAGCTCGGCGGCGAAGAGCTGGCGTTCCGCATCCAGCACGGTGAGATAATCCGTATAGCCGTTGTCGTACTGGAGGCGCGCGATCTCCGTGGCGCGGCGCAGGCTGTCCACCTCGATCTGCATGCTGCGCACGATGGCGCCGGCCTCGCGCTGGGCCGTGAGCGAGGTGCGGATATCCTGAAAGGCCGTCTGCACGGTCTTGCGGTAGACAGCCTCGGCCGCGCGCTTCTGCGCTTCGGCGCCCTTGAGGTTGTACCAGTTGTTGCCGAAATCAAGCAGCGGGATGGAGCCGGTGGCCCCGTAGCTCCATGTGGCGGCCGGCCCGGTGAAAAGATTGGCCACCGCGGCGCTCAGGGTGCCCAGCATGCCCGTGAGCGAGATGGAGGGGAAGAACTGGGCGCGCGCCACGCCGATATTGGCATTATAGGCCATGATCAGGTATTCCGCCGCGCGGATGTCGGGGCGGCGCATGAGCAGCTCGGACGGAAGCCCCGCCGGAAGCACCGGGGGCGCGGGCAGGCGGCCAATGTCGTGGCCGCGGGGCATGGCGCTGGTGATGATCTCGCGCGGCGAACGGCCGATGAGGACCGCCAGAGCCGCTTCGGCCTGGTCCACGGCCACGGTGCTCGTGTGCACCTGGGCGCGGGCCGTTTCCACCTCGGCGCGGGCGCGCTGCCAGTCAAGCTCGGTGATGTCGCCCTGTTCGTAGCGGCTCGTATAGATGCCGAAGGATTCCTCACGGCTCTTGAGCGTGCGGCGCGCCGTTTCCAGCTGCATGTCCAGGGCGAGCAGCGCGAAATATCCCTGGGCCGTCTGCCCGGCCACGGAAAGCCGCAGGGCCTCGTGGCCGATGACGCTGTTCATCAGCACATCGCTCAGCATGGTGCGCTGGTTGCGGTACTTGCCCCAGAAATCAAGTTCCCATGCGGCGGAGAGAGAACCCTGATACTGCGTGGTCCAGCGGGACATGCCGCTCTGCGCGAACGGTATGGTATTGGGCCCCTTTTCCGACGAGCCCTGGGCCGTGGCCGCGCCCGCGCCGCTCACCTGCGGGAAGAGCGCGGCGGTGGCCACGCCCACCTGGGCCGCCGATTCATCGACGCGCGCCAGGGATTCGGCAATGTCCTGGTTCCTGGCCAGGGCATCGTTGATGAGGGCCGTGAGCACCGGGTCATTGAAGCGCGTCCACCAGTCCGTGTTCAGCGGTTCGGAACCGAGATCCACCGAGCGCCATTCACTGGGCAGGTCCTGCTCCGGCCGCTCGTAGCGCGGCGCAAGGGAGCAGGCGGCCAGCGCGCAGACGAGGCACAGGCCGAACGCGGACAGAACGGCTCGTTTCACGGGGAAAGTCATAGTTCCTCAACCTCCTCGTCCACGCTGCCCTTGCCCGCGTTGGGGTCTGTCTTGCCGCGCAGTTTGAGCGAGAGCTGCATGATGACCTTGAAGAAATACGGGATGAAGAGCGTGGCGATGCAGGTTGCGGCCAGCATGCCGCCAATGACCGCCGTGCCGATGGAATGCCGGCTGTTGGCGCCCGCGCCCGAACTGATGGCCAGCGGCACGCAGCCGAGGATGAAGGCGAGCGAGGTCATGATGATGGGCCGAAAGCGCAGGCGCGCGGCGTGCATGGCCGCCACGTCGAGGCTGCGGCCGTTGTGCCACGCCTCCACCGCGAACTCCACGATCAGGATGGCGTTCTTGGCGGCAAGGCCGATGATGGTCACCAGCGCCACCTGAAAATAGACGTCATTCTCCAGCCCGCGGAAATACGTCGCCACCAGGGCGCCGAACACGCCGAACGGCACGGCCGTGAGCACCGCCATCGGCAGCGACCACGATTCGTACTGCGCCGCGAGGATCAGGAAGACCATGACCAGCGCGAGCACGAAAATCATGGTGGTGTCCGAACTGGCGAGCTTTTCCTGAAGGGCCGAACCCACCCAGCCGAGCGCGTAGTCGTTGGGCAGGGTGGCGGCCACGGCCTCCATGGCGGCCAGCGCCTGGCCGGAGGAATAGCCTTCGGCCGGGTTGCCCATGACATGCGCCGCCGGGAAGACATTGTAGCGTTCCACCACCTGGGGCGCCGTGCGCCGTTCCAGGGTCATGAGCGCGGTGAGCGGGATCATCTCGCCCTTGTTGTTGGCCACATACACGTCCGAAAGGTCTTCGGGCAGCATGCGGTAGGCCGCCTCGGACTGCATGCGCACCTGGAAGGTGCGGCCCATATAGTTGAAGTCATTGACATACAGGCCGCCAAAGGTGGCGCTCATGGTGGTGAAAACGTCACTGATATTGACGCCCATGTCCTTGCAGCGCTCGCGGTCCAGATTGGCATAGAGCTGCGGCGAACCGGTGGAGAACAGGTTCTGCACGCTGCCGATGGCCGGATACTTGGGCCTTCCGTCGGCATTCTTGCTCAGGGCCTCGGCCACGAAGGCGTTGGCCTGCTTTTCCAGATCATAGATGGTGCCGTTGCCGCGCATCTGGATATAGCCTTCAAAGCCGCCGGTGGTGCTCATGCCGGAAATGGGCGGCGGCATGAAGCCCAGCACCACGGCCTCAGGCTGCATCATGGTCACGGCCATCATTTTCTGGGTGATGGCTTCGGCGGATTGCGACTTCTCCTTGCGCTGGCTCCAGGGCTTGAGCGTGGTGAAGAAGGTTGAATAGTTGCTCTTGACCGAAACCGTGGTGATGTCGATGCCGTTGATGTTGGCAAGGATGCGCACGGCAGGGTCCTTGAGCGCCTGGTCCTTGATGACCTCGCCCACCACCTCGGTGCGCTTGAGGGAGGCGCCGTCGTCCAGGATGGCCATGCCGAGGGTGTAGCCCTGGTCCTCGTTGGGCACGAGGCCGCCGGGGATCACCTTGAAGAGCCAGACGATGCAGCCGCACATGACGGCGACCAGCAGGAGCGACTTGGCGCCGTTGTCCTTGAGAAAGCGCACCGTGCGCAGATAGCCGTGGGTGATCCTGCCGAAGGTATAGTTGAACCAGGTGAACGCCCTGGGCGGCACATAGTTCGCGGCATGGGGCTTGAGCAGGAGCGCGCAGAGCGACGGCGTGAGCGTCAGCGCCACGATGCCCGAGAGCGTCACCGAGACCGAGATGGTAATGGCGAACTGCTTGTACATCTGCCCCGCGAGGCCGCCCATGAAGGCCACGGGGATGAAGACCGAGCAGAGCACGAAGACGATGGCGATGACCGCGGACGTGATCTCGTTCATGGCCTTGGCCGTGGCTTCCTTGGGCGGCAGGTGCTCGCTGCTCATGATGCGTTCCACGTTTTCCAGCACCACGATGGCGTCGTCCACCACCAGGCCGATGGCCAGCACCATGGCGAAGAGCGTGAGCGTGTTGATGGAAAAGCCGAGCGCATACAGGCCCGCGAACGTGCCGATGATGGAAACCGGCACGGCGATGCACGGGATGAGCGTGGCGCGCCAGTTCTGGAGAAAGACATAGACCACGATGAAGACCAGGATCATGGCCTCGAAGAGCGTGCTGATGACCTCGTGGATGGATTCCATGACGAAGTCGTTGGTATCCACCACAAGCTCGTATTCCATGCCGTCAGGCATGGTGTGGGCGATCTCCTTGAGTCTGGCCGTCACGCGGTCGCCGGTGGCGATGGCGTTGGCGCCCGGCAGGAGATAGACGGCGCCCATGCAGGCGGCCATGCCGTTGAACTTGGACGAAACGCTGTAATCCAGGCCGCCGAGCTTGACGTCCGCCACATCCTTGAGGCGCAGCATGGCGCTGTCCGGCCCGGTGCGGATGATGATCTCGCCGAACTGCTCAGGCGTCACCAGGCGCCCCTGGGTGTCGATCTGCCAGGTGAGCTGCGTGCCCTGCGGGGCGGGCATTTCGCCGAGGCGTCCGGGCGCGAACTGGGAGTTCTGCTCCTGGATGGCCTGCGCCACCTGCGTGGTGGAAATGCCGTACTTGGCCAGCTTGTCCGGCTGGAGCCAGATACGCATGGAGTAGTTGCGGTTGCCGAAGACCGAGCAGTCGCCCACGCCGGTCACGCGCTTGAGCTCGTCCACCACGTTCACCTGCATCCAGTTGTGCAGGTAGACCTCGTCATAGCGTCCGTCCGGCGAGAAGAAGGAAAAGACCTGAAGCATGGCCGGCGAACGCTTGGTCACGGTGACGCCCTGGCGCCGCACATCTTCGGGCAGCTGGGTCTGGGCGAGGTTGACCTTGTTGTTCACGTTGACGAGCGCCATGTCCGGATCGGTGCCGAGCGAAAAATACACGCTGATGGAGCCGGAGCCGGAACCGGAGGCCGCCGTGGAACTCATGTAGAGCATGTTTTCCACGCCGTTGATGTTCACCTCCAGCGGGGCAAGCACCGTGGAGGCGATGGTTTCGGCCGAGGCGCCGGGATAGTTGACGCTCACGTTGACCGTGGGCGGCACAAGGTCGGGATACTGGGCCACGGGCAAGGCCGTCATGGCCAGCGCGCCCACCAGCGTGATGATGATGGAAATGACCGCGGAAAGGATGGGGCGGCGGAGAAAAAGATTGGGTTTGGCTGATGCTGCCATCACACGTACCTATTTCCGGCGGGTTTGCGCCCGGCCGGTTATTGCTGGCCCTGTTCCTGGCCTTCGGGTTGCTGCTTCGCCTGCTGCTGGCCCTGCTGGAGCTGATCCTCAGGCGGCATGACGCGCACCTTGGCGCCGGGCCGGGCCTTGACCTGCCCCTCGCTGATGATGCGCTCGCCGCCCCTGAGGCCGGAATCCACAAGATAGCGATCCCCCACGGTGGCGCCGATCTCCACCGGCAGGATGGAAACCACGTCGTCCTTGTCCAGCGCCATGACCGAGGCGCCCTTCTGGGTGAGCATGACGCACTTCTGGGGAACAAGGATGGCGTTTTTCAGCACATCGCCCGACATGAAAATGCGCACATACTGGCCCGGCATGATGGCCTGATCCGCATTGGCGAAGACCGCGCGCGCCTGGATGACGCCCGTTGTGGGCTGCACCTGGCTGTCGATGAAGGTCACTTCGCCCTCGCCGGGATACATGCGGCCGTCCAGCAGGCGCAGCTTCGCCGTATAGCGCCCGTCCGGCGGAAATTCCAGCCGTCCGGCCGCCGCCAGTTGCTGGCGCGTCATGCGTTCGGGCGCGGCGATGGAAAAGTCGATATACATGGGGTCTGTCTGGTTGACATAGGTCAGGAGCGAGTTGTTGCCCACCAGATTGCCCGGCGTATAGTTCTCCTTGCTGCTGAAGCCCGAAACCGGCGCCGTCACCTGACAGTAATCCAGATTGATCTGGGCCTGCCTGAGTTCGGCCCTGGCCGTTTCATAGGCGGCGCGGGCCGCGTCGCGCTCCTTCTGCGAAACCGCGTTCTTCTCGTACAGCGGGCGCACGCGCTTCCACTCGCGCTCGGCATTGACGTACTGGGCCTGGGCCTGCTGCATGCGCGCCTCGTACTGGTCGCGCTCCAGCTGGAAAAGGAGCTGCCCCTGCTTGACGTAATCCCCTTCTTCATAGAGGCGCTTCTCAATGATGGCCTCCACACGGGCGCGCACCTCAACGGCGCGCGAGCCCGACGCCTGGGCCTGAAACTCGGCCGGCCAGGGCGTGTCCGCCACCACCACGTCAAAAACGGCCACCGGCACAAGCGGAGCCTGCGCGGCCTTTTTGTCGTCGCCGCAGGCGGCAAGCGCCAGGCAGAGCAGGAACACAAGGCTTGAGAGAAGGAGAGCTTTCCGATGTATGGGTCGTGTCATGAGTCACTCCGGAACGCGCGGCGCGCGCCAATCAGGCATGAGAAGCCGGCGGAGTTTCCGCCGCCAGGGTCGGCCCGGCGCCTGGCGCGCGGGCCGGAACCGTCTACAAAGCACATTGGCGGGGAAAAAGCAAGGAAGAGCGGGCATACTTTTCCGCGGCATGCCTTAAAAATAATCAATGATTTTATATGGATATATAACCGTATCTGCAAAACTCAACTATTTGAAATTATTGAATAAATTCTTTATTATTTTTTTGTCCCATACCCTCCGACAGAAACGCGCAAGGCCGCCATCCCCCCCCACGGACGGCATGCGGCGGCACATCGGACAGGGAAGTTTTATGTGGCTGTTTTTATCTTTTTTCGATACATAAACACAAAAAAGCGCGCTTGTGTGCGGTTCACCTGCATATAAAAAATATCCAATCCCCTGCGGAGCACGAATATGCACGCCTATCCCTTCCTTCCCTCCTTGCTGCCCCTCCAGGCGGACGAAGACAGGTGGGGACATTTTGAACCACTGGCGAGCAGCGCCACAGGCATCCTGGGCACTCTCAACGGCATGATGGAAGCGTCCGCAAAGGCGGATCTTTTCTGGCTTTCGTGGTTGATGCGCGAAGCGCAGTCATCCAACTGGATTGAAGGTACCATAACAACGCTGGATGAAGTTTTCGGCGAAAATATCGGCGTCCAGGTTCCAAAAGAACGCAAGGATGAAGTTGCCGAAGTTCTGAACTATCGCGAAACCATGATCCTTGGGCTGGACCATGTCGCCGCCGGGCGCCCGTTCAGCGTATCCATGATCAAAGCGCTCCATGCGCGCCTCCTCCAGGGGGCCAGAGGCGAGACGAAACATCCGGGAAAAATGAGGCTCTCCCCCGTGGTAATAGGAAATCCCCCTGCGTATGTCCCCCCGGCAGCCGAACACCTGCCGCCGCTTCTGGAAAATCTCGAAGCCTTTTTGCAGCGGGAAGATATAAATCCCGTTATCCAGACTGCCATCCTCCACGCGCAATTTGAAATGATCCATCCATTTCTTGATGGCAACGGCAGGATCGGCAGGTTGCTGATCACACTCTTCCTCGCCCAACGGGGCTTGATCCGCAAGCCCTGTTTTTATCTGAGCGCGTATCTTCAGGCAAAGCGCACCCGATATTATGCCACGCTGGCCGCCATTTCAAAAAAATCAGACTGGAAATCATGGATTGAATTTTTTCTGCAGGCCGTTATCGCCAAAAGCCGGGAAAACATTCAACTGCTTCTGGATATGACCGCGCTCTATGAAGAATCAAAAAAAGCCTTCGTGCGGATTACCGGCTCGGCACATGCCGTGGAGGCCCTGGATTATATTTTTGCCACCCCCCTCTTCACGCTTCCCGCCCTGAAGAGAAATTCCGGTATCCAACTGGGAACGGCCGCCCTGACCACACTTCTCGGCAAGTTGAGCGATGCCGGGATTATCGAATTGCTTCAGCCCAAAAGTGGAAGACGGGCCGCCACCTGGCGTTTCAGCGAGCTCATGCGCCTTATCGAGCGGTGAGCCGACCTTCGCGCTGCCGTTGAAAAGGCGGATATTCCGAAAGAGGGAGAAAAAACGCCCTAGGCGGGCGTATCCGGCGAAAGGCGCGCGCGCACATGCCGGGCCTGGCGGCTCGACATCTGCAAAAAGGCCACCCACCAGATGGTGGTCTTGAGCAACTGGACGCGCTCGAACCTGTGGCGTTCGTCCTCGGCGCGCAGGGAGGTGATCTCCAGGCTTTTCTCCACGCCGCTCTCGTCAAAAAAGACCACGCGCAGGCCCGCGCGCTGCATGTTGCGGATGGCATCCGTGGAAAAGGCGGAAATGGTCTTGTCGGCGATTTCCGTGGCCCGGAGCGAGGTGGTCAGTTGCTCCGAGCCGGAGGCAATGCCCAGTTGCTGCCCGTTGATGAGCAGCTCCACGCGGGCAAGATTGGCGAGATTGATCCGGCTGCGGATAATGACCTTGCTCTGGCGCAGCATGCGATAATAGAACACGCCCAGCTCTTCCGAGGCGCCGATGATGACCGTGGTCTGCGTGTCGGGGGTAAAGACGCCGAGGCTCGCGGTCATGCCGGAATCATCGGCGATCTTGCTTTTTTCCACGGCAACGGCCTGGACTATCCGGGCGGCCTTGCGCTTGGACTCCACCAGGAGAAAAACAAGGAAAAAAACGCACACCGCGCCGAGCACGTACTCCATCCGCACCTCTCACGTCCGGGGGCTCCGGGCATGCCGGCCTTTCGCCGCCATGCCTTTTTCAGTAAACCGGGCGGCCGTTGCCGTCAATCCTCAAGACGGAAGCGCTGGAGGCACCCGGCCCGCGCCGCCAGCAGTTCCGCCAGGATGACCACCGCCGCGGCCACAGGCGTGGCGGCCGTGACGGCAAGATCGCCCAGGCCCAGCGGGCAGCGCACCGCCGCAAGCTCCGCATCCGGCACGCCGGCCTCGCGCAGCTCGGCCCAGACCTGGTCGCGCCCGGCCCGTGTGGCCCACAGGCCCACATAAAAGGCATGGCTCGCCAGCACGTCCTCCAGCGCGCGCCGGGCGGTGGCGGCATCCGGGGGAAAGATGCAGACATGGTGCCGCCGCCCGATGGCGCAGCGCTCCACCGGGCCGTCATCCGGCCGCAGGAGGATGCGCCGGCGCAGGCCCGGAATCTCCGGAGCTCCGGGCGCGTCTTCGGGGGCCTCTTCGGGAGTCTCTTCGGGGGCCTCCGCTTCAACGGCCGTCCGCGGAGTCTCCGTTGCCGGCGCCCCGGAGGCGGCCCAGACGGCCATGTCCACCACAAATCCGCACTCCCCGGCCAGCCGGGCCACAGCCCTGGCCTCCGGGCCGTCGCCCAGCAGGAGCAGCACGGGCATGTCATTGCCCGCATCCGGCGCCGCGGCGACATTTCCGCCGTTCCCGGCGTCCGGCCTCAGCACCAGGGGGGCATCATCCAGAAGCGGATGCCGTTCGTCAGCGGAGGCCATGGCTGCCCTCCGCGCTGCCGCTGCCGGCGCTTTCGTCATCGTCGTCCCGCACAAAGCCGCAGCCCTTGACCGGGCAGAGGACCTTCACGCCGTCACGGCGTTTTTTTTCCACCAGATAGGGCGAGCCGCAGCGCGGGCACGGGCCGGGCACGGGCCTGTCCCAGAGGGCGAAATCGCACTGGGGATAGCGGTCACAGGAGAAAAAGAGCTTGCCGCGCCGGGTGCTCTTTTCCACCAGGCTGCCCGTGCCGCATTTGGGGCAGGCAACACCGGTGGAGAACGGCGCCGCATAGTCGCAGTCGGGATAGCCGGTGCAGGCGATGAAACGGCTGCCCGTGCGCGAGGTCTTGATGACCAGATCCCGCCCGCAGCGCGGGCACTGGCCCACCTTCTCGTACTGCGGCTTTTCCTGGGCCACGGCCTCCACCTTGCCGTCCTCGTTGCGCGCGAAATTGCTCGTGTAGCGGCAGTCCGGATAGCCCGTGCACGCGAGGAAGGCCCCGGCCTTGCCGAACTTGATGACCAGCGGCTTGCCGCACTGGGGGCAGGCGATGTCCGCGGGCAGGCCCGCCTTGACGCTGCGCATGTTTCTGGCCGCCGCGTCCAGGGTGGGATTGAAGTCCGCGGCAAAGGCGCGCAGCAGGTCCACCCAGTTCTCGCCGCCCTCGGCCACCTTGTCCAGCCCTTCCTCCATGTGCGCGGTAAAGCCCACATCCATGAGCCGGCCGAAATGCTCCACCAGCTGGGCGCAGACCACGCGGCCCAGATCCGTGGGCACGAAGCGGCGCGCGTCCAGACGCACATAATCCCGGTCCTGCAGGGTGGAAATGATGGCCGCATAGGTGGAGGGGCGCCCGATGCCGAGTTCCTCCAGCGCCTTGACCAGACTCGCCTCGCTGTAGCGCGCCGGGGGCTGGGTGAATTTCTGCTCCTTTTCCAGCTTTTCCAGACGCAGGACCTGCCCCGGCGCAAGCGGCGGCAGCAGCGCCCCGCCCTCCTCCCCGCCGCGCGGCCAGGCCGCGAGATACCCGGCAAAGAGCAGACGCTCGCCTTTGGCCTGCCAGCGCGTATGGCCGCAGGCAATGGCGGCCGTGGTGTCGTGAAAGCGCGCGGACGCCATCTGCGAGGCCACAAAGCGCGACCAGATGAGACTGTAGAGATTGTACTGCTCCGGCGGCAGCCACTCCCTGACCATGTCCGGGGTGAGGGTCACATCCACGGGCCGGATGGCCTCATGCGCGTCCTGGGCGCCGCCCCTGGCCTTGTAGATGCGGGCGCGGGCGGGCAGGTACTCCTTGCCGAAATTTTCGGCGATGAAGCTTTTGGCCGCCGCGCGGGCCTCGTCGGCAATGCGCGTGGAATCCGTGCGCATATAGGTGATGAGGGCCGTGAGGCCGCGCTCGCCAAGTTCCACGCCTTCGTAGAGGCGCTGGGCGATGCTCATGGTGCGCTTGGCCCCGTAGGACAGCCGCTGGTTGGCCGCCTGCTGGAGCGTGGAGGTGATGAAGGGCGGCTGCGGCGCGCGCTCGCGCTCCTTTTCCTCCACCTTTTCCACGGTAAAGGGCTTGCCCGCCAGGGCGGCCTCCAGGGCCTCGGCATCGGCGGCGTTGCGCACCAGAGCCTTTTTGCCGGAAATCTTCGTCAGCTCGGCCCTGAAAACCGGGGGCTCGTCCGCGGCCAGCACGGCGTGGAACGGCCAGTATTCCTCCGGCACAAACGCCTCGCGTTCGGCCTCCCGCTCCACGATGAGGCGCAGGGCCACGGACTGGACGCGCCCCGCGGAAATGCCCCGCTTGATGGTCTTCCAGAGCAGGGGCGAGATCTTGTAGCCCACGAGGCGGTCCAGCACGCGCCGCGCCTGCTGCGCGTCCACCAGATGGGCATTGAGCCCGCGCGGATGGGCCAGGGCCTCGCGCACGGCGCGCTCGGTGATTTCATTGAACTGGATGCGCTTGATGTCCCGCGCCTTGTCGCGGATAAGCTCGGCCACATGCCAGGCAATGGCCTCGCCCTCGCGGTCCGGGTCCGGCGCAAGGTAGACCGTGTCCGCCTTGGCGGCGGCGGCGCGCAGGGCACTGACCACGTCCTTTTTCTTGTCGATGATCTCATAGTGCGGCGCGAAGTCATGGGCCTCGTCCACACCGAGCGAGCTGGCCGGCAGATCGCGCACATGCCCCACGCTCGCCTGCACCGTATAGCTCGGCCCCAGGAACTTCTTGATGGTCTTTACCTTGGCGGGAGACTCCACGATGATCAGTTGCCTGGCCATGCTGCTGCCCTTTGCGGTTGCGGTTTCCGTATCAAGTGCAGGGGCAAGATACGTCATACGCCCGCCGCGTCAAGTGCGGAGCGCCCGGAAGTGCGGCCCGGTGGACAGGAAACGGGCTGTGGGGTATAGGGAACATCAGCGCAAAGGCCGCACACCCGCTGCGCGGCGCCTCTGATGTTCACCCCGCCCCGACAGCCCCTTCACCCGGAGACTGCCATGCCCGCGCGACTGCTCCTGCTGTCCGTTTTTGTGCTGATCCTCGCCATGAGCGGCGCCTGCGTGCGCCAGCGCGAGGCTGTGGACGCGGAGATCCGCGTCCTGCGCGAAGGCTCGCTCACGCCCATGGAGCACGGAGACGTGCCGGACAGGATGTATGTGGACGTGCGCGACATGACCGGCCGCGCCCTGCGCCTGCCCGCCCACGCCGGCCGCAACCTCGGCAACACGCGCATCTCCCTTGTGGAGAACCCCAGCGAAGCCGGATATATCCTCCAGGTTTCCCTGCTCGACGAAGGCACGGTGGACCCGGAAACCTTCGCCTCGCTGGTGGAGAACGGCTACGGAACGCCGGCCCGGTTCTCCGGTGGCGGCGCCTCCGGCCTGCTGGCCGACATCCTTCTGGTGCAGCGCAAGGTGCCGAGCCACAGCCGCCCCAGCCGCGCCCGGCTCAAGAACATCACCAGCCGCAACGCCCTGGGGTCCAGCCAGATGCGCCTCGGCCTGCTCGTCCCGCACGAAACGCCGCCGCACAACGCCCTGCCCGCCTCCTTCGCGGACGCGCTCGCCAGGGAGCTGGGCGAGGCCCTCAGCCAGCCCTAGAGCGGTTTGCTCCATCGCGGAAACGCCCCTGACGGCTGTCGGCATTTTGGCGCGCGTCCGTGCCGGGTGGGGAGCGCCAGCCGCGCCGCTTCCGCAGTTTCGCCATTGGCATCTTCCTTGCTAGCTCCCTGTACGCATGGCGGGCACAGGCCGCCACGAGGAGGGAGCGATGGCATATTCCGCATGGCTCATACGGCCACCGGCAGAACAACGGCAGCAGGTCCCGGTTGCCGGCAAGCGGTCTCAGGCGCAGGGCAGCCCCGACGCGGCCAGATTCGCGACGCTCATGGCCGGGGAACGCCCGACCGCCGACACGGGAACAGCCAGGGCCGACGCCGCCAAATCCGGCGCCGCGCAGAACTCCGGCCGGGGCACGGGCGCGGCCGCCCGCAGCGCCCAGTTCCGCCCCATGGTGGCGCGCCTGCCCGAAGAAAACACCACGCTTCCCCTGCGCAATCCGGTCCTGGCCGGGCGCAGCCCCGGCGATCTTCTCCGTTCGCAGAATTTTGCCAAGGCCCAGGCGGATATCGCCCAGACCAGAGCCATGGACAGCTTCATGCAGGGCCTTTCCGGCGGTTCCGCCCTGGATGCGGCCCGCAACATGGGCGCGGCCCGGCAGCTGCGCTCGCTCACCAACGCGGCGGCCAACAATGGCCGGGGCTTTGCGCTCACCCCGGCGGACTTCATCCATACCCGCGCCCCTGTGGGCCGCGCCAGTGAAGCGGGCGCGACCACGCGCGGCCGCCATGCCGCCCGCTCCCAGAACGAGACGGGCATGGGGCGCCTCTCGGCCAGATTTGAATCCGGCGGCGACGGCATCGCGGCCATCGGCTACGACCGCACCGGCGGCACCTCCTACGGCAAGTACCAGATCGCCTCGCGCGTGGGGAGCATGAAGAGCTTCCTCAGCTTCCTCGACGGCGAGGCGCCGGACATCGCCCAGCGTCTGCGCAAGGCGGGCCCGGCCAATACCGGCAGCCGCCGCGGCGGCATGCCCGACGCCTGGCGCGCCATTGCCGCCGAGCAGCCCGAACGGTTCGAGGAACTTCAGGAGGCGTTCATCCGCGAGAGCCACTACCGGCCAGCGCTCGAAGCCATTGTCCAGCGCACCGGCCTTGAGGAGGACTCCCTCTCGCCCGCCATGCGCGAAGTCATCTGGAGCACCGCCGTCCAGCACGGGCCCGCGGGCGCGGCGCGCATCTTCGACCGCGCCGACGACCTGAGCGGCAAGCCCGAAGACGCGGCCTACGAGCGCAAGCTCATCAGCAATGTCTACAAGATCCGCGCCGGACAGTTCGGCTCCTCCACCAGTCAGGTGCGGGCGGCCGTGCGCAACCGCTTCAGGGAGGAGCAGCAACTGGCCCTGAACATGCTGAACGGCGGCTCGGAGCGTGCCAGCCTCGCCTGAGCGCGGAGCGACGGAGCGAAGCATGGGCACGGAGCGAAGCATGGCTGTTGACGTTCTTGTCTGCAATCTGACGCGCTTCGGGGATCTTTTGCAGAGCCAGCCCCTGATCAGCGATCTCCACGCGGCCGGTCGCAGCGTCGGCCTGCTCTGCCTGGAAAACTTCGCCCCGGCGACGCCGCTCCTGCGGCATGTGGACCAGGTCTGGACCTTTCCCGGCGCCGGGCTCATGGCGAAACTCGACCGCTCATGGCAGGAGGCGGCCGCCAACCTGCTCGCCTTTGCCCGGCAGGTGCGCGCGCAGGCGCGGCCCGGACGGGTGCTCAACCTCACGCCCACCCTGCCCGCGCGCCTCCTGTGCCGGCTGCTCGCGCCGCGCCCGGAGGACATGCTCGGTTTCGGCCTGGATGCCGAGGGCTTTGGCGTCAACTACGGCCTGTGGGCGACCTTTCTCGGCGTGGCCACGCGCCAGCGGCTCAATGCGCCCTTCAATATCGCGGACATGTTCCGCATGACGGGCCAGCCCCTGCCGGGCCGCGCGGAAACGCCCGCGCCCGGCGGCAGGCGCCTTGCCCTGCGCAAACCCCCGGCGGAGGCCGACGCCTGGGCCGAAAGCTTTCTTGCGGCAAATGCGGGGCCCGCGTCTGCCGTCCCCGTGGCCTTCCAGCTCGGCGCCAGCGAAGCGCGGCGCCAGTGGCCCCCGGAACGCTTCGCCGCCCTTGGCGACCAGCTCTGGCGCGCGGCCGGCGTGCGTCCCGTCCTTCTGGGCGCGGCCGCCGAAGCGCCGCTGGCGGCCGCCTATGCCCAGGCGGCCGCCCATCCCTTTGTCAATGCCGTGGGCGCCACGGACATCCCCCGCCTGGCGGCCCTGCTGCGGCGCTGCCGCCTGCTCGTCACCAATGATACCGGCACCCTGCACCTTGCCGCCGGACTTGGCATACCGAGCCTCGCCTTCTTTTTCGCCACCGCCCAGCCCTGGGATACCGGGCCGTATCTGGCGGACTGCTGCTGCCTGGAACCGGCGCTGGAATGCCATCCCTGTGCCTTCGGCCGCGCCTGCCCGCACGGGGAACGCTGCCGCTGGCTGCCGGAAGCCGGGCCCGTGGCGCGGCTGGCGCTCGGCTACCTGGACACCGGCCGCTGGGAGGCGGGTCTCTCGCCGGAACTGTGCGCCGTCACGCGGGTCTGGCAAACCTGTTTTGACGCGGACGGATTTGCCGCCGTCCGCTGTCTTTCCGGGCACGAACGTGAGGCCCGCAGCATCTGGATGCAGGAACTCCGACACTTCTGGCGTCAGCTTCTTGACGATCTCGACCCGAACCCCGCTACGGAACGCAGCGCGCAGGCGCGGGACAAGCGCCCGGACCGGCCAATGCCGCTGTGCGGCTCACTTCCCGATGCGCGGGAGGCTGCCGCCGCCCTGACGCGGGGCGCCACATTGCTGGACGCCCTTGCGGCCACCGGCGCCCTGACGGGAAAAAGCCGGCAGGCCGGGCAACTGTTCCTCCGCAACTGCGAACGTCTCCAGCAGAGCCTCGACGCCTGCCCGTCGCTGGCCTCGCTGGGCGCTTTCTGGCGCGAACTGCGGCAGACACGGGGCGGCGGCATGGATGAGCTTTTGCCCTGCATTGACATCCTTTCCCTCCATATGCGCCGTTTCGCGGCGCGCCTCGGCCCTGCGGCGGCCAACGGCGCGGCGCCGGACGCGGAGGACTAGGGCATGTGGCATACCTGTTGCATATTCGGGGATACGCCTTAAGGCGCCAGCAAATACTTCCCTGTGGGGACAAGGAGGGAGACATGATCATCGTTGACGGTTGCCGGAGTGAGCAGCAGCTTTCCAATTTTGCCAATCTTGAGGAAGTGCTCGCCAATGTCATGGACGACGA
>CAZNXQ010000028.1:0-1673 GCA_964576895.1 uncultured Desulfovibrio sp.
TCCACATTGCCCATGCGCTTCATGCGCTTTTTGCCTTCCTTCTGTTTTTCCAGCAGCTTGCGCTTGCGGGTGATGTCGCCGCCATAGCATTTGGCGGTGACATCCTTGCGGAAGGCGGAGACGGTTTCGCGGGCGATGATCTTCTGGCCGATGGCCGCCTGGATGGCCACCTGGAAGAGCTGGCGCGGGATGGTGCGCTTGAGCTTGAGCGCCAGACCGCGCCCGTAGGGATAGGCCCGGTCGCGGTGGACGATGACCGCCAGCGCGTCCACCGGGTCGCCGTTGAGCAGGATGTCCAGGCGCACGAGGTCCGAGGGGCGGTAGTCCACGGGCTCGTAGTCCATGGAGGCGTAGCCCCGCGTCACGGACTTGAGCCGGTCGAAAAAGTCGTAGACGATCTCCGCGAAGGGCAGTTCGTAGGTCACCACCACGCGGTTGGCCGCGAGGTAGTGGAGGTCTTTCTGCTCGCCGCGCTTTTCCTCGCAGAGTTTCATGACATTGCCCACGAATTCGTTGGGCACATGGATGTCCATGCGCACAAAGGGCTCATAGAGGGCGCGGATTTTCGAGGGATCGGGCAGGCGGCTCGGATTGTCGATCTCCAGGGTCTGGCCGTCGGTGGTCTCCACCCGGTAGATGACCGAGGGCGCCGTGGCGATGAGCCCCACCTCGAACTCGCGTTCCAGCCGTTCCTGGATGATCTCCATGTGCAACAGGCCGAGAAAGCCGCAGCGGAAGCCGAAGCCCAGGGCCTGGGAGGTCTCCGGCTCGAAGCTGAAGGCCGCGTCGTTGAGCTGGAGCTTTTCCAGCGCGGCCTTGAGGTTTTCGTATTCGTCCGATTCCGTGGGGTAGAGCCCGCAGAAGACCACGGGCTTGACCTCCTTGAAGCCGGGCACGGGCTCGGCGGCGGGCCGGGCGGCCAGGGTGATGGTATCGCCCACGCGCGCGTCGCCCAGCTCCTTGATGGAGCCGGAAAGAAAGCCCACCTCGCCCGCGAGGAGCTCGTCCACATCCACGGCTTCGGGCGAGAACACGCCAAGGCGCAGGGCCTCGTATTCCTTGCCCGTGCTCATGAGGCGGATGCGGTCGCCCTTGCGGATGCGGCCGTCCATGACGCGGAAGAGCGCCACCACGCCCTGATAACTGTCGTACCAGGAATCGAAGATGAGCGCCTTGAGCGGCGCCTCGCGGTCGCCTTGCGGCGCGGGCAGGCGCGCGACGATGGCCTCCAGCACCGCATCCACGCCGAGTCCCGTCTTGGCCGAGACCTCCAGCGCCCCGGCGCAGTCCAGACCGATGCCCTCCTCGATTTCGGCGCGCACCCGCTCCGGGTCCGCGCTGGGGAGGTCGATCTTGTTGAGCACGGGCACGATCTCGTGGTCATGGTCCAGGGCCAGGTAGACGTTGCCCAGGGTCTGGGCCTCCACGCCCTGGGTGGCGTCCACCACCAGCAGGGCCCCCTCGCAGGCCGCCAGCGAGCGCGAGACTTCATAATGAAAGTCCACATGGCCCGGCGTGTCGATGAGATTGAGCTCGTATTCCTGCCCGTCGGCCGCCGTATAGGGGATGCGCACGGTCTGGGCCTTGATGGTGATGCCGCGCTCGCGCTCCAGATCCATCCTGTCCAGATACTGCTCCCGCGCCTCGCGCGCGCTCACCACCCGGGTGAGTTC
>CAZNXQ010000028.1:1773-21379 GCA_964576895.1 uncultured Desulfovibrio sp.
TCCTGTCCAGATACTGCTCCCGCGCCTCGCGCGCGCTCACCACCCGGGTGAGTTCGAGGATGCGGTCGGCCAGGGTGGACTTGCCGTGATCGATATGCGCGATGATGCAGAAATTGCGGATACGGCTCTGGGGGATCATGGAACCTTCCTGCGCTCGGAGAATGACGGACGAGCATAGCCCAGCGGGCGGCCAAAGTCCACGGCGGCACAACCGGGCCGATGCGGCTCCTGGGCGTTTGCCACCCTTGACGTCTGCCGGGGCGGCCTTAATTCTGCGGGAGGGACGGCGTTCGCCGTCCTGCCGCCACGCCCGCCGGGCGCGTCCGGAATTTTTCAGGAGGTTCCCCCATGGCCGAAAACGGCAAGAAAACGCGCCAGTTCCGCGCCGAAGTGCGCAAGGTGCTTCATATCCTTACCAATTCCCTGTACACCAACCGCGAGATCTTTTTGCGCGAACTCATATCCAATGCCTCGGACGCGCTGGACAAGCTCCGCTTCCGGGTCAACCGGGGCGAGACGCCGCGCCAGCCCGACCTGCCGCTGGAGATCCGCATCACGCTCGACAAGGACGCCAAAACCCTGACCATTGCCGATACCGGGCTGGGCATGACCGCCGAGGAACTGGCGGAAAATCTCGGCACCATCGCCAAGTCCGGCTCTGAGGCCTTTCTGGCCGATCTGGCCGCCGAAAACGCCAAACATGCCGAGGACGACGCCGCCACGGCGGATGCGGCCAACATCATCGGCCGTTTCGGCGTGGGCTTCTATTCGGTCTTCATGGTGGCGGACAAGGTGGAGGTGGCCTCCCGCCCGGCCTTTGCCGCCGGGGATGCGCCCGTCCATGTGTGGACCAGCGACGGTCTCGGCAGCTATACGGTGGCGGAGAGCGCCGCCGCCGAACCCGCGCGCGGCACCATCATCACGGTCCACCTCAAGGAAGACTGCCTGGAGTATGCCGAGAAGTTCCGGGTGGAATCGGCCATCCGCAAACATTCGGCCTTTGTGCCCTTCCCCATCTTTGTGGATGGCGAGCGCGTGAACACCCAGCCCGCGCTCTGGCGCGAGCCCAAGGCCAGCGTGAAGAAGGAGGACTATGCCGCCTTCTACAAGGCCCTGACCTACGACACGAAAGATCCGCTGGATGTGGAGCACATCGCGGTGGACGCGCCCGTGCAGTTCACGGCCCTGCTCTTCATTCCGGACGCGGCCATGGACTTTTTCGGGGCGGACCGCGACTACTGGGGCCTGGATCTGTACGCGCGCCGCGTCCTCATCCAGCACCGCAACAAGGAGCTCATCCCCGAATATCTCGCCTTCCTCAAGGGCGTGGTGGATACCGAGGACCTGCCGCTCAACATCTCGCGCGAGACGCTCCAGGAAAACGTCATCCTGCGCAAGATCAATCAGGTCATCGTCAAGCAGACCCTCGGCCATCTGGAGGGCATGGCGCGGGACGACGTGGAGAAGTATGACCGCTTCTGGCGGCTGCATGGCAAGGTCTTCAAGCTGGGCTACCATGATTTCGTCAACCGCGAGCGCGTGGCCGCGCTCCTGCGCTTCAACTCCTCGGCGCTGGCCGACGCCGAGGCCCTGACCAGCCTTGACGACTACATGGCCCGCGCGCCCGAAGGGCAGAAGACCATCTGGTACGTCACGGCGCCCAATCGCGAGGCCGCGCGGCTCAATCCGCACATGGAGATGTTCCGCAAAAAGGGCATCGAGGCGCTCTTCCTCTTCGAGCCGGTGGACGAGTTCGTCATGGACGGCCTGGGCTCCTACAAGGACTGGGAGTTCAAGGCCGTGGAGACCGCCGCCGATGACGCCCTCGCCGCCTTTGAGGACAAGGAGAAGCCCGAAGCCGTGACGCCGCTTTCCGAGGACGACAGCGCCTCGTTTGACGGCCTCATGGCCCGCATGAAGGAGATCCTGGGCGACACGGTCACGGAAGTGCGCGTCTCGCACCGCCTGGCCGACAGCCCGGCCGTGCTCGTGGCCCCGGACGGCGGCATGACCGCCTCCATGGAGAAGCTCCTCAAGGTCATGAACAAGGACGATTCCCTGCCGGTCAAGATCCTGGAGGTCAACCGCGATCATCCGCTGCTGCGCAGCATGCTGCGTATCTTCAAGGCGGACAGGGACGACCGCGTGCTCGCCGACATGACGCGCAACCTCTTTGACGGCTGCCTTCTGCTGGACGGCTACCTCAAGGACCCGCAGGCCCTGGCCGCCCGCGAGAGCCGGCTGCTCACCGAGGCCGCGGCCTGGTATGTGGAGGTGAAGAAGATCTAGCCCCGTCGATATGCGGAAGGCGCGCCGTCCGCGCCCGAAAATCAAAAGGCCTCTTTCCCGGCATCTCCGCCGGGAAAGGGGCCTTTTGCGCGCTGGGGCGCGTGCGTCCCGTCTCAGCGTCCCGGTCCGGATGCGGGCGGGGCGGCGGGCTCCCCGCCGCCGTCGCCACCCGGTGCGCCCTTCCTGTCCTTCCCTTCCCGGAGCTTGCGGAAGATGGTGCTGCGGTTGACCTGGAAAAGCGCGGCCACCTTCTGCACGGAGCCATGCACCTCAATGGCCTTGCGGAGAAATTCCCGTTCCATGTCGGCCACGATGTCTTTCAGGGGCCTGCCTTCGCCGGGCACGGTCAGGGCGACGTCGGTTTTTTCGCGGCCGGAGATCTCCTCCGGCAGGTCGCCCGGCCCGATGAGGGGGCCGTTGCGCGTGATGACGAGGCTGTGGACGAGATTCTGGAGTTCGCGCACGTTTCCGGGCCAGGCGTAGTCCGCCAGAAGGTCGAGGGTGATGTTCATGAAGGCCAGGGTCTTCCGATACTTGGCCGTATACTGGCGCAGGAAATGCTCGGCCAGGGGACGCACGTCCTCCCGGCGTTCGCGCAGGGGAGGGATGCGCAGGGTCGCCACATTGAGGCGGTAGAAAAGGTCGCGCCGGAAGGTGCCCTCCTCCACGCAGCGCGCCAGATCGCGGTTGGTGGCCGCGATGACGCGCACGTTGACCTTGCGCGGCGCCGAGGAGCCCACGCGCACGATCTCGTTGTCCTGGAGCACGCGCAGGAGGCGCGTCTGGATGGGCAGCGGCAGTTCGCCGATCTCGTCGAGGAAGATGGTGCCGCCGTCGGCGATCTCAAAGTAGCCGGCCCGGCCCTTGGCGGAGGCTCCGGTAAAGGCGCCGGGCAGGTAGCCGAAAAGCTCGGATTCGGTGAGCGTTTCGGAGATGCCGCCGCAGTCCACCTTGAGCATGACCTTGTCCTTGCGGGCGGAAATGCTGTGCAGGTAGCGGCCGAAAACATCCTTGCCCACCCCGGTCTCGCCCAGGATGAGCACGGTGGCGTCCGTGGCGGCGAAACGGCGCAGCAGGGAGATGACCTCTCCCATGGCGGCGCTGGCATAGATGGGCAGCTGGTGGGGGCTTTCACGGGCCACATGGGTGAGTTGCCCGCTGATCTGGTCGATGAGGTTGCGCTGGGCCGCCACCTGATCCTGAAGGTCGGTCAGAAGGGTGATGTCGCGGGCGAAGGTGGCCACCAGGCGGATGATGCCGTCCTCGTCGAAAACCGGAAAGCCGGAAAGCACGAGCCGCGTGCCGTTCTTCAACTGCTGCACATGCGTGGCGGGCCGGCAGGTGCGCACGATCTCCGGATTGAGGATATTGTCGAAAATGCCTTCGCCCACAAGGCTGCGCACATTTTTGCCGCGCAGCTCTTCCTGGCGGAGGCCGGTCAGTTGTTCATAGGTGCGATTGACATAGAGCGTGCGGCCGGAAACATCGGAAATGAAGACGCCGGAAGGCATGGCGTCCAGAATGTGCTTGCACATGGGGCCGAGAAGCTCGGTGAAGCGATCGGGCATGGCTGGCATCGCGGCAATGGCCGCTGGAAGTCCTTTCCTGGGAATCCGGCGATGACTCCCGATTATTTGGGAATCTGCACCCGCTCCCCCAGGATGTCAAGGGCGACCTGTTGCAGTCGGGGCATCCGGTTTTTTTCCAGCGTGATGTCGCCCATGGGCGGCTCACGGTGAAGGAAGTGGTATTTCTGCGTCCCCAGGCGGTGGTAGGGGAGCAGCTCGTAGCGCACATGCCCGAAGGGTTCGAGAAAGCGCGCGATGGACCCGATGGCTTCGGGCGTATCGTTGAAGCCGGGAATGACCGGGGTGCGGGCCAGGATGGGCAGCGTGGGAAACTCTTGGGCCAGGATGCGGAAATTGGCGAGGATGCGCGCATTGTCCGCCCCGGTCTGCTCCTTGTGCGTCGCCGCGTCCAGGTGCTTGATGTCAAAAAGGGCGTAGCTGAGCCAGGGGGCCGCCGCGCGGATATTCTCTTCCGGCACCATGCCGCAGGTCTCGATGGCTGTCTTCATGCGCCGCCGGCGCCCCTGACGCAGCAGGGCCACGGCGAAATCGCGCTGCAGGAGCGGCTCGCCGCCGGAAAGCGTCATGCCGCCGCCGGAGCGGGTATAGAAGGCCATGTCCTGTTCCACGGCATCCAGCACATCGCCCGCGGTGCGCCGTTTGCCATAGACGAGCAGCCCCTGCGGGGGGCAGGCGGCCGCGCAGGCCTGGGCGCAGTCGCCGCACTTTTCCCGATGGAGGATAGGCTTGCCGTCCGCTCCCGCGGTCAGCGCGCCCCTGTGGCACGCCTCCAGGCAGTGGCCGCATTTTTCCAGGCCGATGCAGCGCCCCTCGTTCCAAGCAAGCTCAGGCCAGGCATTCTGGGATTCGGGATTGCTGCACCAGCGGCAACGCAGGGCGCAGCCCTTGAGAAAGACAATGGTGCGGATGCCGGGACCGTCGTGGACGGAATACTTCTGGATATTGAAGACCATGCCTTCCCTGGCGAGGTCCTGATCGTCATCATAGTCTTCCTGGTACATGCCACATCCTTGTCCTGGAGGAAACGCCCCGGCCGGAAGACCGGCCGGGGCGTCGTTTCAGCGTCAGCTAGCAGGTTTCGTGCTCGGTGCGGGCGATGAGGTCATTCTGCAGATCCGGGGAAAGATCCACAAAATAGGCGCTGTAGCCGGCGATACGCACGATGAGGTTGCGGTATTTCTGCGGGTCCTTCTGGGCGGCCAGCAGGGTATCCCTGTTGAGCACGTTGAACTGCACATGCCAGAGCTTGAGGTCGCAGAAGGTGCGGATGAAGGAGACCAGCTTTTCCGTCCCCGCCTCGCCCTCAAGGCACTTGGGCGTGAACTTGATGTTCAGCATGCGGGCGGCGCGGTCGCGCATGCCCATGTTCTTGGTGTTGTAGTTGGAGAGCAGCACCGCGGTGGGACCGTTCACATCCGCGCCGTGCGAGGCCGAGGAGCCGTCGGACAGCGGGAAGCCGTCGGTGCGGCCGTTGGGCGTGGCCGACACCACCTTGCCGAAGGGCACATGGGAGGTGAAGGGCACATAGCGAACGTCGTTGTGCATGCCCAGATCCTTCATGGAATACTTGCCGCCGTATTCCACGGAGATGCGGTCGATCTCGCGGCCGATGGCGTCGGCGTAGGGATCGTTGTTGCCGTAGCAGGGCGCGGAGCGCAGCAGCGCCTGCACGTCCTCATAGCCCACAAAGTTGGCGTCGATGGCCTTGATAAGCTGATCCATGGTCAGCTTCTTTTCCTCAAAGACCAGCTTTTTCACCGCCGTGAGGGAGTCGACCACCGTGCCGAGGCCCATATATTCAAAGTAGCCCAGGTTGATGCCTTCGGGGATCTGCTCCTGATGCAGGTCGATGCAGTGCTTCATGCACAGGTCGTGCATGGCGGAGCCCATGGGCTGGGCAAAGTGCTCGGCGCGCAGCTTGTTGATGAGGTACTGCTGGACGAAGGCGGTCTTGAGGAAGAGCAGGTGCTGCTGCACATAGGCGTTCCAGAACTCTTCCCAGGTCTTGAAGTTGCGCGGGTCGCCCGTTTCCACGCCCAGGAGCTCGTCGCCGTATTTCTTCATGCGGCCGTTGCGCAGCACCATCTCCACGGCGGCGGCGAAGTTGATGTAGGCGCCCCCGGAGGTATAGGTGTCGCGGTTGGGCATGCGCGCCTCGGTGCAGCCGGAAACGGCGTAGTCCAGGGCCTCCTCGAAGGTGGCGCCCTTGGAGACATAGAGCGGCACCACTTCCTCGTCATTGATCAGCTTGGGGAAGCCCGTGCCGTCCTTGATGGTCTCGGCCACGTCCCAGAGATAACGTTCGGGCGCGCGGGCATGGATGCGGGCCGCCAGGTCGGGATAGTGCAGCGGGAACTCGCGCTTGGACTTGAGGATGAGGTGGGTCAGCTCGTTGCTGGCGTCGCGCCCGTCCGGGGTCTGGCCGCCGACGGTCACGGCCTCCCAGTGGGCATAGCCCTCGTTGAAGGCGCCGCCGGTGGGGGAGATGTACATGTCGATGAATTCGGCCATGCCCACCCACATGCACTCCAGAAGCTCGATGGCCTCCTTGTCGGTAAGTTTCCCCTCGGCCTTGTCCTTCTTGTAGAAGGGATAGAGGTACTGGTCCATGCGGCCGTTGGAGATGGTGGTGCCGGTCTTCTGCTCAAGGCGCGAGAACATCTGGGTGAACCACTGGCTCTGGCAGGCCTCCCAGAAGTCGCGGGCGGGTTCGCCGGGCACGCGCTCGGCGTTCTCGGCCATACGCAGCAGCTCGGCCTTGCGCGCGGGGTCCGTCTCCTTCTCCGCCATTTCGCGCGCCAGCTTGGCGTGGCGCCCGGCCCAGAGGACGATGGCGTCGCAGACGATGATGACGGCTTCCAGGAAGGGACGCTTCTCGCGGTCGTCCCTGGCGCTCATGGGGTCAAGGGCGGCCAGTTTTTCCTGGGCCTCTTTCTTGATGCCGTTGAAGCCGCGCTTGAGGATCTTTCCGTAGTCGTGCACCCACTGGATGGAGGAACGGAAGGACGAGGTCTCGTTGACGATGAAGCGCGAGATAAGGCCCTGCGGGTCGTCATAGGTGAGCTTGTGCACTTCCGGCGGCAGGGCGGCATTGAGGGCCTCGTGGTAGGTCTTGCCCTTCCAGTAGGGGGCGATCTCCTCAATGACCACCTTGGCGTCTTCGGGCGTGATGGTGGCCGGCGAGGTCTTGCGGGTGGGCAGGTCGCGCACGGCGATGTCCAGGAAGTCGCCATCCAGTTCGGGATAGAGGATGCCGTAGCGCCCGTCGCAGCCGGCGCGGCCCAGCAGCAGCTGGTCCTCCTGCACGCAGACCGAGATGTTCTTGGCGATGTGCATGAGCGCCTTGGCCCAGCGCAGCACCAGGGGCTGCCCCTCGGTCTCTTTCATGGATTCGGTGAAATAGCGGGCGCGCTCGATGTCGATGCGCGGCTTCTGGCCGTCGAACCGCTCCAGCAGGCGGAAAACGCGGGCGTGCGTGTTCCGGAACTTGTTCTCCTTGCCCTGGATACGATCCTGAAGCCGCTGTTCCTGCGGTGAACGGCAGGCGCATTCCATAACGCTCATGATGTTCCCCCATACAAAGGTTTCCGCCCGTTGGAGGCGGGCGATGTTGGCGTGCACGGGACATTGCATTGCCTGTGCCAGATTTCCAATCCGGCAGATTTCCACGACAAATGCCGCCGGGCATGGGCCGCGCATGCCCCAAAGCGGAGGATGGGGACCGGATGTTGCAGGTTTGCGTCGGCAGGCATGGGAAATTCGGAACGTGTCCACAAAGGGCGATGCAGATTTGCGACGGTGTCCCCAGGCCCTTCTGGTGCCCGGATGGGGAGATTTTTCAAAAAGATATAATTTTTTCTGGAAGATAGGACAAAAATCCCCCTTGCGGGGCGCTGACGATGCAAATTCGCGGCGTGCGCTGCCGCGGTGCTTATCAGGAGGAGTTATTACTTATTAACTATATGAATTTATTTGTTTATTTTAAAAATATCCCGCGCGGTCGCTCCAGACCCCACTGGCATGCTTTGTGCTTATTCAAAAAATCACAAGGGCGGGCCAGTGGGGTCTGTCCGCAGGGTCTCTAAAAAGCGAGGACTGAGATGCGAAAGTTGTTTTGCGCAGCAGGCGCGCTGGTGGCGGCGGGATTGATCCTGGGGGGTTCCCTTGCGCTGGCGGCGGAAAAACCGGTCACGCTCCGTATCGGCCATCCCATGGCTCCCGGCAACAACGTGACCGTGGGCTATGAAAAGTTCAAGGAACTGGTGGAAAAGAAAAGCGGCGGCAAGATGAAGATCCAGATCTTCGGGAACTGCCAGATCGGCTCCGACCGCGTGACCACTGAAGCCGCCCAGGCCGGCACGCTGGATATGTCGTCCTCGTCCACGCCCAATCTTGCCAGCTTCTCGCCCGCCTACATGGCTATTGACCTGCCCTATGTCACTGATCCCAAGAACCAGCAGAAGCTGTACAAAGCCCTTGACGAGGGCGAGCTGGGCAAGGCGCTGCGCAAGGTCGCCAACGACATCGGCCTTGAGACCATCATGTTCAGCGAATACGGCTACCGCAACTTCACCTCGGCCAAGAAACCGCTGAAGGACGTGAAGGATCTGCAGAACATGAAGATCCGCACCACGGACTCGCCCGTGGAAGTGGCCGTGGCGACGGAACTGGGCATGAACCCCGCGCCGGTGGCCTGGGGCGAAACCTATACCGCGCTCCAGCAGGGCACGGTGGACGGCGAGGGCAATACGTTCTCCCTGCTCAATGATGCCAAGCATTCCGAAGTGCTCAAGCACGCCATGGATTCACAGCACAACTACTCCATGCACATCCTGCTGATGAACAAGAAAAAGTGGGACAGTCTGACCCCGGAGCAGCAGAAGATCATCCGCGAGGCCGCCAGCGAGGCCACCGCCTGGCAGCGCGCGGAATCCGTCAAGCTTGAGGAAAAGGCCTGGCAGGCCTTCCGCGACAAGGGCATCGACATCACCATCCTCACCCCCGAACAGCGCGCGGAACTGAAGCGCAAGACGCAGCCCGTGCGTGACAAGTTCTCCAAGGAGATCCCTCAGGAAATTCAGGTGCTCATCGAAGAGACCCAGAACTGACAGCAACGGGGGCGCCCCGCAAGGGGCGCCCCGCCCGGCATTCCCAATCGCTTTTCCCGCGCTGGGGAATGCCCGTGCGTTTTAAGTTCCCGGCTCGCAAAAAACGGGGGCCAAACTGTTCCAGGGGGAAAGAATGGAAGACGGGAAGCGCAAATTCAGGGTCGTTTCATGGCTGAATGAGAATTTTGAAAGCGTTTTCATGGTCGCCGGTCTGTTGAGCATCATCCTGTTCATCACATGGCAGGTCATCTACAGATATATCATTACGCAGTTTATCGAGCGCGCGGGCGCCGCCGTCTGGACGGAGGAGCTCTCGCGGTATATCTTTATCTGGATCTCCTATCTCGCGGTCTCCGTCGCCATCAGGAAACGGTCCTCCATCCGGGTGGACATCCTGTATGACCATCTGCCCCCGCGCTGGCAGCGCATCAGCTGGATAGTGGTGGACAGCCTTTTCTTCTGCCTCACGGCGGTCATCGCCTGGTACGGCTGGGGGCAGATCGAGCGGCTCATGCAGTTTCCGCAGTATACCACGGCCCTGCGTATCCCGTTCCTGGTCCCCTACCTGATCCTGCCCCTGGGTTTCGGCCTCATGTGCCTGCGCCTGCTCCAGGACCTGGTGCCCCAGATGCGCCGCTGCGGCCCGCTGGATTCCTGCATCGGCTTCGGGCTGGTGGCGCTCATCATCGCGCCCTGCTTCCTGTGCGACTATATCGAGCCGCTTACGGCGCTCTTCGGCTACTTTGTGGTCCTGTGCGCCATTGGCGTGCCCATTGCCATTTCGCTGGGGCTTTCCACTCTCGCGACCATCATCAGCGCGGATACCCTGCCCATCGAGTACATGGCGCAGGTGGCCTTCACCTCCATCGACAATTTCCCCATCATGGCCATCCCCTTCTTCATCGCCGCCGGCGTCTTCATGGGGGCCGGCGGTCTTTCCCACCGGCTGCTCACGCTGGCTGACGAGATCGTGGGGGGCCTCTACGGCGGCATGGGCCTGACGGCCATCGTGACCTGCATGTTCTTCGGCGCCATTTCCGGCTCCGGGCCGGCAACAGTGGCCGCCATCGGCGGCCTGACCATTCCGGCCATGATCGAACGCGGCTATGACAAGTTCTTCGCCTGCGCCCTGGTGGCCGCCGCCGGCTGCGTGGGCGTGATGATCCCCCCGTCCAATCCCTTTGTGGTGTACGGCGTGGCGGCGCAGGTCTCCATCGGCGACCTGTTCATGGGCGGCATCGTGCCGGGCATCCTCACCGGCCTTGTGCTCATGGGCTATTGCTTCTTCTATTCCCGGCGGCGCGGCTGGCGCGGCCAGGAGAAAAAGCGCGACATCGGCACGCTGGGGCGCGCCTTCTGGGAGGCCAAGTGGGCGCTGATGGTGCCTGTCATCGTCCTGGGCGGCATCTACGGCGGCATCATGACGCCCACCGAGGCCGCGGCGGTCTCGGCCTTCTACGGTCTCATCGTGGGCCTGTTCCTCTACCGCGAGATGGACTTCAAGGGCCTGTGGGATTCCTGCGTGGAATCCTGCGAGACCTCATCCATCATCATCCTGCTCATGGCCATGGCCACGCTGTTCGGCAACATCATGACCCTGGAGGACGTGCCGGGCACCATCGCCCGCGGCATCCTGAGCCTCACGGAAAGCAAGATCCTGGTGCTCCTGCTCATCAACGTCCTGCTGCTCATCGTGGGCACCTTCATGGAGGCCCTGGCCGCCATCGTCATCCTGGCGCCCATCCTGCTGCCCGTGGTGACGGGGGTGGGCGTTTCGCCGCTGCATTTCGGCATCATCATGGTGGTCAACCTGGCCATCGGCTTCATCACGCCGCCGGTGGGCGTCAACCTCTTTGTGGCCAGCGGCGTGGCCAAGGCCCGGCTGGAACGCATCGCCGCCATGGCGCTGCCCATGATCGGACTCATGCTTCTGGTGCTCCTGCTCTGCACCTATGTGCCGGAAGTTCCCCTTTGCCTTGTCAGCGGAAAATAACCCGGAGGTACCGCAATGCCACAGACCCGCCAGAAAGTGATCGACTTCCGTTTCCGGCCCAATACGCCGGAAATCATCAACGGCATCAAGAACAGCGCCATGTTCAAGGCCGCCTGCAAGGCCATTGGCTTTGACGCCAGGCAGGCGCAGCCCCTGCCGGAGATCGTCGCCGGGCTGGACCGCCTGGGCGTGGAACTTGGCGTGATCACCGGCCGCGATTGCGAGACCACCTACGGCTTCCCGGCCAACAATCCGAGCGTGCTGGAGTTCTGCCGCGCCTACCCGGAAAAGTTCGTCGGCTTCTGGGGCATCGACCCGCACAAGAAGATGGCCGCCGTGCGCGAAGTGGAGCACGCCGTGCGCGAGCTGGGCATGAAGGGCATCGCCATTGATCCCTATCTCGCCCACATCCCGGCTTCCGAAGCCAGGTTCTATCCGCTCTATACCAAGTGCTGCGAGCTGGGGGTGCCGGTCTTCATCACCATGGCGCCGCCGCCGCAGGTGCCGGGCGCCATCCTGGAATATGCGGACCCGCGCGACGTGGACAAGGTCGCCCGCGACTTCCCCGATCTCGTCCTCATCATGAGCCACGGCGGCTACCCCTTCGTCAACGAGGCCATCTACACCTGCCTGCGCAACGCCAATGTCTATATGGACATTTCCGAATACGAGCGCGCGCCCATGGTGGATGTCTATGTGCAGGCCATGAACGGGAGCATCGCCGACAAGGTCGTCTTTGCCAGCGCCCATCCTTTCGTGGAACTGGCCGATGCGCTGGAGGCATATGCGGCCTTCCCCCTGCGGGAGGACGTGCGCCGCAAGGTCATGTATGAGAATGCCCGGCGCATTCTCGGCCTGAGCGCGGGCGCCTGAGGCTTTCGGGGCGCCTGCGCTGAAACGGGCGCCGGCGCCCCTTTCCGGCCATGCTGAATGCCATCTGCTACAATCTGCTCTGGTTCGGCGGCGGGTTTGTCACCGGCGTCGCCTCCTTTGGCGCCAATCTTTTCGCCGTGCCGTTGGTGGCGCTCCTGCTGCCGCCGCGGGAGGCCATCCTCCTGGGCTGCATTTCGGGCACGGCCGTCTTTGCGGCCATGAGCGTGATCTATGCCAGGCACATCCGCTGGGGTGGCGCCGCGCTTCTGAGCGCGGGCGCCCTGGCGGGCATCCCCCTCGGCGTGTGGGCACTGGCGCATGCCGGTCCGCGCGCCCTCTTGCTGGGCGCCGCCTTTTGTCTTGGAGCCTTTCTGTTCTGGCAATGGCTGCCCGGCGGCGGCCGGCGCCCGCCGGCCGGGCGCTGGCTTGCCCTGCCTCTGGGCGTGGCCTCCGGCGTCATGATGAGCGCCATGGGCATGGGCGGTCCGGCCCTGGTGGCCTATGCCTATTTGCGGCAACTGGAAAAGGAGACCACCCTGGGCACCGTCAATGTGGTCAGCGTGGTCATCATGGCGGTGGCGCTGCCCTGGCAGTACATGCAGGGCCTCTATGACGGGCTGGAGATCAGTCTTGGCCTGTGGGGAGCGGTGTTCGCCTGCTGCGGCATCGCGGTCGGTATCCCGCTGGTGCGGCGCATGGATATCCGGCTGTTCCGCAAGGCGCTGCTGACCATTCTCGCCCTTTCGGCGCTCATGCTGCTGGTGCGCGGCCTGCGCCAGTGACCCGGACGCCAGTGATCCGGACGACGTTCAGCGGCGTTGCAGCGCGGCCAGGCGGCGCATGCCCAGGTGGCAGATGGCCACGGCCAGGGCGTCCGAGGCGTCCAGCGGCCAGCCGGCCGCCGCTTCGGCGCGCACGTTGAGCAGGCGGCGCACCATGAAGGCCACCTGCTCCTTTTCCGCCCTGCCCGTGCCCACCAGGGATTTCTTGACCAGGGTGGGCGCGTAGTCGCTCACGTCCAGCCCGGCGGCGGCGCAGGCCGCCACCGCGGCGCCGCGCGCCTGGCCGAGCTTGAGGGCGCTGGCCGCGTTTTTGGCCGTGAAGACCTGCTCCATGGCTGCCTGGTCGGGCCGGTGCCGGGCAAGGACCTTTCCCAGTTCGTGATAGATGCGCGCGAGCCTGCGCGAAAAGCCGCTGTCGCCGCCCTCGGTCGGGGCGGCGCCCCCGCGTCCGGCGCTTGTGCGCACCACGCCGCATTCCACCAGCGCAAGGACGCCCGAAACCTCGCGCACCACCCCCCAGCCCGTGCGTTGCGAGCCGGGGTCGATGCCGATGACGGTGATGGCGGCCATCCGCTGCCGGGCGTCCCGAAACCGGCTACTCTGCGGGCATGTCGTCCGGGAAGTCCGCGTTGACGTAGACGTTCTGCACGTCGTCGTTGTCGTCCAGGGCGTCCATGAGCCGCAGGAGCTTGACGCCCGTGTCCGCGTTGACGGCCACGAGGTTGGCGGGCACCATGGCGAGCTCGGCGGACTCCATGGGCACGCCGGCGGCTTCCAGCGCGTCGCGCACGGCGGCGAAGTCGGCCATGGCCGTCTGGATGGTCCAGACATCCTCGTCGTCGATGACGTCGTCGGCCCCGGCTTCAAGCGCGACCTCCATGATGGCGTCCTCGGCGTAGTCCGCCCTGGGCACGGCAATGACGCCCTTGCGCTCGAACATCCAGGCCACGCTGCCGTTCTCGCCCATGGCGCCGCCGTGCTTGGTGAAGAGGTGGCGCACCTCGGCCACGGTGCGGTTCTTGTTGTCCGTGGCCACTTCCACCATGATGGCGATGCCGCCCGGCCCGTAGCCTTCGTAGAAGGCTTCGGCGATGTCGCCGCCCGCGTCCTCGCCGGTGCCCTTGCGGATGGCGGCCTCGATCTTGTCCTTGGGCAGGTTGACGGCCTTGGCCGCCGCGATGGCCGCGCGCAGGCGCGGATTGCCCGTGGGGTCGCCGCCGTTCTTGGCCGCGATGATGATCTCCTTGGCGGCCTTGGTGAAGACCTTGCCGCGCTTGGCGTCCTGGCGGCCCTTGCGGTGCTGGATATTGGCCCATTTGCTGTGACCGGACATGTGACCTCCCCGTGTGGGAATGGTGAATGTGCTGAAAATTTCCGGCGCCGGCCGGCATGGCCGGCGCGTCTCGCGGGCGGCGGCCTCAGTGGGCGCGTGCCGCCTCCGGCCCGTCCGTTCCGTCCGTTCCGGGCTCGGTATCGCGCGGCGCCGCCTCCGGCCCGCGGAACCCCAGGCCCGTGTAAAAGGTTTCCTTGCTCTCGGCCCGCGAACTCTTGGGCTTGAAGGACGCGACCTTGCGGAAGGCCCGGCGCATGGGCGCGAGCAGTTCGTCCATGTCCGGCCCCATGAAGATCTTGACCACAAAGTTGCCGCCCGGCTTCAGGTGGCGCAGGGCCGCCTCCAGCGCGGCCAGGGCCAGCTCCAGCGAGCGCGCCTGGTCCGTGAAGCGCGAGCCGGTGGTGGCCGGGGCCATGTCGCTCATGACGAGGTCGAACGGCCCCGTTTCGGCCAGCAGGGCCGAAAACTCCGCCGACGGCGCCAGCGCGTCCGAGCGCCTGAAGATCACCTGCGGCGGAAAGGCCGTGGCCGTATCCTGAATGTCGCAGGCGAGCACGCGCCCGCGCGCGCCCACGCGCTCGGCGGCGCCGATGGACCAGGAGCCGGGCGCGGCGCCCAGATCGAGGACGCGCATGCCCGGCGCCAGCAGGCGAAAGCGGGCGTCCAGCTCGCGCAGCTTGTAGATGGAGCGGGCCGGATAGTTCTCGCGCTTGGCCTTGAGAAAATAGTGATCGCGGTATTCCTTCATGCAGCGGAACAGCATACACGTTTTCGCGGCGTTCGCCAAGAGGCGCGGCGCGGCCCTCCCTCCCCCCGTGTCCCGCGGGCCCGCGCTGTTGACAAGAACAGGCCGTGCGGGTATTGCTTTGCGTTCCTTGCCCGTACCTCAGGTGCGAGCTGTCAATCCACAAGGAGAAGCATCATGCGGAAGTTCGAGACCCTCCTCCTTCTCTCGCCGGAGCTGTCCGCCGAGAGCCGCGAGGGCATCCTGGCCGCGCTCACGGGCATCATCGAGCGCGAAGGCGGCAAGCTGGCCGAGGTCGACCAGTGGGGCATGCGCGATCTGGCGTATCCCGTCCACAAGCTCATGCGCGGCTTTTATGTGCGCCTCGTCTACGAGGCCCCGGCGGCGCTGGTGGCCGAACTGGAGCGCAATATCCGGATCACCGACGGCATCTTCAAGTTCATCACCGTCAAGCTGGCCGACGAAGCGGCCGGGGAGGATGCGTAAATGGCCTTCAGGAAGAAGTTCGCCCCGCGCCGCAAGTTCTGCCGCTTCTGCGCCGACAAGGAGCTGCCCCTCAACTACAAGAATCCCGAAGTGCTGCGCGACTTCATCACCGAGCGCGGCAAGATCATCGCCCGCCGCATCACCGGCACCTGCGCCCGGCACCAGCGCGAGCTCACCAGGGAGATCAAGCGCGCCCGCCAGATGGCCCTGCTCATCTACACGGCCACGCATGATTCCGTCGTCAAGAAAAAGAGCAATATCTAGGAGGCGCACATGAAACTCATTCTTCGCGCCGATGTGGAAAATCTCGGCAGCCTTGGCGATGTGGTCGAGGTCAAGCCCGGCTACGGGCGCAATTATCTGCTGCCCCAGGGCCTGGCCATGATCGCCAGCCCGGCCAACCTCAAGGTCTTTGAGCAGGAGCGCAACAAGCTCCAGGCGCGCATGGACGCCCTGCGCGCCGAGGCCCGCGGCCTCAGCGCCCGTCTTGAGGCCCTGGAAGTGGTCATTCCCATGCATGTGGGCGAAAATGACAAGCTCTACGGCTCGGTGACGAGCACCATCATTGGTGACGCCATTGCCGCCCTGGGCGTGGAAGTGGACCGCCGCCGCATCCTCATGGACGCGCCCATCCGTTCGCTGGGCGAGCATCCGGTGCGGGTGCGCCTGCACGCGGATGTCATCGCCGTGGTGCCGGTCAAGGTGGTTTCCGACCATCAGCCCGTTGCGGAGGAAGAGGTCGAAGCCGTGGCCGAGGCTGTCGTCGAAGCGGCGGAAGCGGCCGAAGCCGTGGCCGAGGCCGAAGCCGGGGCCTAGCGTGGCTGGTGCGAACAGTGTTTCGGACGCCCCCGGTCGCAAGGCCGGGGGCGTCGCGTCTGCGGGCCGGGCGGATGGGCGTCAGCCGGGCGCGGCCGCCGGGAGCGGCGGGGCGGCCGGTCAGGCCAGGGCCGATCTGGTGCGCCGGGTGCCCCCGCACAGCGCCGAGGCGGAACAGGCCGTGCTCGGCGGCCTGCTCATGCGGCCCCAGCTCATGCACTCCATTGCGGATATCCTGGTGCCGGCGGATTTTTATCTGCCCGCGCACACGGCCATTTTTCGCGCCTTTCTTGAGCTCTATTCCAAGACGGCGCCCATCGATCTCGTTTCCACGGCCGAGCAGCTCAAGGCCATGAACGCCCTGGAAGAGGCGGGCGGCGCGGTCTATCTCGCCGATCTGGCCCAGGCCGTGGTTTCCGGCGCCAATGCCGAGTATTACGCGGGCATCGTGCGCGACAAGGCGCTCCAGCGCGGCCTCATCGACGTCTGTTCGGGCATCATCGGCAACTGCTACGACGCCTCGCGCGAGGTGGACGCCCTGCTGGACGAGTCCGAACAGGCGGTGTTCGCCGTGTCGCGGCGCACGGCCCGGCGCGATTTTTCGCCCACGCGCGAGCTGCTGGACAAGGTCTTTGAAAACCTCTCCAAGCTGGCGGACGCGCGGGATGTGGTCACGGGCGTGACCACGGGCTACCGGCGGCTGGACACGCTCACCGCCGGGCTCCAGCCCTCGGACCTCATCATCGTGGCCGCCCGGCCCAGCATGGGCAAGACGGCCTTTGCGCTGTGCATGGCCCTGCACGCCGCCGTGGAGCAGGAAGTGCCGGTGGGCGTCTTTTCGCTGGAAATGAGCAAGGAACAGCTCATGCAGCGCATGCTGGCCGTGTGGGGCAAGGTGGACCTTTCCCGCCTGCGGCGTCCCTCGCAGCTCACGGACGAAGACTGGCAGCGCCTCTATACCGCCGCCGACGTGGTGGCGCGCGCGCCCATCTTCATTGACGACACGCCCGCGCTCTCCACGCTGGAACTGCGGGCGCGGGCCCGGCGCCTCAAGGCGGAAAAGGGGCTGGGCCTCGTGGTGGTGGACTATCTCCAGCTCATGCGCACGAGCCGCCGCACCGATTCGCGCGAACTGGAGATCTCGGACATTTCCCGCTCCCTCAAGGGCCTTGCCAAGGAGCTGGACATTCCGGTGGTGGCGCTTTCCCAGCTCAACCGCAAGGTGGAGGAGCGCGGCGACAAGCGCCCCATGCTCTCGGACCTGCGCGAATCCGGCGCCATCGAGCAGGACGCGGACGTCATCATGTTCGTCTACCGCGAGGATGTCTACAAGTACCAGAAGCCCTCCGAGCGGCCGCCCCAGGGCGTGGCGGAGATCATTATCGGCAAGCAGCGCAACGGCCCGGTGGGCGCGGTGGAGCTCATGTACCTCTCGCCGTACACCTCCTTTGAATCCATGGCGCCCGACTGGACGCCCGGCCCCTCGGAAAGCCGGGCCTGAACGGCGCCCCGCGCGGCCTGCCGGGAGAAAACGTCATGCAGCGTGTCATCATCCATACGGACGGCTCCTGCCTCGGCAATCCGGGGCCGGGGGGCTGGGCCGCCGTGCTCGCGCTGGACGGCGGCGCGGCGCGCAGGGAGCTTTCGGGCGGCTTTCGCCGCACCACCAACAACCGCATGGAGATCATGGCCGTCCTGGCCGCCCTGGAGGCGCTGACCCGCCCCTGCGCCGTGGAGCTGTTCACGGATTCGCAATACGTCCGCAACGCGGTGGAAAAGGGCTGGCTCGCCTCGTGGCAGAAGAAAAACTGGCTCAAGGCGGACAGGAAGCCCGTGCTCAACGTCGACCTCTGGCAGCGGCTCGTGCCCCTGCTGGAACGGCATCAGGTGCGCCTGCACTGGCTGCGCGGCCATGCCGGCCACCCGGAAAACGAGCGCTGCGACGAACTGGCGCGGGCCCGCGCCGGCTCCGGAGACCTGCCGCCCGATCCGGGCATGGCGCACGGGGCCGGGGAACGGTGAGCGCCTTCCCGCAGCTTCCGGGCACGGACGGAGCCGCGCATGCCTGAGGTGGGCGCCTGGGGTGCGGCGCTTTGGGGCGCGGCCGACTGGGGCGGCCTCTGGCGGGCGCTTGGCTGGCCGCTGCTCCGGCTGCTCCTGGGCCTGGCCTGCGGCCTTCTGGTGGCGAACCTGCTTGAGGCCCTGCGCTGGACGCGCGGGCTCGCGCGCCTCGCCGCGCCGCTGGCCCGCGCCGCGCACATGCCCCCCGTGGCCGGGGCGGCCTTTGCCCTGGCCTTTGTGTCGCCGGCCTCGGCCAATGCCCTGCTGGCGGAATGGCGCGACGCGCGCCGCCTTTCCGGGCGCGGGCTCATGCTCGCCAACCTGTTCAACAGCCTGCCCGCCTATCTCGTCCACACGCCCGCCATCTTTCTGCTCACCTGGCCGGTGCTCGGCGCTCCGGCCGCCATCTATGTGGGGCTGACCCTGGTGGCGGCCTGCCTGCGCACCGGCTTCACGGTGCTGCTCAGCCGCCTGCTCCTGCCCGCGTCCGGGGCGGGGGGGGAGGCGGAGCGCGCCAGCGCGCCGCTGCCGCAGCCACAGGCGCCCGGTGGCGCCGGACTCGCGGCGGCCTTCGGGACGGCGTGGCGCCGCTTCCGGCGCCGCCTGCCCCGGCTCGTGGGCTTCACGGTGCCCGTCTACATCCTCATGTACGCGCTCCAGCGCCTGGGCGCGTTCGCCGCGCTGGAGGCGTGGCTGGCCGGGCACATGGACTGGCTGGCCTTTCTCCGGCCGCAGGCCGTGGGGATCATCGTCCTTCATTTCGCCGCCGAACTGGGCGCGGCGCTCGGCGCCGCCGGAAGCCTGCTGGCCGCCGGGGGCCTCACGCCGCGCGATGTGGTCCTGGCGCTTTTGGTGGGCAATATCCTGTCCACGCCGGTGCGCGCCCTGCGCCACCAGCTGCCGGCCTACGCGGGCTTTTTCCGGCCGGCCGAGGCCCTGCGCCTCATTCTTGCCAATCAGGCCCTGCGCGCCGCGAGCATGGCGCTTATGACCTGGATATATTATGTGTGGACGCGCGGGTGATGCCTTTTTCCGGGGGCGTTGCCATGCTGTTGCGGCAATGGCGGCCCTGTGGTGTTGGGGGAATGCCGAAGCCGGGAGGTCGGCCATGAGGGAAGACACGTCGCCACGCGGCAACGCGGCAGGCGGAGAGAATGTTGTGACCATCCTGCTCCAGCCGGAGGAGCGCCGTTTCAGCCTGCGGCGCCCCAAGACCGCGCGGCAGTTGCTGGAGGCTCTTGGGCTGATGGAAGAGACCGCCCTGGTGGCGCGGGGGGGCGAACTGCTCACGCCGGACCGCCGCATCTGGCCCGGTGATGAACTCCTCGTGCGGGTGGTGACCTCCGCCGGATAGGGCGTTTACGCACTTTCATTGCCTAGGGTCTGGACCTATTATTGTGGCTGCTGACTTGGGATGTGGCAGCTTATGCAATGCCACAATCATCCGTCAAAAACAGCCTTTTTTGCGCTGGCGGCGTCACTGGGCGATTTTTGTCGGTCATGTACTTGAGTACACTCCCTCCAAAAATCG
>CAZNXQ010000029.1:0-19961 GCA_964576895.1 uncultured Desulfovibrio sp.
GAAATGCCGAAAATGACCGCGCGCGCCATGTCATTCCTGCATGTCGGCGAGCAGGGCGCCCAGGTCGAGCAGGGCCGCCCGCGCGTCTTCGCCGTTGGCCAGAAGGATGAGGTGCGAGTTGGCGGCGGGCGCCAGGGAGAGCAGGTCGAGCATGCTCTTGGCATCCGCCTCGCCTGTTTCGCTGATGCAGCGGATATCCGAGGCGTAGCGCCGCGCCGCCTTGGCCAGCCGCGCGGCCGGGCGCGAGTGCAGGCCCCCGCGCAGGGTGAGGACAAGGTTCAGGGCAAGACCTCTGGGCGTCTCGCGGATGGAATGGGCCATGGCATCGTCTCCCGCGCCGTCTTAGCATGGAGCGCCCGTGGCGTCCATGGGCGCGCGGGGCTCGGAAAACACGGGGTTGCGGTCGGCATGACGGTCTCGCTACGGCGTGAGGCCGGGAATGAGCGCGTAGAGCTCCTTGACGCTCCAGCCCGGCACGCGGGCGTGCGCCTCGCGCGCGGCCTCGCGCGGTCTGGCCCCGTGCGCGAGACAGGCGCGCAGGCAGCGCTCCGCCTCTTCCCTGGGGGCGCGGCCGGTCTCCCCTTCCGGCGGGCCGAGAATGACCGTGATTTCCCCCAGAAGCTCCTGGGGGAGTTCCGCGGCGCGTTCCAGGCGGCCCAGAAGAAATTCCTCATGGGTCTTGGTGAGTTCGCGGCAGACGGCGAGTTCGCGCGGGCCCAGGATTTCGGCGGCAAGGGCGAGGCTTTCGCCGAGCCTGTCCTTGCGCTCAAAAAAAATGAGCGAACCGGGCACGGTCGCATAGGCCCGGAACAGGGCGCGGCGTCCGGCCGCGTCTCTGGGCAGAAAGCCGAGAAAGGTGAAGGGCAGCGGCGGCAGGCCCGCGGCGCTGAGGGCCGCAACGGGGGCGGATGGCCCCGGCACGGGCGAAACCGGGAGTCCCTCGCGGCGGCAGGCGCGCACCAGGCGGTAGCCGGGGTCGGCCAGAAGCGGCGTGCCCGCGTCCGAGATGAGGGCCACCTGCGCGCCCCCGCGCAGGGCCGCGAGCACCTCGGCGCGGCGCTCTTCCTCGTTCTGCTCGTAAAAGCTCAGGCAGCGCCGGGGCGCGAGGCCGATGCGGCGAAAGAGCGCGGCCGCGCGGCGCGTGTCCTCGGCAAGGACGAGATCCGCGGCCTCAAGAACTTCGCGGGCGCGGGGCGAAAGGTCACCAGGGTTGCCAAGCGGCGTGGCAACGATCCAGAGACGGGGTGAAGTCGAACGCATGACGGTAATGCTCGGCGCTGAAGGTTCCGTCGCTGACGATCAGGCAGACGACATCGAAACGGCAGGGCGCGCTCCAGGCGTCATGGGCCGCGAGCCATGCCTGGGCGGCGCGGCTCAGGCTGCGCCGCTTGGCGGGGGTGATGGCAGCGTGCGGGCCGCCCCGTTCCCGGCTGGTGCGGGTCTTCACTTCCACAAACACCACCGTGCCGCCGTCCCGGCAGACAAGATCCAGTTCCAGGCGCCCCTGCCGCCAGTTGCGGTCGAGGATGCGCAACCCCCCGCGGCGCAGGATGCCGGCGGCCGCTTCCTCGCCCTGACGGCCCAGGGCAAGATGCGGGGCCTTGCCCGTCAGCACAGTTTTCCCCATGTGGCGTCCGGGGCTTTTCCGGGCCGGGCAGCGGCGGGAACGCCCCGGAAGGTGCGCCGGTGGAGCGGGCATGGCCCCAGGCGGCGCAGGGCCGCGAGGTGTTCGCGGGTGCCGTAGCCCATGTGGCGTTCCAGCCCGTAGCCGGGCCAGCGCCGGGAAAGCGCGCGCATGAGCCGGTCACGGAACGTCTTGGCAAGGATGGAGGCGGCGGAAATGGCGGGCTCGCTCCTGTCGCCGCCCACCAGGGCGCGCTGACGGGGCGGCGGCGCATGCCGGTGAGCCCCGCGCCAGATCATGGCGAGCATGTCCGGGGGCACGGTCCTGTTGCCGTCGATGAGCAGAAGGCCGGGCGGCGTGCGCAGCGACGCGGCGGCGCGGCTCATGGCCTCCAGTGTGGCCTGAAGGATATTGACGCGCTCGATGCGCCGGCTCCAGACCACCCCCAGCCCCCAGGCGACGGCGCAGGAACGGATGGCCGGGGCCAGCGCCTCGCGCCGCCGCGCCGTGAGCAGTTTGGAATCAGTGAGGCCCGGCAGGTCGAAGCATGGCGGCAGAATGACCGCCGCCGCCACCACCGGCCCGGCCAGACAGCCGCGCCCGGCTTCGTCGATGCCCGCGACAAGAGACGGCTCCTGAACGGGAGTCGTCACGCTTCCGGTGAATCCGGGCAGGAGCGAAGCCTGCGCTCCGTCTGTGGCGGACGCCGGGCGTGCCCGGCGTCCACGGGGCGCGCTCAGTAGCGGGCGCGCGGCTTGATGCGGGCCGCCTTGCCCTTGAGCCCGCGCAGATAGTAGAGGCGGCTGCGGCGCACACGTCCCTGAGCCACGACCTCCACATGATCGATGAAGGGCGAGTTGATGGGGAAGATGCGCTCCACGCCCACGCCATCGGAAATCTTGCGCACGGTGAAGCTGGCATTGGTGTCGCCGCGCTTGATGCGGATGACATTGCCCTGGAACACCTGGATGCGTTCCTTTTCGCCCTCGACGATGCGCAGATGCACCTTGACGGTGTCGCCCGAACGGAAGACGGGCATGTCCATGCGCATGTTCTCGCGCGCGATCTTCTTGATGATATCCATTTCGACTCCTTCATCGGGGCCTTCGCGGGGCGGGCCGCCGTCTTCAACAAAAATCGCCCAGAATCCTGTCGGCCAGGATGGCCGCCGCGCTCCGCACGGAAAGATGATTGTCGCCCAAAAAGCGCAGGGGCCTGAGCCGGCCGTCGCACCGGGCAATGACCTCCGGCGCCAGACCGCGCGCCGTGCCGAGGCAGAGCAGGACCGGCCCTTCCCGGCACCACTGGCGCACCTCAGGCGGCGCAAGCGGAGGCGCCGCGCGCTTTTTCCCCGGCCATGCCGCGGAGGTCGCCACCAGGCGGGGGCGCACGCCCGCGCGGGCTTCGGCCAGCGTCATGGCCTCCTCAAGGGAGGACGCCCCGCGCACCAGCGACAGGGCGCGGCTGCGGTCCGGCCTGGCGCGGCCTCCGGCACCGGCGCTCCAGTGGCGGAGGATGGCCTCCAGCAGCCGTAGCTGGTCTTCAAGGGGTGTCACCACATAGAACGGACCCATGCCATAGCTGCGCGAAATCCGGGCTATATCGTGTACGTCGAGATTTGTCAAAGAGGACGCGCCGCATTTTTTTCCCTCCAGAAGCACGGGATAATGGAGGAGACAAAAGGAGAGATTGCGTCCGGGGCGCTCGCGGGGCAGCGCGGCAAGCGTGGCGGCGTCCTCGCGGTCAAGGGGGGCCGCGTCCAGCAGATCCGGCCGGAAGCGCAGGGTGGCTGCAAGCGCGGCCTGACGGCGCCAGGCCGCGATGCGGGCATGATCCCCGTTGCGGAGGATGTCCGGCACCTCCAGCCCCTCGAAAGTTTCCGGGCGCGTATAGTGCGGATATTCGAGGATGCCGCGCGAAAAACTTTCCTCCTCCCCGGAGGCTTCCGTGCCCATGAAGCCCGGCACCAGCCGGCCAACGGCCTCCATGACGGCCAGGGCCGCGGTTTCCCCGCCGTTGAGCACGGCGTCCCCCACGCTGACGGGCTCCAGCGGCAGAATGTCCGCCAGGCGGGCGTCCAGCCCCTCATAGCGGCCGCAAATGAGGGTGAGATCCTCCTCGCGGGCGTACTGGCGGGCAAGGGCCTGGGTAAAGGGGCGCCCGCCCGGCGTCAGGACAAGGATGCGCCCCGGCGCGGCGATGGCGCGCACGGCGGCGGCCACGGGCCCCGGCTGGAGCACCATGCCCGGACCGCCGCCATAGGGGCGGTCGTCCACATGGCGGTGCCTGTCCTCGCTGAAGGCGCGCGGGTCGTGAAAGCTCACGTCCACCACGCCCGCAGCGCGGGCGCGTCCCATGAGGCCCGCGGCCAGCGGCGAGGCGAAAAATTCCGGAAAGAGCGTGACAAGGTGGAAGCGCATGCCCGGAACTTGCCGGAAAAGCGGGCATCTGTCCATGCCGGCCCTGAGGCGCTCAGGCGAAGGCGTGCCAGGCGAGCCAGCGCAGGCGCACGGGGGCGGCCGTGACGCCGGGAAGCGCCACGCAGAGCATATGCCCCGGACAGGAAAAGCGGCGCCAGTCCAGCCGCTGCCCCTCCCACTGCCAGGCGCCCGCGCGCTGGCCGGCGCCCGCGTGCGCGGCTGCCGCCGCTGCCGCCCAGAGCGCGGGGCGACCGCCAAGGGCCTTGAACAGGGCTTCCGCCAGGGTCCAGCGGCGTAAGGAAGCCCGCGGGGAACGGGCGGCCCCGGCAAAGGCGCGATCCGCCGGGGGGTGCGCCGACAGGGCTTCCGCATCCAGGGCCGCGGTGGCGGTCCCGCAGGCCCCTCCCCAGCCGCCCCCCCGCGTTTCTTCCGGCGGACGCACGAGGCAGAAGGCGGCGCGGCCGCTGTGGCTGAAGGCTACTTCCCAGCCGGGCGCGCCAAAAACGCGGGGGCGTCCCGCGGCGTCCATGCCGAGGCGGGCACCGCCGGGGAGGGCCCGCGCGGCGAGCAGCCGTGCCAGCAGGCGCGAAGCGCGGGCCAGAAGCGCATCGCCGGACGGGGGGAAGCGGCGGAGATGCGCGAGCTGCTCAGGGGAGAGGCCCGGCGCGGCGCGGCGCTCCCACAGGGCGCAGAGGCGGCGCAGCCGCTGCTGGGCCGGGGGATTGGCAAAACCGGGCAGGGCGCTGGCATAGATGAGCGGCATGAAAACTCCGGACGGCCGGGAACGCCGCCCCGCATTCTGGCACAGGCCTAAGCGCGGGGCAAGAGAGCGGCGTGGTTCGCCGGCTGCGCCGGGTCTGGACAAGGCGCGGAAATTCCGCTATGGACTGTCTCCCATAATCTGGAGGTGCGGCCGCGTCCGTGGGCGCCGCCGCCGAGAAGGAGATCCGCCATGGCTGTTCAGCAGAACAAGAAATCGCGTTCCCGCAAGGGCATGCGCCGTTCCCATGACCGTGTGGCCAAGCCCGCCGTCATTTACTGCTCCTGCGGGGAGCCCACCGCGCCCCACAGCGTCTGCCCCAACTGCGGCGCCTACCGGGGCCGTCAGGTGATCGCCAAGCCCGACGCCGAGTGATGCGCGAAAAGCCCGTCATCGCCGTGGATGCCATGGGCGGGGATTTCGGCCCCGCCGTGGTCGTTCCTGGTGCCGTGGAGGCGGCGCGCCTCCACGACCTCCATATCCTCCTTGTGGGTGACACGCCCAAGGTGGAAGCCGAGCTTGCCAGACTCGATCTGGGAAATATCGGCTGCGAGATCGTCCAGGCCGATGACGTGGTGCACATGAACGAAAAGCCGTCGGACATCCTGCGGCGCAAGAAGAACGCCTCCATTCAGGTGGCCTGCCGCCTTGTCAAGGAAGGCGCGGCCGACGGCGTGGTGAGCGCCGGGCATTCCGGCGCCACGGTGGCCTGCGGCATGTTCATCATGGGGCGCCTTCCCGGTGTGGAGCGCCCCGCGCTGGCGGCCCTGCTGCCCACGGAAAAGGAACCGGTGGTCGTTCTGGACGCCGGGGCCAATGTGGACTGCCGCCCCTACCATCTGTTCCAGTTCGGGCTCATGGGCGATGCCTTTGCCCGCGATCTGCTGGGCTATGCGGCGCCGCGCGTGAGCCTGCTCAGCATCGGCGAGGAAGAGGGCAAGGGCAACAGCCAGGTCAAGGAAGCCTACGAGCTCCTGAAGATGGCCCACAACCTGAATTTCATCGGCAATGCCGAAGGGCGCGACATCTTTACCGGCGATGTGGACGTGGTCGTCTGCGACGGTTTCGTGGGCAATGTGGTGGTCAAGATGAGCGAGGGGCTTGCGGCTTCGCTGGTGCGGATGCTCAAGCGTGTCTTTACGTCGGGCGTCATGCCCGCCCTTGGGGCGCTTCTGGCCCGCGGCGCTTTCAGGAATTTCGCGCGGACCATCGACTACGCGGAATACGGGGGCGCCCCACTGCTTGGCCTTCAGGGGCTCGCCATCGTCTGTCACGGGCGCTCCAACGCCAGGGCCATGACCAACGCCATCCGCATGAGCGGCGCCTTTGTCCGCAAGGAGACCAACGCGCGCCTGGCCGAAACCATTCTCGCCAACGAGGAGCTGACGCGGTTTTCCCGCGCCATTTGAGCGCATGGGCGCCTGCCGTTCCGCAAACCCCACGGACACTCCATGACTCTCAACTGCCATCTGCGCGCCCTGAGCGCTCATGTGCCGGAAACCGTCGTCACCAACGACGACCTGGCGGCCCTTGTGGACACCAATGACCAGTGGATCGTCGAGCGCACGGGCATTCGCCGCCGCCACAAGCTGGCCGACACGGAAAACGCCTCGGACCTGGCCCTGGCGGCCGCCCGGAGCTGCCTGGGCGAGGCCGGGCTTTCGGCGCGCTCCCTGACCCATGTGCTGGCCGCCACCTGCACGCCGGACCACCTTTCCCCGTCCATCGCCTGCATCCTTGCCGGCGCGCTGGATGCCGGGCCGGTCATGGCCCTGGATTTCGGCGCGGCCTGCACGGGCTTCATCTACGGGCTATCCCTGGGTCGGGCCTTTCTGGCCCAGGCGCCGGAAAGCCGCATTCTCCTCGTCTGCGCGGAGGCCCTGACCCGGCGCGTCAACTGGCAGGACCGCGGCACCTGCGTCCTCTTCGGCGATGCGGCCACGGCCTGCGTGCTCGATGGTCAGGGCGGCGAGGGCGCGGCCCGCGTGGAGGATGTCCTCTGCCAGAGCGACGGCACGCAGCGTGATCTTATCGTTGTGGGCGGCGGCACGGCCTGCCGGTATGCGCCCGGCGATCCGGTGGACGCCTCGTTCTTCATTTCCATGCGCGGGCGCGATACCTACAAGCACGCCGTGCGCCAGATGGTCCAGGTGTGCGAGACGCTTCTTGCCCGCAACGGCCTCTCCATGGAGGATGTGGCGCTCTTTGTGCCCCACCAGGCCAATATCCGGATCATCGAGGCCGTGGGCTCGCGTCTGGGCGTCAGCGAGGACAGGGTTTTCGTCAACCTGGCGGAATACGGCAACACCTCGTCCGCCTCCATCCCGCTGGCGCTGGCCGAGGCCCGCGCGGCGGGGCGCATCCGCCCCGGCGACCGCGTGCTGGTGACGGCCTTCGGCGCGGGGCTGACGTGGGGCGCGGCGCTCCTGCGCTTCTAGCCCCCGTGCGCCGCGCATTGAAATTCCCCGGCGCATGGAGTAGGGTGCAGGTTCATGGCTTTTGACACTGAAAGCGGGGAAGCGGCATGACGAATTCTTGCGCAGCAGCGGCAACTTCCTGGGCGGATGCGCCTGTGGCTCTGGTCACGGGCGGCTCGCGCGGCATCGGGCGCGCCATTGCCCGCACGCTCGCGCGCGATGGATTTTGCGTCATCCTCACCTATGTGAGCCGCCCGGAAGAGGCCGAGCGCACGGTGGGGGAGATCGCGGCGGAGGGCGGCCGGGCGCGGGCCCTTGCGCTGGATGTGGGCGACGATGCCGCCGTGGAGGCGTTTTTTGCCGCACAGATCAAGGACAAGGTCAATCTGGCGGTTTTGGTGAACAACGCGGGCATTACCCGCGACGGGTTCCTCATCCGCATGAAGACGGAAGATTTCGACCGCGTGCTGGATGTCAACCTCGGCGGCGCCTTCGCGTGCAGCCGCGAGGCCGCCAAGATCATGAGCAGGCGCAGGGCCGGGCGCATCATCAATATCGCCTCGGTGGTCGGGCAGATGGGCAATGCCGGGCAGGCCAACTATTGCGCCGCCAAGGCCGGGCTCATCGGCCTCACCAAGTCCAACGCGCGCGAGCTTGCCGCGCGGGGCATCACCGTCAATGCCGTGGCGCCCGGCTTTATCGAAACCGACATGACGGCCAAGCTCGGCGAGGCTGTCGTGGCGGGCTATGTGGAGGCCATTCCCCTGCGCCGCATGGGCACCGCCCAGGATGTGGCCGAGGCCGTGGCCTTTCTGGCTTCGGAACGGGCCGCTTACATCACGGGGCAGGTCCTTGCCGTCAATGGCGGCATGTACTGCTGAACAGGGGGCCCGGCACGCCGCGGAAGCTTTTGGCGGGCGGCGCGCCGGACGGGGTTTTTTATGAATGCGCGGAAGGCATGCCGGAGGTTTCCGGGGCCCGCGCGAAACGAACAAGGAATATCTGGAGGACGCCATGTCTGATGTCGCGGAAAAAGTTCAGAAGATCATTGTTGACCAGCTTGGCGTGAACGCCGACGAAGTGAAGCCCGATGCCTCCTTTGTTGAGGATCTGGGCGCGGATTCCCTGGATCTCACCGAACTCATCATGGCCATGGAAGAGGAGTTCGACATTGAGATCGCCGATGAGGACGCGCAGAAGATCCTCAAGGTGCAGGACGCCGTCAATTATATCGAAAGCAAGAAGTAGGCGGCGCGCCCCGGCGCGTTCGGGGCATGCTCCGCGTGCCGGCGGTGCGCCGTGGCGGCGGTGGCGGTTCCTGGGGGATTCGTCATGCCCTGCGGGGCATTGCCCTGCGCGTGCGGTGGCTGACGCCGTTGCCGCACGGTCTGCCGTGCGCGGAGGCTTTTTGGGGCGCGCGGTGCGCCCGGCGGCACCCCGGAGAGCTTCCGGCGGCTGACGCGCGGGGACGCGCGGTGCGCCCCTGTCAGCGGATGCGCCGGCAGCCGCCGCGCGGTCCTGCCAACGGCCCTGCGGAAAATTTTTTCGCGGGCGGTGGCGAAAACTTTGCAATCAGGCACGAGAAAGGGGCGGGTTTTCAACCGTCCCGCCGGCCGCACAGGCGGACGGCCGCCGGGAAGGCGTGCGTGCGCGGCGGATGCGCGCATGGGCGCCGGAGCGGGCGTGCCCCTAACCTTTGACTTTGAAAAAAGCCGAAGGAACTTCGCGCTAAGGCCAAGGAGCGTCCATGAACCGTCCCCGCGTAGTGATTACCGGCGTTTCCGGCATCACGCCGCTTGCCAATGACATCAATACCACCTGGAAGCGTCTGCTGGCGGGTGAATCCGGCATTGGTCCCATCACGCTCTTTGATGCGTCGGACTATACGTCGCGTATTGCGGGCGAGGTCAAGGGGTTTGCTCCGGAAGCCTGGATCCCCGCCAAACAGGCGCGGCGCATGGACCGCTTCACCCAGTTCGCGGTGGCCGCCGCCAGCATGCTGCTGGAGGATGCAGGGTTCGCCATCACCCCGGACAATGCCGAGGACGTGGCCGTCATCCTCGGCATTGGGCTGGGCGGCCTGCACACGCTGGAAACCTGGCACAGCAAGCTGCTGGAGGCCGGTCCCAACAAGATCTCGCCGTTCATGATCCCCATGCTCATTTCCAACATGGGGCCGGGGCAGATCTCCATCTTCACGGGCGCCAAGGGGCCGAACATCGTCACCACCACGGCCTGCGCCTCCGGCATCCACGCCATTGGCACGGCCTACAGCGAGATCCTGCTCGGCCGCGCCAGGGGCGTCATCACCGGCGGGGTGGAAGCCACGGTCACGCCCCTGGGCGTGGCGGGCTTTACGGCGCTCAAGGCCCTTTCCACGCATTTCAACGACGAACCCACCAGGGCGTCGCGGCCCTTTGACGCCGGGCGCGACGGCTTTGTCATCGGCGAGGGCGCGGGCCTGCTCCTTCTGGAGGATCTGGAGAGCGCGCAGCAGCGCGGCGCGAAGATCTACGCCGAGGTGGTGGGCTACGGCGCCTCCGGCGACGCGCACCACATGACCGCGCCGCACGAAACCGGCGAGGGCATGGCCGCGGCCATGCGGCGCGCCCTGCGCGACGCGGGCCTCAAACCGGAGGCCGTGGAGCATATCAATGCCCACGGAACGTCCACCCAGCTCAATGACAGCACGGAAACCAGGGCCATGAAGCTTGCCTTCGGGGAACATGCGAAAAAACTCAGGATCTCGGCCACCAAATCCATGACCGGGCATCTGCTCGGCGCGGCCGGCGGCATCGAATCCGTCTTTACGGCTCTGGCGCTCCATGATGAGGCGCTGCCGGGCACCATCAATCTGGAATCTCCCGACCCGGCGTGCGATCTTGATTATCTTGCCGGCGGCACCGAGCATGTGGCCTGCGAATACGGCATGTGCAATTCGTTCGGCTTCGGGGGCACCAACGCCAGCGTCATTTTCAGGAAGTGGGTCGCGTGACGCCCAGGTGCCGCAAGTGACCGCCCGGAGCGGCGGCTCTGTCCACGGCGGCCGGCCTTCCGGCCGCCACAGCCTTTTGCCCGCCGCGCGCGGGCGATTTTTCCGCAAAAGGATATGCCCCGATGGATGAACTCATTCTCCAGGACCCGGAACTCGCCAGGGCCATCGTTCTCGAATCCGACCGCCAGATGAGCAAACTGGAACTCATCGCGTCGGAAAATTTCGTTTCCGCCGCCGTGCGTGAGGCCCAGGGGAGCGTGCTCACCCACAAGTATGCCGAAGGCTATCCCGGCAAGCGCTATTACGGCGGCTGCGAATATGTGGACATGGTCGAGGATCTGGCCCGCGAGCGCGCCTGCCGCCTTTTTGGCTGCGCGCATGCCAATGTGCAGCCCCATTCCGGCTCCCAGGCGAACATGGCCGTCTATTTCGCCTGCCTCAAGCCAGGGGATACGGTGCTGGGCATGAACCTTTCGCATGGCGGTCACCTCACCCACGGGAGCCCGGTGAATTTTTCGGGCAGGCTGTTCAACGTGGTTTCCTATGGCGTCCGCAAGGAGACGGGCCGCATCGACTACGACGAGGTCGAGGCCCTGGCGCGGGAGCATCACCCGGCCATGATCGTGGCCGGCGCCAGCGCCTATCCGCGCCGTATCGACTTTGCGCGCTTCCGCGCCATCGCCGACGAGGTGGGCGCCCTGCTCATGGTGGACATGGCCCACATCGCGGGGCTGGTGGCCGCCGGGCTGCACGAAAGCCCCATCCCGCACGCGCACGTCACCACCACCACCACGCACAAGACGTTGCGCGGCCCGCGCGGGGGCATGATCCTTTCGGACGAAGCCAATGCCAAACGCCTTGACAGCCAGATCTTCCCCGGCATGCAGGGCGGCCCGCTCATGCACGTCATCGCGGCCAAGGCGGCGGCTTTCGGCGAAGCCCTGCGGCCCGCCTTTGTCCGCTACGCGCAGCGTGTGGTGGAAAATGCCGCCGCCCTGGCCGATGCGCTCATGGCCGCCGATTTTGATCTTGTCTCCGGCGGTACGGACAACCATCTGCTCCTGGTGGACCTGACGCGCCGGGATGTCACCGGCAAGGATGCGGAGACCGCGCTGGACGCCGCCGGCATCACGGTCAACAAGAACACCATCCCCTTTGAGACGCGGTCGCCCTTTGTCACCTCAGGCATCCGCCTCGGCACGGCGGCCCTGACCACCCGCGGCCTTTCGCGGGAGGACATGGCCACGGTGGCGGCGTTCATCGCCGAGAGCATCGACAGGCGCGACGATGCGCGGGCACTGGCCGCCATCCGCACGCGGGTGGAGGAATTCGCGCGCCAGTTCCCGCTCTTTTCCTGGTAGGCGGCGGCCGCGCATGCCGGTCCACCCGGCGGCGACGGCGGCACATCCCGATGCGAGTGTGGCATGGAACGTCTGCCCTGGCCCGAATACTTCATGAGCATCACCAGACTGGTGAGCTGCCGCTCCACCTGCACGCGGCGCCGGGTGGGCGCCGTGGCCGTCAAGGACAGGCGCATCCTCGCCACAGGATATAACGGCGCGCCCGCCGGGACGCCGCATTGCCTGGAAGTGGGCTGCCTGCGCCAGGAACTCGGCATCCCCTCCGGGCAGCGCCACGAGATTTGCCGTGGCCTGCATGCGGAACAGAACGTCATCATCCAGGCGGCCGTGCACGGCATCAACATTTCCGGCGCAACGCTCTACTGCACCACGCATCCGTGTGTGCTCTGCGCCAAGATGCTCATCAACTGCGGCATCAGCAGGATTTTCTACGCCGAGGACTATCCCGATGAACTGGCCGCGACCATGCTTTGCGAGGCGGGCATTCCCGTGGAACGGCTTGCCGTGACGTGGCCGCCCGAAACAGATGCCGCGCGGGATGCGGCGCCGTGCGCGCCCACGCCCTCCGAAGCCGGAACGCCCGCGGGATAACGCCATGCCGGAACAACCAGATGTGACAGCCGCAGCGGAGCAGGAGTTCGCCCCCTTCATGCGCGAGGCCATTGCCCTGGCGCAACGCGGCCGCTGGTGCGCCTGCCCCAACCCCATGGTCGGGGCCGTTCTGGTGCGCGACGGGGAGGTCGTGGCGCGCGGCTGGCACCACGGCGCCGGCCTGCCCCACGCCGAGGTGGACTGCCTGGCGGATGCGGCGGCCCGGAAGGTGGACCCCGCCGGCTGCACGCTGGTGGTCACGCTGGAGCCCTGCTGCCATCACGGCAAAACACCGCCCTGCACCGATGCCATCCTGGCCGCGGGCATCCGCCGGGTGGTCTATGGCCTTCGGGACCCCAATCCCGTGGCCGGCGGGGGCGCGGCCCTGCTGGCGGCGGCGGGCCTTGCCGTGACCGGGCCCGTGCTGGAGGCCGAATGCCGCGACCTTGCGGCGGATTTCCTCGTCTGGCAGACCACGGACCGCCCCTACGTCCTGCTCAAGCTCGCCGCCACGCTGGACGGGCGCATCGCCACGCGCAACGGCGTTTCGCAATGGATCAGCTGCCCGGCGTCACGCCGCGCCGTCCATGAACTGCGCGCGGGCGTGGGGCGCGCGGGCGGCGCCGTTCTGGTGGGCGGCGGCACGTTCCGGGCGGACGATCCGCTGCTCACAGCGCGCGGGGAGGACGATGCCCCCGCCGGGCCGCAGCCGCTGGCCTGCATCCTCACTTCGCGCCTGCCCGCGCCCGACGGTGCCCGTCTGCTCAGGGAGCGCCCGCGGGAGACGGTCTTTCTCGCTTCGCCCGCCATGGCGGCGTCCTCGGCGGCGCAGGCCCTGCGCGAACGCGGCGCGCGGGTGCTCGCGCTGGGCCCGGCGCCCGGCGGCGGCCCGGATTTTTCGGGCATGCTGCGCAGTCTGCGGCAGGAACTGGGCGTGCGTTGCGTCCTGTGCGAGGGCGGCGGCCATCTGGCCCTTTCCCTGCTGGAAGCCGGGCTGGTGGATGAATTCCATCTGCACCTCGCGCCTCTCATCCTGGGCGATGCGGAAGCCAGGCCGCTGTTTTCCGGGCGCATGCCCCTGGAGCTTGACGCCGCGCTACGCCTGCGCCTCTGCGGGCTTGAGCGCTGCGGCGAGGACGCGCACCTGCTCTTGCGGCCCGCCGTGGCCGGCGGAGGGCGCGGCTGATGTTCACGGGCATCATCCAGTGCGAGGGTGAGGTCCTCACCTCCCGGCAGGAAGGGGCGGAACGCCGGTTCAGCATCCGGCCGCTCGTGCCCCTTGCGGACGTGACCGACGGAGAGTCCATCGCCGTCAACGGCGCGTGCCTTTCGGTGGAAAGCCACAGTCCTGAGGCCTTCACGGCCTATGCCTCAGGCGAGACGGTGGCGCGCACCACACTGGGCGGCCTGACGGCCGGGGCGCGCGTCAATCTGGAACGGGCGCTGGCCCTGGGCGACCGGCTGGGCGGCCATCTCGTGAGCGGGCATGTGGATTGCGTGGCCGTGGTGCGGAGCATCGAGCGCCGGGGGCAGTCCCTGTGCTGCCGGCTGACGTTTCCGGCGGCCTTCGGGCGCGAGGTCATCCCCAAGGGCTCGGTGGCGCTGGACGGCATCAGCCTCACGGTGAATGCCTGCGGCGGCGATTTTCTTGAGGTCAACGTCATTCCGGACACCCGGCGGCGCACCACCATGCGCGTCTGGCGCCCCGGCAGCCGCGTCAATATGGAGACCGATCTGGTGGGCAAGTATGTGGCCCGGCTGCTTGAACCCTGGCAGCATGCCGGGCGGGACGCCGGAAACGGCGCCGGAACGGCTGGCGGCGGCGACGCGGCCGACCGGGCGGCCGGCCTGAGTCTTGAATCCCTGCGCCGCGTCGGCTTTCTGTAGGCCGGGCGCCATGGCGCGCAACCATAACGGGAAGGGGGAGCGGAGCCCCGGACGGGCGCCGGCCCCACAGGAGCGAAGATGAACAGCGTCACCACCATTGCCGGGCAACTGGATGCGCGCGGCCTGAAGATCGCCATTGTGGCCACGCGCTTCAATGATTTTATTGTGGATCGCCTCGTGGGCGGCGCCGTGGACTATCTGGAGCGGCATGGTCTGGAGCGGGACTCCCTGATCCTGGTGCGCGTGCCCGGAGCGTTCGAGCTGCCGCTGGTCTGCCGCAAGCTTGCCGCCGCGCATACCTATGACGGCATTGTGGCGCTGGGCGCGGTCATCCGGGGCGCGACCCCCCATTTCGACTATGTGTGCGCCGAGGCTTCCAAGGGCATCGCCCAGACCATGCTGGATTCGGGCACGCCCATCGGCTTCGGTCTGCTCACCTGCGACAGCATTGAGCAGGCCATTGAACGCGCGGGCTCCAAGGCGGGCAACAAGGGCGTGGAAGCCGCCGCGGCCATGCTGGAGACCATCCGCGTTCTGGAGCAGCTGTAGCCCATGGCCGGGAGCAGGCGACCCACGCGCCGGAGCGCGCGCGAACTGGCATTTCAGGTGCTCTACGGGCTGTGTTTTTCGCCCGCGGCGGATCACGCGGCGCTCTGGCGGCTGTTTGTGCTCTCGCCGCACAACGAGGGCATGAGCGAGGCTGACCTGGACCGGGAACCCTCCGGCTTTGCCTGGGAACTGGTGGAAGGCGTCTGGAGCCACACGGACGCGCTGGATGAGGCCATCGGCCGGTTTTCGCGCAACTGGCGGGTGGACCGTCTGGGCCGCATCGAGCTCACCATTCTGCGGCTCGCGCTGTACGAACTGCTGTGGCGCGACGACGTGCCGCCCAAGGTCGCCATCAACGAGGCCCTGGAGCTGGCGCGGGAATTTGGCGACGAGCGGGCGCGGGCTTTTCTCAACGGCATTCTCGACGCGGCGGCCAGGGCGCCGCGGGGCGGGGCGGGGACCCCTGACGCATGACTGGTGGAACCATGACGCACGATCGGTATCATCCGCAGGAACTTGAGGAAAAGTGGCAGGCGCGCTGGCAGGCGCAGGATGCCTTCGCCTGCGCGCACGGGGGCGACCGGCCCAAGTGCTATGTGCTGGAGATGCTGCCCTATCCTTCGGGCAAGATCCACATGGGCCATGTCCGCAATTATTCCATTGGCGACGTTGTGGCGCGCATGCGCCGCATGCAGGGCTTCAACGTCCTGCATCCCATGGGCTGGGACGCCTTCGGCCTGCCCGCCGAAAACGCCGCCATCAAGCATCATGTGCCGCCCGCCGCCTGGACCTACGGCAACATCGCCGAGATGCGCGCCCAGCTCAGGCGCATGGGTTTTTCCTATGACTGGACGCGCGAGATCGCCACCTGCCGCCCGGAATATTACCGCTGGGAACAGCTCTTTTTCCTGCGCATGCTGGAAAAGGGGCTTGCCTACCGCAAAAAGGCGCCGCAGAACTGGTGCCCCTCGTGCCATACCGTGCTCGCCAACGAACAAGTGGAGGAAGGGCGCTGCTGGCGCTGCGACAGCGTGGTGGAGCAGAAGGAACTCACCCAGTGGTTCCTCGGCATCACGGCCTATGCCGACGAGCTGCTCGCCGATCTCGGCCGCCTGGAAGGCGGCTGGCCCGACCGCGTCATCACCATGCAGCGCAACTGGATCGGCCGTTCGGAGGGCGCGCGCATCCGCTTTGGCCTGGAGCGCGATTACGACGGCATGGACCATGTGGAGGTCTTCACCACCAGGCCGGACACCTTGTTCGGCGTCACCTTCATGACCCTGGCGCCGGAGCATCCGCTGGTGGAGCGGCTCATTGAGGGGCTGCCCCAGGCGGAGGAGGTGCGCGCCTTTGTGGAACGCATCCGCAATATGGACCGTCTGGAGCGTCAGTCCGACACGCTGGAAAAGGAGGGCGTCTTCACCGGCGCCTATGCCGTCCATCCGCTGACGGGCGACCGGGTGCCCATCTGGCTCGGCAATTTCGTTCTGGCAAGCTACGGCACGGGCGCGGTCATGGGGGTGCCGTCCGGCGATCAGCGCGATTTCGAGTTCGCCCGCAAGTACGGACTGCCCGTGCGCGTGGTGGTGGAGCCCCAGGGCGCGCATCTGGACCCCGCCACCATGGAGGGCGCCTATACGGGGCCGGGCGTCATGGTCAATTCGGGCCGCTTCGACGGCATGGACAACGAGGCGGGCAAGAAGGCCGTGGTGGCGGCGCTGGAAGCCGAGGGCAAGGGGAGTTCCGCCATCCAGTTCCGCCTCAGGGACTGGAACATCTCGCGCCAGCGCTACTGGGGCGCGCCCATTCCGGTGGTCTACTGCGAGCGTTGCGGCATGGTGCCGGAAAAGGAGGAAAACCTGCCGGTCATCCTGCCGCTGGATGTCAAGGTGCGTGACGACGGCCGCTCGCCCCTGCCGGAAACGCCCTCCTTTGTGGAGTGCGCCTGCCCGCGCTGCGGCGGCCCGGCGCGCCGCGAGACCGATACCCTGGACACGTTCGTGGAGTCCTCCTGGTATTTTTCGCGCTATACCGCCGCCCGCGATGCCGGGGCGGCCTTCGATCCGGCGGCGCTTGCCTACTGGATGCCCGTGGATCTCTATATCGGCGGCGTGGAGCATGCCATCCTCCACCTCCTGTATGCCCGCTTCTTCACCAAGGCCCTGCGTGACCTGGGCTTTTATCCCCCGGACCTGTCCGAGCCGTTCTCGCGCCTGCTCACCCAGGGCATGGTGCTCAAGGACGGCAGCAAGATGTCCAAGTCCAAGGGCAATGTGGTGGACCCGTCGGAAATGATCGCCAGATATGGCGCGGATACGGTGCGCCTGTTCTGCCTCTTCGCCGCACCCCCGGAACGCGATTTTGAATGGACGGATGCGGGCATCGAAGGCGCCTCGCGCTTTCTCTCGCGCATCTGGCGGCTCTTCATGGAAGAGCGGGAGCGCCTCCTGCCGCTGCATGCCTGCGGCGCCACGGCGCGGGACGCCGCATCGGCCGCGGCCCGCGATCTGCGCCGCAAGGAGCATGAAACCGTAAAAAAGGTCTCGGCGGACATGGCCGTGGGGCGTTTCCAGTTCAATACGGCCATTGCGGCGGTCATGGAACTGGTCAACGCCCTCTATCTCTCCCGCGAAAAACTCGGACGCGACGAGGCGGACCGCCGCGTCTTCTCGTCGGTCATGGCCACGGTGCTGACCCTCATGTCTCCGGTGGCGCCGCATATCTGCGCCGAACTCTGGGAACGGCTCGGCCATGACGGCGATGTGGGCGCCGAGCCGTGGCCCGCGTGGGAGGAAGCCGCCCTTGCGCGGGATACCATCACCGTGGCCCTTCAGGTCAACGGCAAACTGCGTGGCACGCTGGAGGTCCCGGCCGGCTCGGACAAGGCGGCGCTGGAAGCCGCGGCCCTGGCGGACCCGGCGGCGCAACGGCATCTTGCGGGCCTGAGCGTGCGCAAGGTGGTGGTGGTTCCCGGCAAGCTCGTCAACATCGTGGCGGGCTAGCGGGGGCGCGCATGGCGGCGTCCGGCGTCCAGACCGCGGCATCCCCGGTAGGGCCGGGCAGGGAGCGTCCGGGCTTCAGCTTTTTTGTCTGTCCGGACGGGTATATGCTCCGCAGCGCCCTGGAGGAGGCGCTGGCCGCATGGCCGCCGGAGCGCGGCGCCTGGGAACGGCATGTGTTCTGGGGAGATGAGGAACCTGCGCCGCGTTTTTGGGAGCTTTTGAGCCTTGAGGAGCTGTTCGGCGCGTCGCGCGCCCTTGTGGTGCGCCAGGCGCAGCTCTGGCCCGCGGCGGTGTGGAAAAAGCTCTCCCGCGCCATTGCGCGGCCCTCGGCGCGCGTCTGGCCGTTATTGTGCCTGGAGGGCGAGTGGGAGAGGCGGCGGCCCAAAATTCCGGCCCATATCACGCGCCTGCGCTGTTTCGCCTTTGCCGATGAACGCGGCTGGGTCTGGCGCGGCGAGGGCCTGGGCGAACGCGACCTGGAGCGGCATGTGCGGGCGCGGGCGCGGGCGCTGGGCCTTTCGTTCGCGCCGGACGCGCTGGAACAGTTCTGCGCTTCCGTGCCCCCGGACGGTCTCGCCATTGAAAACGAGCTGCGCAAGCTTGCGCTCATGGCCGGCGGGGAGACGGTGAACACCGCCATGACGGCCACGGCCGGCTGGAGCCCGGAATGCAACGTCTTTGCCTGCATCCGCCAGATGGAGCAGGGCGATCTTGCGGGCGTGTGGCGGGAACTGGCGCGCAGCGAGGACGACGACCGGCTGCTCTTTTCCCTGCTGGCGCTTCTGGCCCGTGAATGGCGCCTGCTCTGGCAGCTCCTCGCGGGCGGGAATGTGCGGCTCCATCCTTCTGATGCCGCGTTCAAGCGGGCTCTGGCGCAACGCCTGGGCGCCGCCGGCGTTGCCCGCGGCTTCGCCGCCCTGGCCGATGCGGAATGGCAGGTCAAGAGCGGGCGGCGCAGCCCCGCGCAGGCGCTGGAAAGCCTTGCCGCCGAAATGGCGGCGCTCTGCGCTCCGGCGCGCCGTTCCTGAAAGGCGTTATTATACTTTTTGGTTGATGACGCCCTTGCGCTGCGCGGACAATGCCGCAAGTATCCGTCAAAAACAACTTCGCCTTTGCTTTTGCCCCGAAGTGCGGTAGACAGGCCCGTCCGTCCCGCTGATTGGCCGGGACCTCCCTTGTCAAACGTTCAGGACTGCTTACTCTATGTCAGCCAGCGCCGAGGCTTCCCCGCCGGTCCATGCCGGTCACCGCGCCCGACTCCGCGAGCGGCTTGTCCGCGAGCCGCAGGCCGTGGCCGATTACGAGATCCTGGAACTTCTGCTGGGCCATGTGCTGCGCCGCAAGGACACGAAGCCGCTGGCCAGGGAACTGCTGCGCCGTTTCGGGAGCATCCGGGGCGCGCTGGACGCCCGGCCTGACGAACTGGCGCAGGTGCCGGGCTTCGGCCCCGGTCTGCTGGCCTTCTGGCAGCTCCTGCGCGAGGTGCTGGCGCGGCGCGCGTCCTCGCCGCTCCGGCGGCGGGAAGTGCTGGCCACGCCCGAAGCCGTGGCGCACATGGCGCGGGAACGGCTGGCGGCCTGCCCGCATGAGGAATCGTGGATCGCCCTGGTGGACGCGCAGAACCGGCTCACCGCCTGGGAGCGTCTGAACCGGGGCGGCGTGAGCTCGGTGCCCGTTCAGCCGCGCGACGTGCTGGAAACGGCGCTGACGCGCAAGGCGAGCGGCATCATCCTTGTGCACAATCATCCGGGCGGCGATGCGCACCCCTCGCAGCCCGATCTAGCGCTCACGGCGGAGCTGCAACGCCTGGCTCCGTATCTGGGGCTCCGTTTTCTGGACCACGTCATCGTTACCGATGGCGACTGCTACAGTATCACCCAGTGCAAGGTTCTCTGAGCATTCAGGGGGAAACCATGGCCGACGATACCAAGAATCACGAGGATTTCCCGGAGGGCGCGGCCCTCGCGGATGAGGATAGGGCTTCGCGCGCCGCCGGGGCGACCGGCGGGGATCTTCCGGCCGGAGAGGCCCTCCCCGGCGCCGAGGCGTCCGCCGGTGCCGCGCGCGGGGGCGACGAAAGCGGCGACCCGGCCGATGCGGAACGGCCCCTGCCGCCCGTGCTCCCGGTACTGCCCGTGCGCGATGTGGTGGTGTTCAATTATATGATCCTGCCGCTCTTCATCAGCCGGGAAAAGTCCGTCAGGGCCGTGGAGGCGGCGGTGCGGCGCGGGCGGCATCTGCTGGTGGTGGCCCAGCGCGAGGAGGGCGTGGAGGAGCCCGGCCCGGCCGATCTGTATGAAACCGGCACCGTGGTCCAGGTCATGCGCATGCTCAGGATGCCGGATTCGCGCATCA
>CAZNXQ010000030.1:0-19941 GCA_964576895.1 uncultured Desulfovibrio sp.
GGAGGATAGCAGACCATCGCAAAAATTAAAAGTAAATTGACGACACTATCTAGTCCCCTATTTATTTTCATTTTGTTTCCTGACGCCGTATCTAGCCGGGGAAATCTGAAATCTGTGTCCTGGCCTTCGCGGTTCCATGCGCGCGGGGCGTGTCTTTCCCTCTCCTGCCCGGTCGAGCGGGGCGCTTGCCCACGCCTTGCCCCCGGCAAGGCATAGTGGCTATAGGTTCGCACCTTCTGCGGAACGTCCGGCGGATTCGCGCAGGCCGTCCAGATAGTCCGCCCATGCCACCATCATGGCCCAGCGTTCCGGGAGATAGTCGGCATGATTGTATGCGGCCCGCACCGCGTTCTTTTCGCCGTGGGCAAGCTGTGCCTCTATCACGTCCGGGCGGTAGCCCTGTTCATTCAAAAGCGTTGACGCCATGCCCCGGAAGCCGTGAATGGTCATTGTTCCTTTGCCATAGCCCATGCGCCGCAGGGCATTGAGCAGCCCCATGTCCGATATGCAGCGCGTGGCCGAAAATGTGGACGGGAACACCAGCCCGGCAGGGCCGGAGAACTCCCGCATGGAGCGGAAGAGCTTCACCACCTGCGGCGCGAGCGGGACAACGTGAGGGCGGCGCATTTTCATGCGTCCGGCGGGGATAATCCACGTTGCGGCGTCAAGGTCGATTTCTTCCCATGTGGAGGCCCGCAGTTCCCCGGAACGGACAAAAACATACGGCAGAATGCGCAGGGCGTGGCAAATAGTCGGCTCGCCCTGGTAAGCGTCAATATCCCGCAGCAGGCGGCCAATGGCGGCAGGGTCGGTGATTGCGGCATAGTGGCGTGTCTGGACGGGCGCAAGGGCTTCCGTCAGCCCCGCCGCTGCATCATGCTTCACAATGCCGGAAATGCGGGCGTAGCGCGTCACCTGCCCGCAGAGTTGCGCGAGCCTGTGCGCCGTCTCAATCGCGCCCCGCGCTTCGGCTTTCTGGATGGCCGCAAGGAAATCCGCCGCTTCAAGGTCGGCAAGGTGGACGTTGCCCAGATAGGGGAAAAGCTGGTTTTCCAGCCGCAGGAGGATCTTTTTCTGATGGCCCGGCGTCCATGCGGCCCGCTTCTTTTCGTACCACTCCCGCGCCACCGCCTCGAACGTCTGCCCCTTGACAATTTCCACGGCCACGGCTTCGGCCTTGGCGGCCTTGCGTTCCTCTCCGGGGTCAAGGCCACGCCGCAGCATGTCCTTAATCTCTGCTGCCCGGTTCCGCGCCTCTTTTAATCCCACGGCAGGATACACGCCCAGGGAAAGGCGTTTTTCCTTGCCCCCGAAACGGTACTTGATACGCCACCACTTGCCCCCGCTGGGGGGCAACTTCAACGTACAGACCTTCACCATCCGCCAGCTTGTAGCGTTTTTCCCTGGGCTTGGCCGCGCGGATGGCGGTATCCGTCAATTTGAAGGGCATGGGGGCAACTCCGGCAGGGGGCAACTGTCAGCGCTTGACTTGCCCCCATCGTTGCCCCCTTTTCTCGCGGCCGTCAACGGACTTTAGCGAACACAGACGAACGCTAAAAACAGAGAAAGCCCGCTTGGCTCAAGGCTTTGCGGACTTTCTCGAATGTGCGTGAAATCTTTGTTGGTGCCGAGGGCGGGACTCGAACCCGCACAGCAATTGCCACTACCCCCTCAAGATAGCGTGTCTACCAGTTCCACCACCTCGGCGTGAAGAAGATACTTAGCCCCGATCGTCGAACTTGGCAAGCATTTTTTACGTCCGTGACAAACTTCCTGGGCTTGCGTTGATGCGGGATTTGCGGGTATCACAGTCGGGCGGCGATTTTCCGCACGGGAGCCGGCAACGGAAATGGATGAACACTTACACCTTTTTTTGCGGGAAACCGGACCTGTGCTCTGCCTGGACATTGGCAGCGGCACACAAAAGGCTCTACTGGCGCGTCCCGGACAGGAGTGCGCCAACTGGCCCAGGTGGGTCCTGCCCTCTCCTGCCCGGCTCGTGGGGCAACGCATCCGTGAATTGACGCTGCTCAAGCGCGGACTCTGGCTCTGCGGCGGCATCATGGGCGACGGCTTCCTTGATGCGTTGCGCGGACATCTTGCCGCCGGCCTGCCCGCCGCCGCCACTGAAGACGCCGCCCGCGCCATTGATGATGTGGAGACCGTGCACGGCCTCGGCATCACCATCACGGAAACCTGCCCGGCAACCTGCGTGCCCGTTCATCTGGAAGATTTCTCCCCCGGCTTCTGGGAAAGCCTGTTCCGGCTCACCGCCCTGCCCCAGCCCCACATGATCCTTGCCGCCGCGCAGGATAGCGGCACACATGCCGAAGGCGACCTCCACGGCCGCATGAAGGACTGGAACGCCCTGCTCGTCACCGATTCCGACCCGACCCGCTGGATCTATGCCCAGGCTCCCGATTCCATGAACCGCCTGCGGGCGCTCCAGGCGAAAACCGGCGGCCCCGTGGCGGACACCACCACCTGTGCCATCCTTGGGGCGCTCTGCGACGCGGAAGTCATGGAACGCAGTTTCCGCGAAGGCATCACCATCATCAACGCGGGCAACGAGCATACCATGGCGGCCCTGGTCTACCGGGGCCGTGTCTGCGGCCTGTATGAGCATCATACAGAGCGCCGCGAGCTGCCGCTCCTGCTGGAGGATCTCCGGCAGTTGCGCCTGCGCTGGCTTCCCGCCGAGGATGTCCATGCCAGCGGGGGCCATGGCACGATATTTGGCGGGCATTGCGAGGCGGCGGGTGGCTTTGAGCCCACCTATCTGCTTGGGCCCCGCCGGGAACTCCTGGCGGGCCATGGCCGAAACATTGCACCTTACGGGGACATGCCGCATGCCGGCTGTTTCGGTATTCTCCACGGATGGGCGCGGACGCGCCCCCACTCCTGACGTGGCGTGCCGCCACATCCAAAGGATGACTGATGGACGTTTTTGATCCTGCCGAACTCTGGAGCCGTGACCACATCGCCGACACACAGCTGACGCGCCTGAGGGGAACTGTGGCCCAGGCGCGGCGGTGCGCCTTTTACCGCCAACGGCTGGACGAAGCGGGCATTGACGCGGACGCGATCCACAGCCTTGACGATCTTGCGCGCATCCCCTTCACCACCAAGGACGACCTGCGTTCACAGTACCCAACCGGACTGTTGTGCGTGCCCCAGAGCGAGATCGTGCGCATGCATTGCTCCAGCGGGACGACCGGCTCGCCGGTGGCCATCTGCCACACACAGAACGACATCAACTCCTGGTCGGATCTCATGGCCCGCTGCATGTATATGGTTGGCGTGCGCCGCGATGACGTTTTTCAGAACATGTCGGGCTATGGGCTGTTCACGGGCGGCCTGGGCATCCATTTCGGCGCGGAACGGCTCGGCTGTATGACCATCCCCGCAGGCGCCGGCAATTCACGGCGCCAGATCAAGCTCGCCAAGGATTTCCGAACCACTGTGGCGCATATCCTGCCATCCTATGCGCTGATCCTCGGCGAACATTTGCGTAACATGGGCGAAGACCCGCGCGATTTTCCCCTGCGCATCGCTCTGGTGGGCGCCGAACCGTATACCGAGGAATTCCGGCGCCGCATTGAGGAACTTTTCGCCATGAAGGCCTACAACTCCTACGGCCTTTCCGAAATGAACGGCCCAGGCGTGGGCTTTGAATGCCTGGCCCAGGACGGCCTCCACATCTGGGAGGACGCCTATATCCCCGAAATCGTCGACCCGGCCACGGGCGCCCCCATGCCTGAGGGCGAGGTGGGCGAGCTCGTCATGACGAGCCTCTGCCGCCAGGGCATGCCCATCCTGCGCTACCGTACGCGCGATCTCACCCGCTTCCTCCCCGGCACCTGTTCCTGCGGACGCCGGCACCGGCGCATGGACCGCATCCTCGGCCGCGCGGATGACATGTTCATCGTCAAGGGCGTCAACATTTACCCCATGCAGATCGAGGAAGTCATCATGACCTTCCCCGAAGTGGGGCAAAGTTACCTTATCCTGCTGGAAAACAACGGCTTTGGCGACGTCATGCGTGTCCAGGTGGAAATTCGCGACGAATATTTCGTGGAAGACATGCGCGTCCTCCACAATCTGCAAAAGGTCATCGCCCAGCGCCTGCGCGACGAGATCCTCGTCACGCCGAGCGTCGAGCTGGTGGAAAGCAACAGCCTGCCCCGCACCGAAGGCAAGGCCGTACGCGTGCGCGACCTGCGCGTGAAGAAGTAGAAGAAACACGGTATGGAGTTCTTTCCCCTTGCGTCCCTTCTGGCGGGAGCCTTTATCACGCTCCTCTGTTTCGTGCTGTTCCTCAATATCTTCGGGCTGCCCGCCAACTGGATCATTCTGGGCCTTGTGGCCCTCTGGAAGCTGGTTGTCCCATCCGCTTCCCTTGATGTCTGGTTCTGGGTAGCCATGGTGGGCTTCGGTCTGCTTGGCGAGGCGCTGGAACTGGGCGTCCAGGTGGTCAAGGCCCGGCACTACGGCTCCAGCTCCTCAGGAACCTTTGCCGGCATGGTGGGAGCCTTTGTGGGTGCCATCCTGCTGGCGCCGCTCTTCTGGGGGCTCGGCGCCCTGGTGGGGGCCCTGATCGGCGCGTGGCTTGGCTGTTACGCCATGGAACTGTACAAGGGGCGCCCCGCGGGCGAAGCCATGAATGCGGCCATGGGCGCCATGATGGGACGCTTCCTCGGCACTGTCTGCAAATGCGGCACAGGGGCCGCCATGATCGTCCTTACCGCCCACCACATCTGGCCTGATGCGCCCGTGCCTGCCACCGTGCCCACCGCCGCGCCGGAAGCGCCGGCGGAGGTCGTGCGTCTGTTCCTGCATGTCGTGCGGCAGTGCTGCTGAGGTGCGCCGTGCCGCTCAATGCCGTTGAAGTGGTGCTTGTCAGGACGCGCTTTCCTGAAAATATCGGGATGGCCGCCCGTGCCTGCGCCAATATGGGCTGTTCCCGCCTCTGCCTTGTGGCGCCCGAACGGTGGGAGATCGAAAAGGCGCGCCCGCTGGCGACGCCCAAGGGCCTGCCCGTGCTTGAAGGCGCGCGCGTGGCCCCCACGCTGGCAGAGGCCGTGGCCGGCAGCGCCCTTGTCATGGGCACCACCGCGCGCCTTGGCGGCTGGCGCAAAAGCGTGCTCACCGCCGATCAGGCCGGAAGCGTGGCGGCGCAGGCCATGCGCGCGGGCAACGGCATTTCACTCGTTTTCGGTTCGGAAGACCGGGGCCTGAGCAATGAGGAACTGCTCCAGTGCCAGCGCCTCATCACCATTCCCACTGAAGGGGCGGCAAGCTCGCTCAATCTGGCTCAGGCGATCCTCATCCTGCTGTACGAATGCGCCCGCGCCCAGCGGGGCAGGACCATGGAGGCAGAGCCCGCCGCACCGGAACGCGCCGCCGGAGCGCGCGCCATCACCGCAGCGGAACAGGAGCGCCTCATGGCCGATTTCAAGGCCATGCTCCTGGCACTGGACGTCCTGCATGGCGACAATCCCGACTATTTCCTTCTGCCCTGGCGCCGGCTCTTCGGCCGCGCGCAACTGCGACGGCATGAATATGACGCGCTCATGGGCCTGTGCCGCCAGGTGCGCAACAAACTCGGAAATGACTGCTGACGGCGTGCGCTCCGGGAGTTCCGGGAGCCACTCCCCTTACACATTGAACAGAAAGTGCATGACGTCCCCGTCCTGCACCACATAGTCCTTGCCTTCCACGCGCAGGACGCCGTCCGCCCGGCAGGCCGCCTCGCTGGCGTGGCTCATGTAGTCGTCATAGGAAATGACTTCGGCGCGGATGAAACCGCGTTCAAAATCCGTGTGAATGACGCCCGCGGCCTGTGGCGCCTTCCAGCCCGTGTGAATGGTCCAGGCGCGCACTTCGTCCGGCCCGGCGGTAAAATAGCTGCACAGGCCCAGGGTTGCATAGCCCGTGCGGATGATACGGCCAAGACCGTTTTCCTCCACGCCATAGGAGGCCAGCAGTTCCGCCTGCTCCTCGTCCGGCAGGCCCTGCAACTCCTCTTCGAGACGCGCGCAGATGCGGGCAAAGCCCGCGCCGCGCTCCTCGGCCAGGGCCCGGAGCTTTTCGGAATGGACATTGCCCCCGGCCATGGCATCCTCATCCACATTGGCGCAATAGATGACGGGCTTGGCCGTGAGCAGCCCAAGCTCGCGCCAGGAAGCGAGAAAGGCGTCGCAGGATTCCGGCAGGGCAAAGGTGGAGGCGGGTTTGCCCGCGTTGAGCTGCGCGAGCAGCTCTTCCATGACCTCGGCCGCCGCCCTGGCCTCCTTGCTGCCCTTGGCGGCCTTGCGCAGACGCTCCAGACGCTTTTCCACGCTTTCCATGTCCGCCAGGAGCAGTTCCGTCTCAATGGTTTCCACATCACGGAGCGGGTCAACGCTGCCATCCACATGGACGATATTCTCGTCCTCAAAGCAGCGCGCCACCTGCACGATGGCCGCGCACTCGCGGATATTGCCAAGGAACTGGTTGCCCAGCCCCTCGCCCTTGCTGGCGCCGCGCACCAGGCCCGCAATGTCGATGAAGTCCACCTGGGCATGGATGGTGCGCTGCGGCGTGACCTTGCGGGAGAGCGCGTCCACACGGGCATCCGGCACGGCCACCGTTGCCTTGTTGGGCTCGATGGTGCAGAAGGGATAGTTGGCCGCCTGCGCATTCTGGGCCCTGGTCAGGGCATTGAAAAGCGTGGATTTGCCCACATTGGGCAGCCCGACGATGCCGATGCTCAGTGCCATGACAACTCCTGTGGTTCCGAAAAGAGGGTGACCGCCGCAGCGGAGCGCATCCAGCGCCATCCGCAACTGTTCAGCATAGACAGAATACCGCAAAGAGGCAAGACAGCGTGCCCGGCCTTGCAATCGGCACGCCCTCCTGTATGCTTGGGCTCGGCCCGCGGGATGCGGTTCCGTTATGGTCACCGAGGATGTCGCGCCATGCCCTTTGCCTATCCGCTCTTTCTTTCCCTCGAAGGCGAACACTGTCTTGTGGTCGGCCTGGGCGAAGTCGGCATGCGCAAGCTCGCCGGGCTGCTGGCCAGCGGGGTGGGCTCCGTGCTGGCGCTGGATACCCGGCCGCCGCGCATGTCGCGGGAGGACGCCTCCGACGCCGACGGCGCGCGCCTCATGGCGGACGCCCGCGTGCGTCTGGAATGCCGCGCCTGCACCCCCGCCGATATACGCGCGAGCCGTCTGGTCTTTGCCGCCACGGGCGATGCGCACGAAAACGCGCGCATTGCGGGATTGTGCCGGGAAGCGCGCGTGCCCTGCAATTGCGCGAGCGCCCCGGAACTCGGCAGTTTTGCCGTGCCCGCCATGGCGCGCAGCGGCGAACTGTGCGCGGCGCTTTCCACCGGCGGGGCAAGCCCGGCCCTGGCGCGAAGGATGCGCCGCGAACTGGAGGACTGGCTGGCGCCCCACGCGGCCCTGGCGTGTTTTCTCGGCCGTCTGAGGCCCCTGGTCCTTGCCATGGGGAACGATTCGCGGCACAATAGGGAACTGTTCCGCAAAGTGGCGGCCTCGCCGCTGGGGGCGTGGCTGGCTGCGGGCGACCACGCCCGATGCCGCGACTGGCTCGCGGCGGAGCTGCCGTCCCCCCTGGCCATGCACGCCATCCCGCTTGTGGCGGCGTGCGCCGAAACGTCCCTGATGCGGAAACCAGTCTCCCATACCGTCACTGACGGAGAGTCACATGAGCCTTGCTGATCTTCTCGCGCCTGAAACCTCCACGGTCATTACCCTGGCGGTCTATGCGCTCGCGGGTGCGATCGGTCTTCTGGGCATGCTGGCCCGCCGTGTCGCCTGGCGCCGTGCCGCATGCGCGTTCGCCGGTGCGGCATTCGTCTGTCAGACGCTCATCCTCGCGCTCGGCGCGCATGGCGCGCATCCCGGCGGCCTGACGCTCGGCGCCTATCTCCAGATGCTCGCCTGGTTCATTCTTCTGTGCGGGCTGGCGCTGTGGGCCCGCTTCCGGCAGGAGGCGCCGCTCATTTTCGCTGCCCTGCTCGGTCTTATTCTCTTTCTCATGTCCACGCGCTGGCTGGAACTGGCCGTTCCCCTGCCGGCTTCGCTCAAGGCGCCCTTTTTCGCGCTGCATATCGGCGCGCTTTTCCTCAGCCTCGGCCTGCTGACGCTGGCCTTTGCCGCCGGCGCGCTTTTTCTCTTTCTGGAACGGCGCATCAAGAGCAAACAGCGCATGCGCGGCATCTGGCAGGATATGCCCGCTCTCGCCATCCTTGACCGGATCAATGCCTTCTGCGCCCTGACGGCCTTTCCCCTTTATACCGTGGGCATCCTGACGGGCCTTGTGTGGGCGCGGCCTGTCTTTGGCAGCGCCCTCACCGGCGACCCCAAGGAAGTGGTGAGCCTCCTCGTCTGGCTCCTGCTCGCCATCCTGTTCCACAACCGGCTCGCCAACGGCTGGAAGGGGCGCAAGCCCGCGCGGCTGGCCGTTTTCATTTTTCTGCTTTCGCTGTTTTCCCTCGTCGTGGTCAATGCCTTTATGGAAACGCATCACGCCTTTGTGCGCGGATAGGCGGGGCGTATGCGGCACGACATCGTTCTTGTGGGCCTGAATCACCGCACGGCGGGTGTGGATGTGCGCGAACGCTTCGCGCTGGCCGAGCACTGCGCGCCCGAAACCTGGGCCGTCCCCTGTGACGGCCCTGTGAGCGAAGCGCTCATCCTTTCCACCTGCAACCGCGTGGAACTGGTGGGCGTGGGTGCGGACGGCGGCGCGATCCGCGAACATCTGTTGCGTTCCTGGGCCAGGGCGCGGCACGCCGTTCCGGAAGAACTCGCGCCCTACCTGTACGAACACAGGGACATCAAGGCCGTGCGCCATCTCTTTGCCGTGGCCTCCAGCCTGGATTCCATGGTCCTGGGCGAACCGCAGATCCTGGGCCAGCTCAAGCAGGCATACCGGATGTCGGTGGAGAGCCGGAGCACGGGCGTCATCCTCAATCGGCTCCTACACAAGGCCTTTTCCGTGGCCAAGCGCGTCCGCACGGAAACCGCCGTGGCCGCCAACGCGGTTTCCATCAGTTACGCCGCCGTGGAGCTGGCCCGGCGCATTTTCGGCGACATGCCCACCCATCGGGCGCTCCTGGTGGGCGCGGGCGAAATGGCGGAACTGGCGGCCATGCATCTGCTTCAGGCGGGCATCGATGAGATCGTCGTTGTCAACCGCACCCGCGAGCGCGCCGTGGAGCTGGCGAAACGCTTCCATGGCCGGGCCGCCGGCTTTGACGAGCTCGGCGCCCGTATTGCCGAGGCCGACATCGTCATCACCTCCACGGGTTCGCCCGAACCTGTCATCCGCGCCCGCGACCTCCGCGCCGTACTCAAAACGCGCAGGAACCGGCCCATGTTCTTCATCGACATCGCCGTTCCGCGGGATATTGACCCTGACGTCAACGGGCTGGACAATGTCTATCTGTATGACATCGACGACCTGCGCGAGGTGGTGGAGGAAAACCTCGCCGGGCGCCGTGAGGAAGCCGCCAAGGCCGAGGCCATTCTGGACGAGGAGGTGGCGCAGTTTTCCCGCTGGCTGCAAAGCCTTGAAAGCCAGCCCACCATCGTTGACCTTGTTCACCGGGGCGAACGCGCCGCTGAGGAAGAACTGGCGCGAACCCTCAAACGTCTCGGCCCGCTGGACGAGGCGCAGCGCGCGGCCATCACGGCCATGGCCCACGCCATCGCGCACAAGCTCAATCACGCTCCCATCATGTTTCTCAAGGAAGACGGCATGGCGCGCGAAGGGGCGCCAGCCCGTGTCAGCCTGGTGCGCCGCATCTTTGCCCTTGATGCGCCGCACGGACGGCGCGGACATGGGGAGTGAGGCGTGCCCGCCGCACCCGCCCCGGTACCGCTCTCCCCTTTTCGGCTGCCCGCGCTTCAGGAGCTCTCCCCGCAGGACGCCCGTCTCTGCCTTGGCGTCGAGCGTTTCTGCCGGCGGGAGCTTGGTCTTGCCTCCGGCGCGCATCTGCTGCTTGCCCTTTCCGGCGGAGCGGACTCCACGGCGCTGGCTGTCCTGCTGACCCTGCTCGCCCCGCGAATGGACCTGCGCCTGTCCGCCCTGAGCGTGGATCACGGCCTGCGGCCGGAAAGTCGCGAGGAGACGCACCAGATATGCGCGCTGTGCCGATGCCTGGACATCCCCTGCGCGGTGCGCCGCAGCAATGTGGCGGCCGCGGCCACGGCATGGAACTGCGGTCTGGAGGAGGCCGGGCGCAAGGTGCGCTATGCCTTGCTGGAGGAGGAACGCGCGGCCCTGAACGCGGACTGGATACTCCTGGGCCATCATGCGGGCGACCTGAGCGAGGATGTGCTCCTCCGGCTCACACGCGGCGCGGGCTGGCCCGGCCTGGCGGGCATGGCGCCCCGCGATGCCGGCCGCCATCTGCTCCGGCCCCTGCTCTTTACCGCTCCCGCGACCCTGCGCGCCTTGCTGCGGCATCTCGGCATCCCCTGGAGCGAAGACGCGAGCAACGCCTCCCTTGACTACCGCCGCAATCGCCTGCGCCATGAAGTCCTGCCGCTGCTGCGGCGGGAAAACCCCGCACTGGACAGGAGCCTTGCCACCCTGCACAGGCTGGGGAGCCTGGACGGGGCCTTCTGGGAGGAAACGCTGGACCGCGCGCTGGCCGCGCATCCCTGGCGGGAAGAACCGGAAAACGGCGCACCGGCCATCACGCTGCCACGGGCGCTCCTGGCCGCGCTCCATCCGGCGGCGCGGCTGCGTCTCTATGTCCGGGCCTGCCGCACGCTCAGGAAAAAACGCGAAGAGAGCGGCGGAAATCCCGCCGGCCAGCCCAGAGCCGCCACCCTGCTTGCGCTGGACGCTGCTTTGCGGGAAGGACGCGGCAATACGCGCTTCCAGCTTCCCGGCGCTCTGGAAGCGCTGGTGCGCGACGGCTGCGTCCGGTTCACGCCGGTTCAGCCTTCGCGGAGCAAGGCCAGCGCAGCTTCCGTCACCCCGCGCGCATCCAGGCTCTGAAGCCCGCGCAGCTCGGCCTGGGAGCCGTGTTCCACAAAGGCATCCTCAAGGCCGAGACGGCGGATGCGCTGCCCGCGCAACAAACCGGCATCGTTCAGATATTCAAGCGCGGCCGAGGAAAAACCGCCGGCAAGCGCCCCTTCCTCCACAAAAAGCAGGCGGTCAAAACGGCACGCCAGCTCGGCAAGCTGCGCTTCGGGCAGGGGTTTGAGCCAGACGGGGTCGAAAACCAGAGGAGCAGTTCCCAGCTCGGCCTCAATGCGGTTCGCGGCCTTCAGGGCCGTATGCGCGCAGGGGCCCGCCGCAATGATGGCAAGGCCCTGCCCCTCGCGCAGCACTTCGCCGCGCCCTTCGGGGAGAACGCGCGGCGCGCCCGTGCGCTCCACCCCTACCCCGGCGCCGCGCGGATAGCGCACGCCGCAGGGGCCATCAAGCTCCAGCGCTGTTTTCAGGCAATGACGGAGCATGTCCTCATTGCGCGGGGCCAGCAGCCGCATATTCGGGATATGCCGCAGGTAGGCGATGTCAAAGGCGCCATGATGGGTGGCGCCGTCCGCCCCCACCAGTCCGGCCCGGTCGATGCAGAAGGTCACGGGCAGATTCTGCAGGCAGACGTCATGCACTACCTGATCATAGCCGCGCTGGAGGAAGGTGGAATAGATGGCCAGCACCGGCCTGAAGCCCTGACTGGCGAGCCCCGCGGCAAACGTCACGGCATGCTGTTCGCAGATGCCGGTATCCACAAAGCGTTCCGGAAACCGGGCGCGGAACCTGTCCGTTCCCGTGCCTTCGGGCATGGCCGCCGTAATGGCGATGATGCGCCTGTCCTTTTCCGCCAGTTCCACCAGTGTCTCGCCAAAGACGCTGGTAAAGCCGGGCGGCGGCGTCTGGCCCACCGGCGCGACGGGTTCGCCCGTTTCAGGATTGAACAGCCCCACGCCATGAAACCTGGTGGGATCACTCTCGGCCGGGGCATAGCCCTTGCCCTTGCGCGTGCGCACATGCAGCAGGACCGGGCCGTCTTCCACGGCCGCCGCCATTTGCAGATGACGGCGCAGGGCCGGGATGTCGTGACCATCCACCGGGCCGATATAGGTAAAACGCAACGCCTCGAAAAGCATGCCGGGCGTGAAGAAGGACTTGAAGCTCCATTCGCCGCGCATGGCATAGAGCGCGAGCTTCTGACCGATGCGGGGAATGCTTCGGAGAAAGCGCAGCACCTCGCGCCGCGTCTGGCGCACCCAGCGCCGGGAAAGGGTCCGGCTCAGAAACAGTGAAAGCGCGCCCACATTGGGCGAGATGGACATTTCGTTGTCATTGAGCACCACAATGAGCCGCCGGCCCATATGCCCTGCGAGATTGAGCCCCTCGAAAGCCTCGCCCCCGGTGAGCGAGCCGTCCCCGATAACGGCGATGACATGGTGCCTGAGCCCCGCAAGATCCCTGGCTTCCGCCATGCCCAACGCGGCGGAGATGGATGTGGAGGAATGCCCCACCCCGAAATGGTCATACGGGCTCTCCGCCAGACGCGGAAAGCCGGAAAGCCCTCCCAGACGCCGCAGGCTGGAAAATTCGGCGGCCCGGCCCGTAAGCAGCTTGTGGGCATAGGCCTGGTGCCCAACGTCCCAGATGAGCTTGTCCCTGTTGAGGTCGAATTCCGCCAGGAGGGCCAGCGTCAGCTCCACCACGCCCAGGGAGGGCGCGAGATGGCCGCCGTTGGCGGCTACTGTCGTGATGATCCGTTCGCGCACCTCACCGGCAAGCCGGGCGAGCTCCGCGTCAGGCAGGCCGAGCAGCTGCGCGGGGTCGGTGAGGTCCGCAAGACGGACGCTCCCGCGGGGAGCGGTCACTGCCATGTCAGCACGCCCGGCTCACGGTATAGTCCGCCAGAGCGCGCAAAAACGCCGCTTCCGGCCCCACAAGAGCCGCAAGCGCGGCCCTTGCCCTGGCGGCCTGTGCCTGGGCCAGCTCCCGGCTTGTCGCAAGGCCCACCATGGAAGGATAGGTATTCTTGCCCTGAGCGGCGTCGCTGCCGGCGGGCTTGCCGAGAACAGCCGTATCCGCCGTGACATCCAGAATGTCATCGGCGATCTGGAAGGCCATGCCGAGCGCCGAGCCGTACTCGCCGATGGTGTCCACCACGGCGCTGTCCGCCCCGGCAAGAAGCGCCCCGCACACGCAGGAGGCGCGAAGCAGCGCCCCGGTCTTCATGGCGTGCATGGTCTGGAGCTCCTCAAGGCTCACGGAAGGGCGCCCGGTATGGATCATGTCCCATTCCTGACCGCCGACCATGCCCGAAGAGCCAGCGGCGCCCGCCAGTTCCGCAATGGCGGCCAGGAGCGGCCCGGCGGGAATGCGCGCCCGGCACATGCAGGCAAAGGCGTCGGTCAGCAGGCCATCCCCGGCGAGGATGGCCGTGGCCTCGTCAAAAGCCTTGTGATTTGACGGCTTGCCCCGGCGCAGATCGTCATCATCCATGGCGGGCAGATCGTCATGGATGAGCGAATAGGTATGGATCATCTCAATGGCGCCGGCAAAGGGCATCACCCGTTCTTCCTCAAGCCCGCAGAGCGCCGCGCAGGTGAGACAAAGCACGGGCCGGAGCCGCTTGCCGCCCGCCTGGAGGCTGTAGAGCATGGATTCACGGAGCCGGGGCGGCATTTCGCGGCCGTCCAGACAGGTGGCGAGCCAGCGCTCCACGGCGGCGGCGCGTCGTTTGAGCTGTTCCTTCATGGCCGCTGGTTCCATGATTTCCGGCCCATGCGGCGTGCATTCACTCTTCCCGCGGGAATTCATGCCTCTTCCTCCTCGGCGCGCGCCCCGGTTCCGGCGCACGGCATGCCCGTGAAGGGCGTCGCTTCACCCTCCTGCCAGACGGAAATCTCGTGGCGCGCCTTTTCAAGCTGCTCGCGGCAGAAACGCGCGCAGGCCGCCCCTTCCTTGTACAATGCTATCCCCTTTTCCAGGGGCTGCCGCCCGTCCTCAAGCGCGGTGACGATTTCCTGAAGGCGCGCCATGGCGTCCTCAAACCGGACAGGTTTCCTGCTCTTCATTTGTTCAGGCCTCCTCGCGGTCCATCGTGCGCAACAGGAGCAAGCAGCGGCTGCGGGTCCACGGATTCCCCCTGCACCATGAGCCCAAGGTGCAGATGCGGGCCGGTAACGCGCCCGGTGGCCCCCACGAGCCCGACCACCTGGCCGCGGTGCACCCGTTCCCCCAGCGTCACCAGAGGCTTGGACATATGCAGATAGGAGCTGAACACGCCGTCGCCGTGATTGATATAGACCGCATTGCCGGAAAAATACAGATTGTCCACCAGGGCCACCACGCCGTCGGCGCAGGCGCGGATGGGCGTGCCCTGGCCGCCGCGCAGATCCAGCCCCCGGTGCATGCCGCGCGGCTGGCCGTTAAAAACGCGCTTCATGCCGAACAGGCTGGAAACCGTCCCCGGCACCGGACGCTCCAGCGGCAGGCTCCAGAGCCGTTCCGGCAGATGCCCGGCCAGGGCGGCGCGGACCTTTTCACGGTCGCGCCTGATGCGTTCGGCCGCTTCCGGTGGCGGTGCAACATACTTTCTGTCAACGGTGAGCCGCTGCACGGGGCGCTTGCGGTCATGCAGACGGACAGGGCGTGTGATTTCCGGCGCGGAACATCCCTTGCCACTGCAGGCGCCCAGCGTCAGCTGACCGGCCTTTTCCTCCAGCGGCACCGGCAACAGGATCTCCGCGCGCCAGCCTGGCGCGCCCTCCGCGGTGTTGGGCGCCTTCAGCGCGGCCACCACATGGCGTTTGCCGCGCCAGAAAAAGCACACCTGTTCCGCGGGCTGCGCCAAAGCCAGTTCGGCCACAAACGCATCGCCGCGCGCCACCGTCTCCGGCGCGACGAGACGCGCGCGCTCCGGGGCGGGCAACGCGGGCGCGCTCCAGATCAGGATGACGGCCATCACGGCCAGGCCCCACAGCGGACGCGCCCGTTGCGGGAGCCATCGTTTCACCACTGTACTCATTGGTGGTTTCCTCTTCCGGCGCGGAACCCTCGCGCCGTTTCCACGCGCGCGTCAAGGACGCCATCGCCCAGACGCGCGCGCATCCGGTCGCCCGGAGCAAAATCCGCAACCGAACGCGCCAGCGCTCCATCCTCGCGGGACAGCAGGGCATAGCCGCGCTCCAGCGGCTCCAAAGGATCACGGGCCGTCAGGGTGAGTTCCAGCCGCTCAAGCGCGGCGTCGCGGGCGCCAAGCATATCGCCGATGGCACGCCCAAGCCGTTCCTCCAGACCGGAAAGGGCAGCAGCGGCAGCGGTGAGGCGCTGACAGACAAGCCGGGGCAGGGCCAGCGTCAGCATATCCAGCCGCAGCACTCCCCCTTGCAGCGTCTCCTGCGTGAACGCGGAACGTCGCCGCCGTTCCAGATCCTCCAGAAGGTGCGCCTTTTCTTCCCACCAGCGGCGCGTGCCTGCCGCCAGCGCGGCATCCAGCAGCGAAAGGCGTTCGCCGAAGCGCTCCAGCCGCCGGACGGGCGACGCCCAGGCAAGCCCGCGCGCAAGTGTGTCCAGCGCATGTGCCTCTCGCTCAAGACGGAGCGCCATGGCCCGATCGAGCGCCATTGTCAGGTCGTCCAGGCCCTGACGCAATTCCTCCCGTAGCGGCCAGAGCAACTGCGCCGCATGGGACGGCGTGGCCGCGCGCTGATCCGCCGTGAGATCCGCCAGGCTCACGTCCACCTCGTGCCCGATGCCCGCCAGCACCGGGAGCCGGGAACGGAAAACCGCCTCAGCCACGGGAAGCTCGTTGAATGCCCAGAGGTCTTCCAGCGAGCCGCCGCCCCGGATGAGGACGATGACTTCCGCCCAACCCTGCGCGTTGGCCTCCTCCATGGCGGCCACGATTTCGGACACGGCCCGCTCCCCCTGAACGGAAACGGGAAACAGCCGGATCTTGGAAGCGCAGCCGCGCGCCTGCGCCAGCTCAAGAAAATCATGGATGGCCGCGCCGCCCGGTGAGGTAAGAAGGGCCACGCGGCGGGGGTTCCAGGGCAGCTTGCGCTTGCGTTCCTGCGCGAAATAGCCCGCGAGCGCGAGCTGCCGCTTGCGCTCCTCAAAGGCCTGGGCCAGCAGCCCGGCGCCAGCCGGCTGAACGAACTCCACGACCAGTTGATACTGGCCGCGCGGGGCATAGACGCTGACGCGCCCGGCGCACAGGAGTTCCCGGCCATTGGCCAGCGCTGCCAGCGGCGACGGGCGGGGCCCCTCAAAGACCTCGCCCGTGAGCGGGTCGAAATTGCGCGTTTCCCGCTGGCGGTTGCGGAACCAGACGCACTGGAGCTGCGCCTCCGCGTCCTTGAGGCTGAAATACACATGCCCGGATGCCGGACGCGAGAGATTGCTCACCTCGCCGCGCACCCACACAAAGGGATAGCGCGTTTCCAGCGTGCGCCGCAGGCGTTCGGTCAAGGCCCTGACGGTGAGGATGCCCTCCGGCGCCATGTCCGGAGAGGCATCCCCGCTGAAAGAGCGCGTATCTTTCTCCTCCGCTGCACCACCCTCGCAGTCGGCTCCCCGCAGCTCACGCGCCGCCATGTGGCACCGCCGCGCCGTCCGCGTCACGCGCGGGCGGCCCACCTCTGACGCACCGTGTCCGCCCAGGCGGCAAAGGCATCGGCAAAGCCGTCAAGAGGCAGCTCGGCCTTTTCGCCGCTCCTGCGATCCTTGCATTCCACCACGCCGCGCGCCAGCCCCTTGCCGCCAAGCACAAGCTGGAGCGGGATGCCGAGCAGGTCGGCATCCTTGAACTTGACGCCGGGGCGTTCCTCGCGGTCGTCCAGAAGCGTGTCCACCCCCATCTTTCCAAGAGCGGCATACACCTCTTCGGCCCTGGCCGAGACGGCGGCGTCGCGCGGGTCGAGATTGAGCAGGATGCAGTCGAACGGCGCCACCGGCGGCGGAAAGACAATGCCCGCCGCATCGTGGTTCTGCTCGATGGCCGCCGCAGCCACGCGCGAAACGCCGATGCCGTAGCAGCCCATGATCATGAGCTTTTCCTTGCCGTTCTCATCCAGAAAGGCCGCGTGCATGCTGGAACTGTACTTGAGGCCGAGCATGAAGATATGCCCCACCTCAATGCCCCGCGTGAGCGAAAGGCGGCCGCCGCAGCGCGGGCAGACATCGCCCTCAATGACCTCGCGCAGGTCGGCCCAGGCGGTGATGTTCGCGTCACGGTTCAGATCCACATGGCGCAGGTGGGTATCGCCCCTGTTGGCCCCGGTGACATAATCGGTGGCGCCCTGAAGCTCCAGGTCGGCATAGATGGGCAGCCGCAGGCCCACAGGGCCGGCAAAGCCCAGGGGGGCCTGGGTCAGCGCCTCCACCGCCGCCGAGGCGGCAAGCTCCACATCCTGGGCCTTGAGCAGATTCTTGAGCTTGACCGGGTTGACCTCCCTGTCGCCACGCACGAGCACGGCCACGGTTTCGCCGTCAACACTGAAGAGCATGGTCTTGACCAGTTGCCGGGCAGAAATGCCGAGCAGGGCCGTCACCTCTTCCACCGTATGCGCTCCGGGGGTGGGCACGGCCTCCGCCTCCGGGCAGGCATCGGTGCAGGGCTCGCCCTTCCAGACAGCCTCGGCGCGCTCCAGATTGGCCGCGTACTCGCAGGAATCGCACACGGCAATGGTGTCCTCGCCGGTATCGGCGAGCACCATGAACTCGTGCGAGAAATTGCCGCCAATGGAGCCGGTGTCCGCCTCCACGGCGCGGAAGCGCAGGCCCAGGCGCGTGAAGATGCGGACATAGGCGTCATACATGAGCTGATAGCTCTTCTGGGCGCCTTCCATGTCCGCATCGAAGGAATAGGCGTCCTTCATGAGAAACTCGCGCCCGCGCATGAGGCCGAAACGGGGGCGGATCTCGTCCCGGAACTTGGTCTGGATCTGATACAGGCGCACCGGAAGCTGACGATAGGAACGCACCTCGCCGCGCACCAGGTCCGTAATGACCTCCTCATGCGTGGGGCCGAGGCAGTATTCGCGCTCGTTGCGGTCGCGGAAGCGGAGCAGCTCCTTGCCGTAATGTTCCCAGCGGCCGGTTTCCTTCCAGAGGTCCGCAGGCTGAACCATGGGCAGAAGCAACTCCTGGAAGCCCGCGGCGTTCATTTCCTCACGGATGACGTCGGCGATCCTGCCGATGACCTTGAGCCCCAGCGGCAGATAAATATAGAGTCCGGAAGTCAGGCGGCGCACCATGCCGGCGCGCAGCAAAAGCTTGTGGCTGACGACCTCGGCATCCGCCGGGCTTTCCTTGAGCGTGGGAATGTAACAGGAACTGAAGCGCATGTTGGTCCTTTCCGGAGCTGGGTGTTGGGGATAAAATGGCGGGAAGATGCCGGTTCATGCCGTTTCCGCGCCGCCGGGGGCGCGGCTTCCCTCGCCGTCGAGAAGCTGTTGCAGCTCTTCCATGAATGCCGCCAGAAGGGCTTCCTGCCCGCGCGCCACGCGCACGACCTCGCCCTTGCGGAAAATGATGCCCTTGTCACGCCCCCCGGCAAGGCCGATGTCGGCCTCCCGCGCTTCGCCGGGGCCGTTGACCACGCAGCCCATGACCGCCACCTTGATGGGGGCGGCAGTCCCGGCAAGGCGCTCTTCCACGGCGTGGAGCAGGGCAAAAAGATCGATCTCCGTCCGGCCGCAGGTAGGGCAGGAAATGAGTTCCGGTCCGCGCGCGCGCAAGCCCAGCGCGCGCAGGATCTCCCACGCCACGGCGACTTCCTCCACAGGATCGGCGGTAAGCGAGACGCGGATGGTGTCCCCTATGCCTTCATGCAAAAGAATGCCGAGCCCCACGGCGGACTTGACCGTGCCGCGCATGAGGCCGCCCGCCTCGGTAACGCCGATGTGCAGCGGGCAATCGCAGACCTCGCGCATGCGCCGGTAGGCCGCAATGGTGTCCAGCACGGAGGAGGACTTGAGCGAAATCTTGACGTTGTAAAAACCGCGCCGCTCAAGCAGGCGCAAATGCCCCAGCGCGCTTTCCACAAGGGCCTCAGGGCGGGGGCCGCCAAAACGCGCGAGCAGCGGCTTTTCCAGCGAGCCACCGTTGACGCCGATGCGCACCGCGGCCCCGTGGGCCCTGGCCGCGTCCACCACGCGGTCCACATGGGCCGCGGGCCCGATATTGCCGGGGTTGATCCGCAACCCTTCAAGGCCGGCCTCAAGCGCGGCGACGGCAAGCCGATAGTCAAAATGGATATCCGCGATGAGCGGTACGGGCGAACCCTCGCGGATGGCGGGAAGCGCCCGCACGGCGGCCTCATCGGGCACGGCCACGCGCACCGCCTCGCATCCGGCCGCCGCAAGGCGCCGGATCTGGGCCACGGTGGCCGCCGCATCGCGGGTGTCGGTATTGGTCATGCTCTGCACCATGACAGGCGCGCCGCCGCCAATACGCAACGTGCCGAGCCGCACTTCGCGGCTGTTCCCGCCCATACAGGCCCCCGCATTCATGATAAGGATCGCGCTGACGCGCCGGAAAATCCTGCCGCCGCACCGGGCGTTGCCCCATGGTGCGCGCTGCCGCCCGGCCGCGGGCGGCATGTCGCCTTTCCGGCGGCAGCCATTGACAACGCTGGAATCTACGCTATTTCCGGGGGCAAGCCAAGTCCATTTTTGGAATGTATCTTGCAAAGTTTTTTGCGACACCATGCGCCCCGGCAGGAACGGACCGGCATCCGCACCTCAAGTTTCTGCCCGCGGCGCCGATAGGAGAGAACGTACGAGTCCGTCCCGGCACGGTGAGGTCGTCATGGAGAATCGGTTTTGTCTTGCGCTTTTCAGCATTGTTCTGCTCGCCCTTCTGGCCGGGTGCAGCGCCAAGGGCACGCCCAATGACGCCGGATATGTGAATGCGGTGGAGCTCAAGCTCAAATGC